>JAQUPP010000001.1:320115-640230 GCA_028716665.1 Patescibacteria group bacterium | reverse complement strand
CATATAGGATTATATTATAGTAAATCTACATTTATTTCAATAGACCGAGGATTTATTTATATCAATAAATCCTTTTAAAATAAGGTTAAATCAGGCAATGGAGTTATCCCCAGTCAAGAGTAAAATTAAGTTGATTTTTGGTCATTTTTTCTATATAATTATAGTATAATCAATTGTATAGATTGAATGAGAGGGGATGAATCTTAAGAAAAAAATTTTAAAACAAATTTTATTTTACTTCTATAGAGAGGGGAGAATTCTATTATCTAAATTTCTAAAAGAATTTAGATTTTTTTATTTAATTCATATAAAAAGAGATAAATCGTGCAGAAAGATTTGTTCTAATTGGTACGAAATAAAAATTCCAGCTCAAGGCTGGTCCGCCTCGGGTGGAAAAAAACAACCCCGACACCAAAGGATCGGGACTCCAACTGAAGCGTCGGAGAAATTAAATTGGAAAGAAAAATATTTTGATTTGCAAAAACAATTTTTTATTTTAGAAAAAAAATTCCGCCAACAATATTTCAAGTTTGGAACAACTCGGGCCGTGGCGGTTTTTTTATGTATCGCGTTAATTATCACCGCGGGTTGGCAAATGATTTGGAATATGTCGCGCGCTGCCGGCGCTGCGGCTTGGGATTTTTCTAATTCTGCGAATTATACCGCCGCTGCTAATGTTGAGGTTGATGCTTCCGATAATAACATGGCTCGCTTGAAACAAAATTATATACCCGGAACAAATTGGATCGCCACTGATGGAGATGATTATGATTGGACCTATCGTCACGAAGTTACAATTGACAACAGCGCATTGGAATATGATTCTTCCAATGTTCAATTAAAAATAACATTAAGTTCCACTAATTTTGATTTTTCCATTCCTGATTCGCAGGGCAGTGATATTAGATTTACCGGATCTTTAGCCAGAACAAATTATGCAACTGAACAAGAAAGATTAAACGCGCAAGCAACAAATGAAATTTCATATTACAAAGAATCATATGATCAATCCGCGAAGACTGCGGTTTTTTGGGTTAATCTCCCCAATATTTATTCTTTCTGGGGCGTGGCCACGGAAAATTCAGGCACTGATAATAAATTGAAAGTTGATGACGTTTCCGGTTTTCCTGATCCGGCTGATTTTCCAAGCGGAGAAATACCGGTCACGGTTCGCGATACAACAAATTCCGAAACAAATTACATTACCGCCATTGATGGTGACACTAAAGAATTAACTTTCAAAAATAATTTCAGCGTCAGTTTTTTAACTGCATTAACCGCTCAAGTCAGATATATTGAAGACGAACAAGTTTATTTATATTATGGAAATTCCAATGCCATTGTTTCAACCAGCAGTCAAAGCAATACTTTTACAACCACTGATACGCCGGAAGCAAATTTGGTCGGTTATTGGAAATTTGACGATGGTTCAATAACTACGACTCATGATTTTTCCGGTGAGGGTAATACCGGTACTGTGACTTCAGGTTTAAGTTTGAGAGATGGTCCGGTTGGGCCGGCTATGTCCTTCTTAAGCAGTAAAAATATCAGCGTTCCTTCAAGTTCTGAATTAAGTCCGACTGACGCGGTTAGTGTGGAATTTTGGATTTATCCAACCGGTCGTTATTCAGATTGGGGAAATATTATTTATAAATCGAGCAGTTATGTTGTTAGTTGGGAAGGTTGGAACGCAAGAATGAGATGGACAGTGGGTGGTTGCGGTGGAGGTTGGGCTGGCGGTGGTGTTCCTACTCTAAGCTATAATACCTGGACTCATGTAGTGGCTACTTATGATAAAAATTTAGGCAGTAATCAGATGAATATGTATTTTAACGGGGTGGTAGGAGAAACTTTAACTTGTACCGGGAGTATCACGGCTAATTCAAATCCTCTTGTAATGATTACTGATTCTAGTGTTTCTGCGACTAAGCCAAACGGATTGGATGAGGTGAGAGTTTATAACAAAGCTTTAAGTCAAGGAGAGGTTACGGCTCATTATAATTTGGGACGAGCCACTCCTCCAATATTAACTGTTCAATCATCTCAATCTCTTTATCCTTCAATTTGGCAATATCAGCGTGCAATTACAATCAATAACAGCACCGGCGGAGCTTTAACTAATTATCAAGTTTCAGTTAGTTTAACTGCTTTAAATTTTGATTTTTCTCACGCCAATTCAAATGGTTCAGATATCAGATTTACTGATTCAGATGCTGATACAGAGCTTGATTATTGGATTGAATCTTATGATTCTGCGGCTCAAACAGCTACAATTTGGGTTGAAGTGCCTTCTATTTCCGCTTCTTCAACAAAAACAATTTATATGTATCATGGCAATAGAGGAGCGGGTGTGGCGAGTAACAGAAGCGATACTATGGTTGTGTTGAATTTTGAGAATGAAACAGTTGGCCAATCGGCGAGTAATTTTGTCAATTATAACGGAGGAACCAATGTTATTAAAGGAGGCAAAATTGTAGAAAATTATGGCCACACATCCGGTTATTCTTATTATAATGGAGGACAGTATTCTGATTTTGTTTATGAAAATAGATTTGTTTTAACTTCTGATCGTGGTGGCGGCGCTACTTTTAGAGCAAGCGGCAATAATCTTTATTTTTTAGATTATTATACTAGTGGCAGTACGGTGGATTTATACAAAGTGGTTAATGGTTCAAGGACATCAATTGCCAGTGCTTCTGTCACTGTTGCGGCCGGAACTTGGTATGATTCTAAAGTTATTTGCGCCGGCAATTCAATTAAGGTTTACCATAATGGAGTTTTAAAAATTGATATAACTGACAATACTTACTCTACAGGGTATGTCGGTATGGGAGCTAATGTTTATGGACGCACAATGCAATATGATGATTTCATTATTCGTAATTATTCTCCAACTGATCCTGTATCTACTGTCGGTTCCGAAACCGCTGTTGCTTGGCCTTCTACTGAAGTCGCCAAATTAATCGTTAATAATAACACAGGCCAGCCTTATGTCAGCCTTTCTTCCTTTGCCCAAACTCTTGGCGTAGATAATGCCGGCAGCGTTAAATATCAGATTTCCAACAATGACACAGATTGGTATTGGTACAATTCAGGTTCAGGAGATTGGGAAGTCGCTTCAGGTTTGCTTCAGACAAATACTGCCGCTGATGTTAACACTAATATTTCCACTTTTGCCAGCGATATTCATCCCGGCGAAATCGGCACTTTCTATTTCAAATCCTTCTTCGTTTCCGATGGCACGCAAAAAGTGGAGCTTGATTCAATTGATTTGGGATATATTTACGATACTTTGCCTCCAACCGATCCTGTTGCCGCAACCGGATATTCCGACAATGGCAAGGCTACCCCTATTGTCACAAATTCTTGGTACAATCATACCAAACCATATTTTGAATTTGGCGCCGCCACTGATCAAGCTGATACGGGCAATGGCGAACAAGCCACTGGCGTGGCCGGTTATTGGGTTTACTTTGGCACTACTTCCACCGCTGATCCCGAAGTTTCCGGAACTTGGATTAACGGCAATACTGATCTGTTGAGAGTTTACGAATCACCGACTTTAACCGCGACCGGCACTTACTATTTCAGAATCAAGTCGAAAGATAATGCCAATAACGAATCAGATCCTTCCACAATTTTCACTTACAAATTTGACACCACCATGCCTGTCACTCCGACCTTTATCGCTGTCTCTCCTCAAGGTTATGCCGCCACTGATTCATTCACTTTTATTTGGCAAGAGGCGACTGACGCCAACTCGGGATTTAACGGTTATTGCTACAAAACCGGCGTGACAGCTGAACAAAATGCCACTTTGTATACTGCCTTCCACTCTGATTCCCGCTGCAACAACGACGGTAAGTTTATCACCAACACTTCCATTACCACCATTCAAGATCCTGATTTGATTCATTATCAAAATGGTTCAAATATTTTCTACATCACAGCCAAAGACAATGCCGGAAACTTTTCGTATCCGGCCACGGCTTTGTACTATTTCTCCGGTTCAGCGCCCGGACCGATTCAAAATTTGAGCGTTGACAATGCTTCTTCAACCACTAACGCATTCACCTTTACTTGGGATCCTCCGGCCAGTTTTACCGGCAACATTGAAGGTTACTATTATTCCATTAATCAGGAACCGAATGTTTCAAATTCAGTTTGGCTTGGCAACGCCACTTCCACCGGCGCGATCACAGCCGCGACCATGCAAGGAACAAATACTTTTTACGTCGTGGCCAAAGATGACGCAAGCAATATTGATTGGGATTCTTGGGATCCGCAGGGAAAAGTTGAATTCTCCTGCACCACGCCGGGTTTGAATTCGCCGACTCAAGTCAGACTGACCGACGCTTCCATTGAATACGATGATATCTACACCTTAACCCTAACCTGGAACCCGATTGATTTAGACGATGTGACTTCAACTTTTTCTTCATATGATATTTATCGATCCACTGATGGTATCACTTTTACTCGCCGCGCTTCTTTGAGCGATGCCAATCAGGACTATTTCTCAGACACCAATCTTAATCCGGACATAACATATTGGTATTACATTGTTTCCGTTGACAACGCGGCCAAAGAATCACCCCCGAGCTATACCGATCCGACCAGTTATCAACCGGCCTCGGAAGATGACACGGCGCCTGTTTTAACCGGCGGCACTCCGGTTGTCACTTCTCATGACGGTTATGCTTTATTCACTTGGTCCACTGACGAACCTTCTGATTCTCACGTCGAATATGGAACCAGCTCAGGCATATACACCGCTATTCAAGGCAATGACACTCAAACTTCTTCTCATATTGTTAATCTCTACGGACTTAATTCTTTAACCACTTACTATTATCGCATTCATTCCAAAGACGCAGCCGGCAACCCCCTTATCTCCTCAGAATATTCTTTTACCTATTGGCCGCCTGAAGTTGACACCAATCCTGAAATCTCAGGAGAACAAACTCAATCTCCGTCAGCGGTCGGCACTGAAGCGACAATCACTTGGACCACTGACAAATATGCCACCAGCCAAGTATATTACGGCACTGTTCATGCCGATTCTTGCGCAACTTTATCTGATCATACAACCGAAGACACTGTTTTGAATAAATCCCATATGGTTCAATTAAGAGATCTTCCTTACGAAACCACATATTACTATTGCACTCGTTCCAAAGACACCTATGATCATGTCACTTGGGGAATAATGAATACTTTCACCACGGAAGAAGAACCGACGCCGACTGACACCACTGCCCCGGTTATTTCCGCCGTCAATTCATATCCGACCGAAACGCTTTGCACCATAATTTGGACCACTGATGATTCCGCCACTTCTCAAATTGAATATGGTTTAACCGATGCTTACGGAACTTCAAGCGATTTGGATTCAACCTTAACCGCCAAACACGTGGTTCGCTTGACGGACTTGACCACGGAACAAGTCTATCATTATCGAATCAAATCAAAAAATGCGGCTGATCTTGAAACCGTCAGCCAGGACTATACTTTTACGCCTCAATATGTTTCTCAGGAAATCAGAGTGATCTCAGGAGGAGGAGGCAGCACAGCAATATTAATAGATGAAACTGCGCCTATAATCAGTAATATTTTAACTTCTAATATTACTGAAAATTCAGCCACCATCAGTTGGGCAACCAATGAAAAAGCAAACAGTTTAGTAGATTATGGTTTGACTTCAACTTATACTGACACTCAATATGTTGGTTTGTCATCTTTTGTAACTTCTCATCAAGTTACTCTTTCTGATTTAACAAAGAATACCGTCTATCATTATCAAAGTCCTATCTCAAGATGCTTCAGGCAATCTCAAACAAAGCGCTGATGCCGTCTTCACCACTTTAAGTGTACCGGGCGAAACCACTCCGACTCCGGAAACTACGCCTGAAACTCCTGTCACTCCGGAAACACCGGTTCAACCCGAAAAACCGACTCCAATTCCTGTTACTCCTGTCACCGCCATAGATCAGAACTTTGTTACAGCCATGGAAGCAGCCAGAAAAATATCCACCCAAGTCACCGGACCGGTTCTTGAAACAACCTTCCAGAATTTCTTGAACACATTGAAAGACATCACGCCCGGCTTGGCGCTTGAAGCCGCTCCTGAGATTGAGATCTCAGCCACAGACGCAACCATCAAATGGAAAACAAACAAACGATCAAATTCTCAAATCGCTTTTGCCAAAGTTGTTGATTACGACGACACCAAATCAGAACCATATTCTCAAGTCGTTGGCCAACCTGACGAAAAAGAATTGACGCACAATGTCAGAATCATCAACCTGACTCCTTCCACCGATTACTATTTCCAAATTCGCTCCAAGAGCATTATCGGTTCAGAAGCAAAATCAAAAAGATATACTTTCACCACGGCTTCGCAATTGCCCGAAGTGACTAATTTCTCCATCAAAAATATTTCTGAGAGAGCAGCCACTTTTGTTTGGCAAACAAATATCCCGACTGATTCGCAAGTGAAATTCATCCCTTATCGCAACAATGAACTGGCGGTGGGCGAAGCCCAGACTGTCACCAAATCAGATTTCAATGTCGCTCACGAAATCGCAGTCAAGAATCTTGAACCGGGCACGACTTTCAATGTCTCTCTTGAAGGAAAAGATTTGGAAGGCAACAACTATTCTTTCCTGATTCCTAATTTCACCACGACCAAAGACAAAAATGCGCCAGTCATTTCGCAAATCAGAACCTCGGTTGCTTTGTCATCAAGAGGCGATGAAGTCCAAACCATTATCACTTGGAACACCGACGAACCTTCAACTTCGCAGGTTGAATACCAGGTTGGCTTTGCCAATGACGCGCCGATTGTCCAGATGACCAAAGACATCAGCCTGAGACAAGAGCACTTGGTGGTTATTACTTCGTTCAAACCGGGCGCGATTTACAGATTCAGAGTCATCTCCGATGATTCTTCGGGCAACAAAACTCAATCAACGACCAATACTTTGCTGACCCCTCAAAAAAGATTGACCGTGACCGAGCTCATCTTCAAGAACTTCCAACAGACGTTCGGATGGATGAAGAATGTCGGGGTTAAATTCTAAAATAATTAGTTATCCACATGGAAAATTTATTAAAATAATGTTATTATAATAATATAAGTTCATGAAATTAAATTTATGATTGATTCCAAATATGTTATCCTTGTTATTGAGGATGAACCGGCGATTCGTGACGCAATTATTATTAAATTAAATCGCAAAGGATTTGTCGTGCTTGAAGCAAAAAATGGTCAGGAAGGACTTGATATCGCATTACAAAAACATCCGGATTTAATTTTGCTTGATATTATTATGCCGATAATGGATGGTTTTACCGTAATTGAAAAATTAAAAAAAGATGAATGGGGAAAAAACGCACCTATACTTTTATTGACGAATTTAAGTGATTCGGAAACTATATCTGAATCAATGAAGGTAAATCGTTCTGATTTTCTCATAAAGAGTGACTGGACGCTTGAAGAGGTGGTAAAAAAAATAAATCAAAAATTAAATATTATATAAAATAGGATAATTTTTTAAATAATAAAATATGGAGCCAATTATTGAAGTAGAAAATCTAACGGTTGTCTATAACTTGGGCAAGACGAATGAATTTACTGCTTTAGCCAATAATAGTTTATCTATTTATAAAGGAGAATATATTATAATATTTGGTCCTTCAGGTTGCGGTAAGTCAACTCTTTTATACAGCATGGCCGGCCTTCAAAAACCAACGAATGGAAAAATCAAAGTAGCCAACAGAATACTTTCGGAATTATCTCCCAAAGAATTGGTTAAATTCCATCAGGATATAACCGGAATGATCTTTCAGGCTTATTATTTAATTCCTTCTTTATCCGTTTTAGATAATGTTTGTTTATCTTTGATTTTTAAAAATATTAAAGTAAAAGAAAGATCTCAAAGAGCGAAAGAACTTCTGAAACAATTTGGCATTGAACAATGTACTTATCGTTTGCCTTTAAGCTTATCTGGTGGTCAACAACAAAGAGTGGCCATTGTCAGAGCTTTAATGACTGATCCGCCGATAATTTTTGCTGATGAACCGGTTGGTAATCTTGATTCAAAATCCGCGGAAGTTACCATGGAATTATTGGACGAATTAAATAAAAAATATAATAAAACCATTATTTTGGTTACTCATGATCCAAGTTATCTTTCCAAGGCTGATAGAATTTTTCATATGAGAGACGGGCGTATTGAAAGGGTGGCCGTGAATGAATCAGGCAAAAAAATAGCGCCTATATCGAAAGAGTCACCGGTCTCGGATATTTTATCTTCTTTGGCTCAGAAATATCCGACATCTTCAGAGATTGAATTAAAGAGCAAGGCTTTGGTAAATTGGTTAATTACTTATTTAGATGAACCGAGAATATCCAGAATAGAAGAAATAATTAAGAAAAGAATAAGAGGCGAATATACGGAAGAGTCATTGCATGAGAATTTAAATATGCCGTTTGAAAAAGGCGGAGCCGGACTTTATGCTCAAAGAGCCACTGAATTTACCAAAAAAATAGAATTTATTTTAATGGAAGCGGGTAATTTGCATAAAACAATTAAACCGACCGTTTCTATGACCGAAGACGACATGAAAGCCGTGGAAATAAGAAAAATGTTTTTGGATCGATATCAAGGAGAACTTACATTGGATCAAATTAACAGATTGGACAGATTTATCAGGCTTAGAATAGAAAGTATGATTAACAGAACGCAATTCTTAAAATATCTTGATTTGCCGTTTAAAGCCGGGGGAGTCGGATTAAATCACAGAACCGCTCATAACTTCACAAATTTACTTGAAATTATTTTAATTAATATTTAATAAATTATCCTATGAGATTTGCTGACCTCTTATCTTTATCTTCAAGAAATTATCGGACAAAACTGGGCCGGACATTGATCACTATTGCAGGTATTGGTGTAGGTGTGGGAACAATTGTTTTGCTTGTTTCTTTCGGTTATGGTCTTCAAAATTTATTAATGGCGCAAATTTCAACTTCCGAAAGCTTGCGCACTATTGATATTTATTCTCCTGACGCGGAAAATATTTTTTTGGATAATACATTAATTGATAAAATGTCCAAATTGGAGAATGTCACTGAAGTCAGTCCTATTGCTAATTTTATGGGACAAGCCGCGCTTTCCGATTTGAATGCCAATGTTACAATTTATGGCATTAAACCATTATTTTTCACATTGGAAGGCATTAAACCACCGGTGGGACAATTGCCTCAAAACAGCAAAGAAGTGATTTGTTCTACTGCTTTTGTTAAACTTTTTAATTTAACGCCCGAGCAGATAATTAATAAGACCGTAGATGTAAATATTTTTCAAGAAACAACAGGTGCTGATCAGGAATTACCGGCGGTTGCGGAATATTCGGAAAAAGGTTTTAAAATAGTCGGTGTGATTGAAGATGAAACGGTCCCCACTGTTTATATTTTTTTAGATGATATCAAAGACGTACCTATAGTAAATTATCAGCAATTAAAAGTCATGGTCAGTAAAACAGATTTTGTGGAAACAGTTAGACAGCAAGCGGTTGATTTTGGTTATCTCACTTCTTCTTTAAGCGATACGGTGAGCGAAGCCAATAAGATTTTTAAAACCATTCAAATCATGTTGGCAATTTTCGGTATGGCCGCTTTACTTGTAGCTGCCATTGGTATGTTTAATACAATGACTATCACTTTATTGGAGCGAACCAATGAAATCGGAGTAATGAAAGCTATTGGCGCTTCGAATAAGGAAATTTCCGCTCTTTTCTTGCTTGAAGCGACTATTATGGGTTTTTTGGGAAGTATAGCCGGTTTATTAATGGGTTGGCTGAGCGGAAAAATTTTGAATTTTGTTCTTCATATAATGGCTATGGCTTACAGCGCTCAGAGTGTTAATGTTTTCTATATTCCAGTTTGGTTTATGCTTACAGTAATTATTTCAACTACGATTGTCGGTTTCTCAACCGCCATATATCCGGCCCAAAGAGCAGGAAAATACGATCCTTTAGAAGCCTTAAGATACAAATAAGTTTTTTATACTTTACAGAGTAGCGGGTTTTAATCTACTACTCTGTGGATAACTGTTTTGACAAATTTAATAATTATAGTTATATTTAATATATTGCTGCAGACAGTAGGTGCCCCTTTGGGGCTTAATCAAACCTACCGAGGTAATAATTCGATCCGTTCAAAACGGATAGAGTCAATCTGCAGTAAAATGCAGATTTTTAATTAATTTTATGGCGACCCGCGCTCCAAATCCGAAGGAAGTTTGCAGAAAATAATTAATTTAATTCACGAAAACGCCTTCGGCTTATCCTAGACTTTAGATTAATTTTATCTAGAGATTTGAGGCAGGGTGCTCATAATTGTAGCGAAATTTATTTCGTTACACTCATAAATTTAGACAATTATGGCAAAAACTCGTCAACAAAAAGAATTATCTCTTAAACAACTTCAAGAAGCGATGTCAGAAATGAAATCTTTGATTTTTATCAATTATTGCGGCTTGAAAATTAAAGACATCGTTGAATTAAGAAATTTGTTAAAGAGCAATAAATTCAAATATTTGGTTACTAAAAAAACTCTTTTAAAATTAGCTTTAAAAAAGTTTGGATTGGAAGATATTAACCTTGATCAAGTTCAAGGCGGAACAGGTTTAATTTTTGGTTATGATGATGAAGTAGGTCCTGCCAAAATAATAACCGCTTTCAGCAAGAAGAATAAGCAATTAAGCATTCAGGGCGGAATTTACAATAAAGAGCTTATTAGTATGGATCAGATTAAAATTCTAGCCACATTGCCCTCCAGAAATCAATTACTCTCTCAATTATTGGGCACTATTAAAGCCCCGATATCAAATTTAGTTTATGTATTAAATGGTAATACAAGAAATTTCGTTTATCTTTTAAGCGTTATTAAGAAATAAATAATTAACTTTAATTTTTAAAATTATGACAGAAGAAATTATTGAAGTTCCGGCTAAATTTAAAGATTTAGTTGAGACCATCGAAAAAATGAATTTGGTTGAATTGTCCGAATTAGTAAAAGTTTTAGAAAAGAAATTCGGCGTTTCGTCTCAAGCTCCTGTTGCCGTAGCCGCTGGAGCGGTTGCCGCTGATGCAGGCGAAGAGAAAGAAGAACAAACCACTTTCAATGTTGAAATTACCGATGCAGGTAGCAATAAAATCAGTGTTATCAAAGCTATCCGGGAAATTACTTCACTTGGTTTGAAAGAAGCCAAGGACATGGTTGATGCTGCGCCTAAAGTTATAAAAGAAGGAGTAAATAAGGAAGAAGCCGCAACTATGAAGAAAAAATTGGAAGAAGCCGGAGCAAAGGTAACTTTGAAATAAAGAGTTTTGTTAATAAAAACAATCCGCTAAATAACGGATTGTTTTTATTATTATTACAAAACCTTTACCCCCTCCTTTATCCCAACGATAAACTTTCGATAATTGTCAGGCAAAAGGCGAAGCCGCTTCGCTTACGGAATATCGTAAAACAACGAACTTCTGATGGAGTAAAGGAGGGGGTTCTCTATTTTGTAGCCAAAAAATCTGCGCCTTTCAGGCTTGATTATTTGGACAAAAGAGAAAATTCGTAAATTTTTGTTCCGGAAAGTATAAATGCTTTATCTTCTGTCTTGCTGATAATAAAGTCTTTTAAGTCGTCAAATTTATCGCTTGTAAATTGTTTTACCAGTTTGCCGTCCTTGGAAAGAATAATTAAGCGTTCAGTTGCGCCATCCAAAAGATATAAGTATTTTGTGTCAGCATTGGTGAAAATTTTTGTTCTTTCATTTTCCATGGAAAGCGTGGGTTTGATTTCATCCAGATTGAATTCAACTTGTTTATTTTTATAAAATTTTAATATTTGACCGGTTTTTTTCGCGACATAAATTGAACTGTCAATCGTCATAGCCAGGGCGTCGGAAAGCGCGATATTTTGATCTTGAATCCAAGATTCTTCTTTGGCAAAACCATCAAGAGTTTTGGAATATTTATAAATTTGATTTGATTCCGGATCAAGGGTATACAGTTTATTGTTAAATACTCCCAAGTCTTGAATTTTTGATGAATGATTCATCTCCAATTTTGAGGGAGAAAGTTTTTTATCAATGGTGTTAAACGTGGCTATGGTTTGACTCTTGTCCCAGCCGATCAAAACATCGTTATCCAAAGGAATAAATTTTTTCAAAAGACCCGTGTTTACTGAAGTATTATTGACCAATTGGGTCTCTTTTTTATTATAATCAAACGAATAAATATAATTATTTGAAGAATTAAGAATATAAAAATTATTTCCCAGATTGGTCAGACTGTCGGCTTGAATATCTTTATTTGTTTGAGTTAAATCGGTTAAAAGCAGGGGATTGTCCACAACCGTCAATTGATATAAAGAATTAAGTTTTTCTACATATTTATTGCGATAAGAATTATAAATATCTTTTTGTTCCTGAGTTTTCTGCGGCAATTTTTTTATCAATTCGTTCATTTCATCCAATATTTTACCGATCGTTTCTTTGTTTTTATAAACTTCAGCCACAGCCAAGTCAGATTCTTTTGTTTTTAATGCTTCAATTGTTTGATTTTGCTGTTTAACTTTGCTAACGGTAATTTCTTTTTTGCCGATAGTGAATAAGCTTCCGACAAAAAGTACTGCGAGAATAACCAAAACACCGATTAAAGCTTTTCTCTTGAATGATTCAGGATTAATTTTCCAAGCAATAGTTGGAAATTTTACCCCGCATCTTTTGGTGATGGTATTTTTAAGATGCGAAGCATTATCGTCGAAAGGTGCGGGGTTAATTTGGGTTTTTGCCGGTTTAACTATTGGTTTTGGTTTAATCTCAGCTAAAACTTCTTCTTCATCAATTAAAATTTTTTCTTCTTCTTGAGGAGTAATAATTTCTTCTTCATCTATTTCTTTTTCCGTTTCTATTTCTCCTTCTATATCCGGAGAGGGGATTTCGACAGCAATAATAGGAGTGGACTCTTTAATCACGGGCTCAAGTTTTTTTATTTCTTTCTTTGTTTTTACAATTTTTTCTTTTATTTCTTCTTCTTTAACTTCAACTGTTTCAGTAACAGGTGTCTCTTCGCGGGTGGAAACCATCAAATTTTGCAAACTGACTTTTTTCGATTCCGCGCCAAGCAATTGTTCCAATTTTAAAGAAATTTTTGCCAAGGGATTGCCTTCAATAATTTCTGTAATTTTTTCCAAAGAAAAATAATCAAAAAAAGCAGCACTGGCAAAAAATAAAACATTGTCATTATCCAATGAACCGCTGATTACATTCAAGAATTTTTTTGTCTGATTTCTGTTTTTTTCTCCCACTAATTCTGTTGTTTTTCCGTCTTTAATTAAATAAGTTTTAATGTCTCCAATTTGAGAAAAGTGGACATCTTTGTCTTTAATGATGACAATATCAATATCCATATCGGTTAAATATTCTTCAAAAAGTTTAGGGTTGCGCGCTTTTTCACGGTTTAAAAAATTATTAACCTTTCCTAAAAGGTCTTCAAAATCTTTTTCAACATTAACCGTCAATTTTAGCGGATCATAATAAGTATCACTTAAAAAATCTATGATTTTTTGAGCCCAATTGGAAATTTCGGCCGTTCGAGCGGTTTGTTCTTTTATTGTGTATTCTTTAGATAAAGAAAGATGAAGATTGATCATTGCGCCCAATTGTCCGAATTTATTTAAAAATCTGGCCTCAGGTTCGGCCAAATAAACGCGACTGTAAATATTGGTTTTTTTCGGATTGGAAAGACAAAAATAAGTTGTTTTTGGTTGAATATTCATCATATTTTTAAAATTATTATATAACTACAATATATATTGATATAATTCCATTATTATAACATAAAATAAAAAAAGGGGAAGTTGTAATGTCACAATTTCAGGTTAATAACGTCTTATATTAGTATAGAGCTTATTTTCAAATTATGAACAATTGCCGTCACAACAATTATTTTGATTTAAAAATTTCCGTTCCTTGCGGGACCGTTTTCGCTATGGGCGAAATTTTTTTTCAAGATAAGTTTTGGCAATAATGAAACTGTTTAAAATTAATCATTATCTTTAAAACTCCTTGAAAAAAATCAAGGAGTTTTATTTTTCTGAAATTTATGAATTTAAAATTTAATTTATTAACGAGTGTAAAAGCATGGTACTTTAAAAAGGGGGATGAAATGTCACAAAAAATAATCAATTTTTATTTATTGGTGGAAGTTCTCAGTTCCTTAGGACAAGCGGTAACAAGCGCGACTTACGTAACTTTTCTTTTGTCGCATCATCTTAATCTGCTTCAAGTCAATTTGATTAATACCGCTTTTATGGTAACTCTGGCGATTTTTGAAATACCAACCGGCATCGTGGCTGATATTTTTGGACGAAAGAAAAGTTTTATCATTTCTTGTTTTATCGTCGGTTTTGGATTTTTAGTTTATTTTACGGCCGCTAATTTCTGGAGTTTCATTACGGCTGAAATTATTTTGGCAATCGGAATTACTTTTTCTTCCGGAGCACTGGAAGCTTGGTTGGTTGATTCCTTAAATCACATTGGGTTCACGGGTAAGTTGGAAAAAGTTTTTTCCAAGGTATTCAGTTTCAGGATCGGGGCTAAAATAATCGCGGTTCTTGTCGGCGCTTTAATGGCTAATAAGAATTTAACTTGGCCTTGGTTGGCGGCGGCATTAGTTTATTTAATTTTAGGATTAATAGCCATTGTCTGGATGAAAGAAAATTATTGGATCAAACAGAAAATAACTTTCGAACGATTAAAAAATCAAATTGGCGCGATTTCTGCTTCCGGTTTTAATTGCGTAGTAAAAAGTAAAAATGTTTTATTGGTGATCGTATTGTCGGCAATTTGTTCTTTTGTTTATCAGGGTCCCAATATGCAATGGCAGCCGTACTTTGTCCATTTTTCCGCCAATAAATTATTTTTAGGCTGGATCATGGCGGGTATTTATTTGGCTTCTTTAATTGGCGTGTTATTATCTCCCTGGTTAATTAAATTATTAGGCAATGAACAACGAGTGATTTATTTTTCTTGCGTTGTTATCGGATTGGGATTAATGTTGACGGCGTCAAATGGTTTTCTTTTTTCCGCTCTATTTTTCTTTTTTGTTCATGAATTAGGAAGGGGAACAGAGCAAACAATCCATGCAACATTGCTTAATAAATTGATTGTCAGTAAAGAACGAGCGACTATTCTTTCTTTTAAAGAAATGATTAAGAATTTAGGCAGTGTTTCGGGATTATTAATCAGCGGTTGTTTGGCAATGCGGTTTTCTATTGATCAGGGATGGATAATTTCAGGCTTAATATTGGGGGTTTTAAGCGGATTGATTATTTTATTGTACAAAAAATAAAATAATAAAAGGCTTTGTTTAATTGACAAAGCCTTTTTAAATAAAAATTAATTTAAGCGATAAAGTTATTAACAAATAAGAGTAAAATTATATTGATTTATCGGCATTTTTGCTATATAATTAAAATATAATTGCTTATATATTTGAATAGGCGATGATGAATCTCAAAAAAGAAAATTTGAGACAAATTTTAATTTACCTTTATAAACAGGGGAATATTTTATTATCTAAATTTTTAAAAGAATTTAGATTTTTTTGTTTGATTCATATAAAAAGAGATAAATCTTGCAAAAAAATTTGTTCGGGTTGGTATATAAAATCAATCGCCGAACCTACACTGATAAAAATAAAACCCCGACGCCAAAGAGTCGGGGCTCCGACTGAAGCGTCGGAGAATTTAGATTGGAAAGAAAAATATTTTGATTTGCAAAAACAATTTCGCCGATCGTTGATGAAATTAAATATCAATCGAACAATCGCGATTATTTTTTGCATTGCTTTGATTGTTACAAACAGCGTGCAATATTTTCCTCATTTTTCAAAAGCAGCAACTTATGATTGGACAGTAACTTCTCAATCTGATTGGAACGCGGGTACAAAAACAGATGTTGATATTGCAACAACTCCGGGTGATTTAAAATTAGCTGACTCTGCGTTTAGTAATGCTTTCAGTGGTGATTGGTCGTCTTTAACTGGCGCCTCGGGAGCAATTAATAACGGTGGAGCGGCAGTTCGTGTTGGCAATTATATTTATGCTTTGCGCGGAGGAACCACAACTGATTTTTATCGTTATGATATTTCAGGAAATTCTTGGAGCGCGATGACGGATTCTCCGTCTATTTCTAACTGGGCTCCAATATTAGGAAGCTGGCAATATCAATGGCCATTAACAATCAATAATACGGGCGGAGCTTTGTCTGATTACCAATTTAAAATTGATGATTTAGATACTCAGGCTTTGGTTTTAGCCGGAAAAATGGAAGATGATTGCGCGGATATTAGATTTATAGATTCTGACGGAACCACTGCTCTTAATTATTGGATAGAATCGGGCACTTGCAATACCGCCACCACTGATATTTGGGTTAAGGTTCCTTCAATTTCGGCAAGTTCAACAAAAACAATTTATTTATATTATGGAAATGCCGAAGCGGAAAATGCCGCTAGTGGTGATGATACTTTTGTATTTTTTGATGATTTTGAAGACGGAGTATTAAAATCCGGATGGACATTTACAAATAATGGAAATGGCGCAAATACATATTCCGAAATAACTAATTCGGGAAAAATGACACTTACTACAGCATCAAGTGATATGTACGGGGGCACTTATAATTTTTCTCAGTTACGACTGACAACCATTCCAGACGGGGATTTCGAGGCTATTTTAGAAATTAATGCCGCAGGAGTCGCTAATTATGAAATATGGGGTATGGGAGGTTCCACGGATGGTAACAATTTTTTTAGAGTAGGTAAGGGGTATCATAGTGGTTATGGAAACAAGACGATTCATTTTGGCAAAATGCTTTCAGGTTCACCTACAGAGGCAGGTGTTTCACATTCAGCAGATTTTGCGTATCTAAAAATCAGGCGGGTTGGCACAACATACACATCATACTGGACGGATGATCTGTCGTCATGGACACAAATTGGCAGTTCACAAACTTTTACTCCTGCAACATTTGGACTCTTTGGAATCAAGACCACTGCAGGTTCAATGAGTTAGACTTTTGATAATTTTCGTATTCGCAAATACACTTCCACTGAACCAACGGCCCGTTTCGGTACAGAGATTGACGCTGGTGTCGGAGGATCTTTGACTTATGACGGAACATATATTTATGCTTTGCGCGGAAATAGTACCACGGATTTTTATCGTTACGATATTTCAGGAAATTCTTGGAGCGCGATGACATCCATTACTGCTGCAGTCGGAGCCGGAGGATCTTTGACTTATGACGGAACATATATTTACGCTTTGCGCGGAGGAATCACAACTGATTTTTATCGTTATGATATTTCAGGAAATTCTTGGAGCGCGATGACGGATTTTCCGTCTATTTCCGGTTGGGCTTCCACTTTAGGAAGCTGGCAATATCAATGGCCATTAACAATCAATAATACGGGCGGAGCTTTGTCTGATTACCAATTTAAAATTGATGATTTAGATACTCAGGCTTTGGTTTTAGCCGGAAAAATGGAAGATGATTGCGCGGATATGAGATTCACTGATACCGATGGAACAGTGCTCAATTATTGGATAGAACCCGGGACTTGCAACACGGCCACCACTGATATTTGGGTTAAGGTTCCTTCAATTTCGGCAAGTTCGACAAAAATAATTTATTTATATTATGGAAATTCTTCCGCTGATTTAGTTTCAAGTACGACCAACACATTTATCAGAGAACTCAGTGGAACAGTAGGAACTTGGAATTTTGATGAAGGTGCGGGATTAGTCGCTAATGATACTTCCGGAGGTGGAAATACCGGAACGGTTTCCGCCGGCGCTGCTTGGACATCAAGCGGAAAATTCGGCAATGCCATAGATTTTACCGCCGCGAACAGTTCTGTTAATCTTGGCAAGATCCCCGCAGGACTTACAAAAACAACCAGTCACACGGCTTCATTATGGGTTAAAGGAAATGAAGCAAATTCTCATTTAAAATTTCCTTTATCAATAGGATTAAGCACGCTTGTAGTCGGAACAAGTGATAATAAAATGCTGGTTACAAGATACAGTGCTGATCCGGCTTGTGGAGGAGAGGGTGGACACGATTCAATATCATCAGGCACTTATAATTGGTCAACCTGGCATCATTTGGTATTTACATATAATGGCGATAATACTTATGACAAAATATATGTGGACGGTTCTGATGTTACTGTGCAGACAACAGGTTGGTGTATTAGCAACGCAAATGACACAGTTTTCGGTTATGATTTAGTGTTGGCCAGTTTAAAATGGAATGGCTTGATTGATGATATTGAGATTTATAATACGGCATTAACTGCTCCGGAAATTACAGATTTATACAATAATCATGGTTATGCCACGACAAATTATCCGGGAAAAGTTTTGGTCCGAAAATACACTGCCACTGTACCGACTGTCAGTTATGGCACGGAAATTACAGGAGGCGCTGATGCCGGTGGATCTTTAATTAGAGTAGGCATATATATTTACGCTTTGCGCGGAAATAGTACCACAGATTTTTATCGTTATAATATTTCAGGAAATTCTTGGAGTGCAATGACTTCCATTACCGGTACGGTTGGTATTGGGGGATCTATGGCTAGTGATGGAATAAATATTTACGCTTTGCGCGGAGGGAGTTCAACTGATTCTTATTATTATAATATTTTAGGAAATTCTTGGAGCGCAATGACTTCCATTACCGGTACGGTTGGTGCAGGAGGATCTTTAGTTTATGATGGAGCTTCTATTTACGCTTTGCGAGGAGGAAATACTACTGATTTTTATAAATATCCTTTTATTTTTATTGGCAATATCACTAATCTCAAAAAGGACGCCGGCGGCGACGCAGGTTGGAACACGATTTCTTGGAATTCAACTGTGCCTTCCGGCACTTTGGTTAAATTCAGAACTCGCACTGCTGCCACTGAAGGCGGTTTGTCCGCGGCAACATGGTCTGATTGGTACACTTCTTCTCCGGCTGATATCACTTCGGGAATCAATCGTTGGTGCGAAGTGGAAACATATTTGCAAAGCACGGTTAATGGCACAAGTCCAACAATTAATGATTTTACCGTAAATTATTCAATCAATGGTCCGCCTGAACTTCAAAGTTTGACTGCTTCTCAAGGATCAGACGGTTTGGTAAATATCTCATATCAAGTCCGCGACACTGACACCAATGATGGCGAAGAAGCCCATCAAGGCAAAACAACAATTTCATTTCAATATTGGGACGGTTCGCAATGGCAAGAGGCGACCACTACTGTTGGCGAAGGAGTGAAAAATGTAGCCACTTCTCCGGCCACTGATTGGACGACTTACACCGGCACTTGGGATCCCAAAACAGATTACAACAATCATTACACTGCCAATGGAATGAAAATCAAAGTCACGGCCGATGATCTTGAATTGGTTTACAACACCGCCACTTTGGAATCTTCAACATTTGAATTGGATACCGTGAATCCGGCTTCGCCGTCAATCAAAGTCAATGCTTCAGCGCAGTATGACGCAAATGAAGCCGCTTTAACTTTGTCCGTAACCGACAGCACGATGCAGTCAGGAGTTAAAGGTTATATGATGATTTCTTTGGACAGCGGATTTTCCGGCGCCAGCTACCAGACCTACAATACTGCTTCAACTATTACCTTGGCAGAAGATCCTGATATTGTTTATGTCAAATTCAAAGATGACAAAGGAAATGTTTCCGCCACTGCTTCGGTCACCACGCCTCAAACTCCGGAATGTATTATGAGTCAAGATACTTCAAATGTCAGAATTGTCCCGAATGAATATCGTCTTTTTGTTGCCTGGGAAGTGGTTGAAGTTCCACCTCAAGGAACATTTGATCATTATTCCATTCAACGTTCAACTACCAATGATGATGATGATTTCATCGAAGTCACCACCATTGCTGATCGAGAAACAAATTATTACACAGATACCACTCCGGATTACAATGTTCTTTATTATTACAAAGTTTTTGCTTACGATTCTTTAAATAATATTTCTTATCGTTCCAATGCTGTTACCGGCAAAGCAAACGGCATTCAAGATTCCGGCGAAGGAGGAGGAGGCACTGATGTTACGGCGCCGAGCATTTCCAATGTTACTTCCACTGATGTTTATACTTCTCAAACAACCATAACTTGGACTACTGACGAATTTGCCGATTCAACTGTTGGTTATGGAAATACAACTTCTTCTTTGACTTATATTAATGTACCGACGATGTCCGAGAATCATTCAGTGACTTTGACCAATCTTTTGCCAAATACTGAATATTATTTTTCGGTAAAATCAGAAGATCCGAGCACTAATGAAACCACTGATGATAATTCCGGAAATTATTATACTTTTTCGACTCTCCCAGGCCCGATAATTTCCAATGTTTCGGTTTCTCAGGTCAGCAACAATACAGCCAGAATTACTTGGCTGACAGACACTTCTTCGAATTCTTACGTGGTATATTCAACTCATTCCGATTTATCCGGTTCCGTGACTTATGGTTCCGTGACCAGAATTAGTTCGCCGAATTCACAAAATTATTACGAACACTCAGTTGATTTATCCGGTCTTACTTCCGGCACCCGTTATTATTATTATGTTCAATCTTATGATATTTCCGAAAATGTGGGCGTTGACAACAATGAAGGCGATTATTATTTCTTCAATACCACTTATGATTTTACTCCGCCGGAAATTACTCTTGTTTCTGCGGCCAATACCGCCTATACATCAACTATTACTTGGTTGACTGACGAATTGTCCACCAGCCAAGTTGAATACGGTACGACTATTGCTTACGGAACTTTAAGTCCATCCTCGGTAACCACAACCGATCTTACCATTGATCACGTTGTCCGTCTTTCGGATTTGATTGAGGGTACGACTTATCATTACCGAGTCCGTTCTCAAGATGCCAATGGCAATGAATCAATTTCCAATGATTACAGTTTTATTCCGGCCAGAGAAGGTGACTATACCAAGCCGATCATTTCCAGTGTTCAAGTCCCGGCCGGTTCTCTTTTCACCACTCAAGCGACAATCACTTGGACCACCAATGAGTTAAGCGATTCAACCGTGGAATATTCAGCTACGCAGGGAGTTTATTCTTTAAGCAAAAATTCCACTTCAATGGTTATCAGCCACTCTTTGGTCATCACTGATCTCACTCCGGGCACTATTTATTATTTCCGAGTCAAGTCAACTGATTTTTCAACCAATACTCAAACTGATAATAATGGCGGAGTCGGTTATTCTTTAACTACTAAATTAGGTTCAATTATTTCAAATGTTTATGTGGCCAGTGTGGTTAATGAAACAGCAACCATCAAATGGTCTACTAATTCAAATTCAGATTCCAAAGTTGTTTATTCAAGTTCGGCTAATCTTTCAAATCCTCAAACCAAGACAGACGCGGTTTTAACCACCACTCATTCGGTGGATTTGGTAAGTCTTTATCCTAACGTTATCTATTATTTTTACGTGGAATCAACGGATGCTCTGGACAATGTCAGCCGTTCCGACAACCAAGGCGTCTATTATTATTTCACCACTGCTGATGATCAATCCGCGCCCGTAATCAGCAGCATTTCTTCGGCCGCCACTGCTTACACGGCCACCATTACTTGGAAAACCGACGAATTGGCAACCAGCCAAATGGAATACGGATCTACCACTGATTATGGAACAATCACAGATATTGATTCCGGATTAACAATTCAACATGTTATTCATCTGACTGACTTGACCAATGATCAAACTTATCATTTCAGAGTCAAGTCCAAAGACGCGAACAACAACGAATCAACCTCAATTGATTACAGTTTTGTCACCACTCAAGAAGCAGAGCCGGTAGATGCTACTGCTCCGGTTATTTCAGAGGTTAATTCTTATACCACGGAAACAATCGGCACGATCACTTGGAAAACGGATGACTCTGCCACTTCTCAAATTGAATATGGTTCAACCACTGCTTACGGAACTTCGACCACTTTGAATTCAACTTTAACCGTTGAACATGTGGTTCGTTTGACTGATTTGACCTCTAATCAACTTTATCATTATCGAATCAAATCAAAAAATTTAGCCGACCTTGAAACCATCAGTCAAGATTATACTCTCACACCTCAATATGTTTCTCAGGAGGTCAGAGTGATTAATGCCGGCGGCGGCAGTACAACAATTAAAGATGAGATTCCTCCTATTGTCAGTAATATTAAAGTTTCTGATATTAAAGAAACCAGCGCTGTTATTGCTTGGACAACCGATGAAAAAGCCACCAGTTTGATTGACTATGGTTTAACCGCTGCTTATACCAATACCGCGCATGACGGTTTGTCAACTTTAGCTACGACTCATCAAGTCACTCTTTCTAATTTGACAAAAGGCGCTGTTTATCATTATCAAGTTTTGTCTCAAGATTCTTCTTCTAATTTAAGACGAAGTTCCGATGCTATTTTTACCACTTTGGGTGGAATAATTCCGGTTACTCCGACACCAGAAAATCAAAATCCTTCAACTCCAACTTCTTCGGAAGGAGAGGGAGAATCAACAGTAATAACACCCGTTAATAGCGTGGATCAGAATTTTATTACCGCCATGGAAGAAGCCAAAAGTCTTTCTTCTCAAGTAACCGCTCCGGTTTTGGAAAGCGCTTTTCAAGATATTTTGGATACTTTAAAAGATATTACTCCCGGACCGGTCATTGAAAAAAATCCTGTCATTGAAGTTTCCGCGACCGAAGCCATAATCAGATGGGAAACCAATAAGCGTTCCAATTCAATGATTGCTTTTGTTAAAGCTTCTGATTTTGATAAAAATAAATCAGAACCGTATTCGCAAGTTGTCGGTCAATCAAATGAACATCAATTGACGCATGGCGTTAGAATTATTAATTTGACTCCGTCCACTGAATACTATTTCCAAACTCGTTCCAAAGGATTGATCGGTTCTGAAACAAAATCCAAACAATATAATTTTAAAACAGCTTCGCAAGTGCCGGAGGTAATCACTTTTTCCATTAAAGATGTTTCCGCGCGAGCCGCCACTTTTGATTGGCAAACCAATATTCCTACCAACTCTCAAGTTAAATATATCCCGTATCGCAATAATAAAATATCTTCAGGCGAAGCGCAGACCGTCAATAAATCAGAATTTAACACTACTCACGAAATTATGATTAAAAATTTCGCGCCCGGCACTACTTACAATATTTCACTTGAAGGAAAAGATTCGGAAGGAAATAATTATTCTTTCCTGATCCCGAATTTTACGACTGTTAAAGATAATACTTCGCCAATCATTTTTCAAATCAGAACCTCGGTTGCTTTATCATCAAGGGGCGATGAAGTCCAAACCATTATCACCTGGAATACTGATGAACCCGCAAATTCTCAATTTGAATACCAGGTCGGCTTTGCCAATGACGCTCCAATTATCCAAATGGCCAAAGATATCACTTTAAAACAGGATCATTTAATAGTTGTTACATCTTTTAAACCCGGATCCATCTACAGATTCAGAGTCATTTCTGAAGATTCTTCGGGCAATAGAGCTCAATCAATAACCAATACTTTATTGACCCCTCAAAAGAGAATGACCGTGACCGAGCTCATCTTTAAGAACTTCCAACAGACTTTCGGATGGATGAAAGGTATGGGTAAATAAACTTTAAAATAATGGTTATTATATTGATTTATTAATGTTTTTTCTATATAATATTAAATACAAGGGTATTAATTGAATAAGCGGCAAATGAACCTCAAAAAAGAAAATTTGAGACAAATTTTAATTTACCTTTATAAACAGGGAAGTATTTTATTATCTAAATTTTTAAAAGAATTTAGATTTTTTTATTTAATTCATATAAAAAAAGATAAATCTTGCAAAAAAATTTATTCGGGTTGGTATATAAAATCAATCGTCTCAACCGAGCCGATAAAAATAAAATCCCGACGCCGAAGGGTCGGGGCTCCGACTGAAGCGTCGGAGAATTTAGATTGGAAAGAAAAATATTTTGATTTGCAAAAACAATTTATTGCTTTACAAAAGCGATTTTTTATTTTAGAAAAACAATTCCGCCAATCATTGGTAAAATTGGGCATCAGCCGAATTATTGCCGTAACATTATGTATTGGTTTGATTGTTACAAACAGCGTTCAATATTTTCCTCATTTTTCCAAAGCGGCAACTTATAATTGGACAGTAACTTCCAAGGCTAATTGGGAAGCAGGGACGATAACAAAATTAGACACAACTACTTCAGAGGGCGATATTAAATTATCAGACGCAGCGTTTAGCAGTGTCTGGTCATCTTTAACTGCCATAACCGGTGCAACTGGTGCCGGCGGTTCATCAGTTAGAGTCGGCAATTATATTTACGCTTTGCGCGGCGGAAGCAGCACGGATTTTTATCGTTACGATATTTCCGGAAATTCTTGGAGTGCAATGACTTCTGTTACAGCCGCAATTGGCGCAGGAGGAGCCTTAACTTATGACGGAACATATATTTATGCCTTAAGAGGCGGAAGCACAACAGATTTTTATCGTTACGATATTTCCGGAAATTCTTGGAGTGCAATGACTTCTGTTCTTGGTACAGTTGGAACCGGCGGTTCATTAACTTATGACGGAACATATATTTATGCCTTGCGCGGCGGCGGCACTGCTGATTTTTATAGATATGATATCAGTGAAAATTTTTGGACAGGAAGCGCGGGTTTTTATTACAAAACAACTCTTCAATCAAATCCGGCTCAAAATCTCGCTCCGCTTTTGGACAGTATTGCCATTAATTATAATAGCGGCAGTTCTGTTTCTGATAGTTTTACCGATGAAACCAAAGTGGCCAGTAAATCAAATACTGTTATTGACGCGGGAAATGGCCAAATAAAACTTGATACATCGGCAGTAACTATTGATTATATGGAATATTCTTCCAATTCACTTGCTCAAGCGGCGTATGTAACAAATGCCACTTATGGCAATACCGGTGGAACGATAACTACAAATGGAAATTATACTGTTCATAAATTTACTTCATCAGGAACATTTACTTCTACAAAAGCTGCTAATGTAGCAACTCTTGTAGTTGCCGGCGGTGGTGGAGGTGGTCAAGGAATGTCTGGCGGCGGTGGAGGAGGAGGTTTAATTTATGACGCAAATTTTGCAATTACCGCGCAAGCATATCCTATTACAGTTGGCGCTGGCGGTGTCAAAGGACCTACGGGTGGCAATAGCGCTGGTGGAAATGGCGAAAATTCTGTTTTTAGTACAAAAACTGCAATAGGCGGTGGAGGCGGCGGCGGAGCTAGCACGTGGGGACTTCCTAAAAGTGGTGGTTCAGGTGGAGGCGGACAAGAAGGTAACTATCAATTAGTTCCCGGTGGAGCAGGCACTTCTGGTCAAGGAAATAATGGAGGAGGTTCTTCTGATCTTTATTATGCAAACCCTTTTACCGGCGGCGGTGGCGGCGGAGCTGGAGCTGTAGGAAGCACATCAAGGAGTGAAGGAGGAACATCCGGCGGAGGAGTTGGACTTGCATATGACATAGTATTAAGCGGAACTAATGTTTATTATGCTGGCGGCGGTGGAGGCGGCGGATATGGAACTGCTTATTCAAATAATCCTGGTCTTGGTGGCAATGGCGGAGGTGGAAACGGAACTTGTAATGATACTGTCGCTCAATCAGGAACGCCAAATACCGGCGGCGGTGGTGGAGGCGGTGCTTATAGTGGTGGTGCTGCCGGTGCCGGAGGTTCAGGAATAGTGGTAATAAGATGTTTAACTTCAGATTTTCTTTCTTTACAGTCATCTTCTGAATCTACAATTAAATCTCAGGGAACCTACGCGTTAAAAGGATCAGCGGCGATAACAGGCAGTTTAAATAAAACTCTTACTCGCACAATTTCGCCGACAATAGATTTAACCGATAAATCATTAATTTATTTTGATATTCGTTCTACAAGAACAGGAAGCAATATAAAAATAAGCATGCATGATTCTGGCGGAACGACTACGGAAATTACGCCCAATATTACTTCGGCAAATGTTTTTCAAACAGTTTCTTGGGATATATCAGCCGTGTCTAATGCCAATAAAGACGCGATAGACAGTATGGTGATTACCATAGTTAATGCCGACGCGGATAATACTTTCTATATAGACAACATGTATTCTCCATATTATTATTCTTCCGGCACTTTAACTTCAACTAATCTTTTATCTGGCTTAAAGGGCAGTGTTGATTCTTTTGATTACAACGCTTCTTCAATTCCGGCTGATTCTGTTCTTAAACTTCAATTTTCTCCGGACAATACCAATTGGTATAATTCTTCCGGCACATTAAATGATTATAATACTTTATCTTCTGGTTCAAATTCCATAAGTCTTTCTTCGCTTGGCTGGGAAGTTTTAGCCCAACCTTCTGCCGTGATTGGCGCGGGCGGAGCAATGGTAAGAGCAGGAAATTATATTTACGCTTTGCGCGGCGGAAGCAGCACGGATTTTTATCGTTACGATATTTCCGGAAATTCTTGGAGTGCTATGACTTCCATTACCGGTGCGGTTGGAGCCGGCGGTTCGTTAATTTATGACGGAACAAATATTTATGCTTTGCGCGGAGGAAATACTTCTAATTTTTACAAATATAATATTTCCGGCAATTCTTGGTCAACCTTATCTTCAACAAGCGTGGCAATTAATGACGGCGGTGCTTTAGCTTATGATGGAACAAATATTTATGCTTTACATGGAGGTACAACTGATTTTTATTATTATCCTCTTCTTTATTTCGGCAACATTACTAATCTTAAAAAAGATGCCGGCGGTGATGCCGGTTGGAATACAATTTCTTGGAACGCGACTGTTCCTTCCGGTACTTTGGTTAAATTCAGAACTCGTACTGCTGCCACTGAAGGCGGTTTATCCGGAGCTTCATGGTCAGATTGGTACACTTCTTCTCCGGCCGATATTACTTCAGGAATTAATCGCTGGTGCGAAGCAGAAGCATATTTAGAAAGTACGATTGACGGCACAAGTCCGACAATTAACGATTTTACTGTCAGTTATTCAATAAATGCTTCTCCTGAACTTCAAACTTTAACTGCTTCGCAAGGCGCGGATGGCTTGGTAAATATTTCATATCAAGTCCGCGATACTGATACCAATGATGGTGAAGAAGCCCATCAGGGCAAAGCAACAATTTCTTTTCAATATTGGGATGGAGATGAATGGCAAGAAGCAACGACTACAACCGGTGAAGGAGTAAAAAATGTGGCTACTTCTCCGGCTACTGATTGGACGACTTACACCGGCACTTGGGATCCAAAAACAGATTACAATAATCAATACACTGCCAATGGAATGAAAATTAAAGTTACAGCCAATGATCTTGAATTGGTTTACAACACCGCCACTTTGGAATCTTCAACTTTTGAATTAGACACAATAAATCCGGCCAGCCCAAGTATTAAAGTTAATGCTTCAACACAATACGGTTCTAACGCGGCAACTTTAACCTTGTCTGCCACCGACAGCACGATGCAATCCGGCGTCAAGGGCTCTATGATGATTTCTTTGGACAGCGGATTTTCCGGCGCAAGTTATCAAACATACAACACTGCTTCAACAATCACCTTGGCTGATAATCCGGATACTGTTTATGTTAAATTTAAAGACGCCAAAGGAAATGTTTCCGCCACTGCGTCAGTAATTACTCCGGCAACTCCGGCATGCATTATGACCCAAGACACTTCAAATGTCAGAATTACGCCCAATGAATATCGGCTTTTTATTGCCTGGGAAGTAATAGATGATCCGCCTCAAGGAATATTTGATCATTATTCCATTTTGCGTTCAAATACTACTAATGACGCTGATTTTACGGAAGTCGGCACGGTTAATGTTAAGACAACCAATTATTATACGGACACTACGCCGGATTATAATGTTCTCCATTATTATAAAATTATCGCTTATGATTCTTTAAATAATATTTCTTATCGTTCCAATGCCATTACCGGCAAGGCAAATGGCATTCAAGATTCCGGTGAAGGCGGGGGAGGCACTGATATTACGGCGCCGACTGTTTCCAATGTTACTTCTACTGATGTTTATACTTCTCAAGCAACTATAACTTGGACAACGGATGAATTTTCGGATTCAACGGTCGGTTATTCCACGTCTGAAGTTTTAGAAACTTTTACTTATGTCAATCTTCCGACCATGGGAACATCGCATTCTCTTACCATAAATGGTTTAACGCAAGACACTCCATATTATTTTTTGGTAAAATCAGAAGATCCAAGCAATAATGAAACCGTTGATAATCATTCCAATGCTTATTATACTTTTACGACACTTCCCGGTCCAACTTTGACAAATGTTTCTGTTTCTCAAATTAATAATAGTACGGCAAAAATTACTTGGCTCACGGATACTTCTTCAAATTCTTATGTTGTTTATTCCACCAGCTCAGATTTATCCGGTTCTTTAACGCATGGCACGGAAACCAGAGTTCTTACTCCGAACAGCGAAGATTATTATGAACATTCAGTGGAAATTTCTTCTTTAACGCCCGGCACTCGCTATTATTTTTATGTTAAATCTTATGATATTTCTATCAATCTCGGCATTAATGACAATGCCTCTGATTATTATTTTTTTAATACCACCTATGACTTGACTCCGCCGATTATTAATGAAGTTTCCGCGTCTACCACGGCCTACACTTCCACTATTACTTGGGAAACTGACGAATTGGCCACCAGCCAGGTTGAATACGGTTTGACGGATGGTTACGGAACTTTAAGTCCGTCCTCGGTAACAACAACCGACCTTACCATTGATCACGTTATCAAATTAAGCAGTTTGACTGTCGGTTCCACTTATCATTTCAGAGTTTATTCAAAAGACGCGAATAATAATGAAAGCGTTTCCGCGGATTATACATTTACTCCAACCCGCGAAGGAGATTTAACCGGTCCGACTATTTCAACTCCTGAAGTGCCAAGCGCTTCTATTTTTACAAATCAAGCGACTATTACTTGGACCACTGACGAATTGTCCGATTCCACCGTGGAATATTCGGCCACTCCGGGAGTTTATTCTTTAAGTAAAAATTCCACTTCAATGGTAACAAGTCATTCGGTTGTTCTAACCGGATTATCTAAAAATACTCCTTATTATTTCAGGGTTAAATCAAAAGACGCGGCCGAAAATGAAACAACTAAGTCCAATGATTATTCGTTTATAACTAAAGCCGGATCGATTATTTCCAATGTTATTATTTCTTCCGTCGTAAATGAAAAAGTTACCGTCAGATGGCTTACTGATACAGCTTCTGATTCCAAAGTGGTTTATTCCACTACTTCAAATTTAAGCAATCCTCAGCAAGAAACAGATGAAACTTTAAACACTGTTCATGTTATAAATTTAACCGGTCTTTATCCGAATGTAATTTATTATTTTTATGTTGAGTCAACAGATGTTTCAGAAAATACAGCTAAAGATAATAATCAAGGCAGTTATTATTATTTTACTACCGCCGATGATCAAGTTGATCCGGTAATTTCTTTAGTTAATTCATCCGCCACCGCTTACACTTCCACTATTACTTGGGAAACAGATGAATTATCAACCAGCCAATTGGAATATGGAACTACCACCGATTATGGCACGGAAACCGATCTTGATTCTCAATTAACCATTCAACACGTTATTCACTTAACAGATTTGACCACTGACAGAACTTACCATTTCAGGGTAAAATCTAAAGACGCAAATGATAATGAAAGTGTTTCCGGCGATTATAATTTTATCACCACTCAAGAAGCAGAGCCGGTAGATGCTACCGCTCCGGTTATTTCCGAGGTCAATTCTTACGCCACGGAAACAATCGGCACAATCACCTGGACAACCGATGATTTGGCCACTTCTCAAATTGAATATGGCTCAACCACTGCTTACGGAACTTCAACCACTTTGAACTCAACTTTAACCGTCGAACATGTGGTTCGTTTGACCGACTTGATCAGTGAACAGGTTTATCATTATCGAATCAAATCAAAAAATTCAGCTGATCTTGAAACCGTCAGCCAAGATTATACTCTCACGCCTCAATATGTTTCTCAGGAAGTAAGAGTGATTAATGCCGGAGGAGGAGGCAGTTCTGCAACATTAATAGATAAAACAACCCCTATAATCAGCAATATTTTAACTTCTAATATTACTGAAAATAGTGCCACAATCAGCTGGGTCACTAATGAAAATGCAAATAGTTTAATAGATTATGGTTTAACCTCAACCTATACTGACACTCAGCATGCCGGTTTATCATCTTTTGTAACTTCTCATCAAGCTATTCTTTCTGGTTTAACTAAAGCCACTGTCTATCATTATCAAGTCTTGTCCCAAGACGCTTCCGGCAATCTCGCTCAAGGCGCTGATTTGATTTTTACAACTTTGGGAAGTTCGGTAATTCCTCCTGTTCCGGAAATAACAGAAAATGAAGAAATTACAGAACCGGAAGCGGAAAAAACTCCGGAAGAAAAAGCGCAAGAGATAAAAAAGATTGAAGAACAAACAGTTTCTCAAGAAACATTTACGACGGCAATGGAAATGATTAAAAAAGTTTCCAGTACTATTTCTTTGTCTGTTGCCGAAAATGGTTTTACAGAACTCGCTAATATTTTTAAAGGATTTATTCCCGGTCCGATATTAGAGGGTTCTCCAGGCATTGAAATATCAGCCACTGAAGCAAGAGTTAAATGGACGACTGATAGAAAGGCAAATAGTGTGGTCGCTATCACCAAGGTTGCTGATTTTGATAAAACCAAATCAGAACCGTATTCGCAAGTGGTTGGTCAATCAAGCGAATATGAATTAGCGCATAATGTCAACATTATTAATTTGGTTCCTTCTACTGATTACTATTTCCAAATTCGATCAAAGAGCATTATCGGTTCTGAAACAAGATCTAAACAATATACTTTCACCACTGCTTCGCAATTGCCCGAAGTGACAAATTTCTCAATTAAAAACATCTCTGAACGAGCGGCCACTTTTGTTTGGCAGACAAATATCCCGACTGATTCGCAAGTGAAATACATTCCGTATCGCAACAACAAATTATCTCCAAATGAAGTTCAAGTAGTTAGCAAATCTGATTCCAGTATTACTCATGAGATTACAGTCAAAAATCTTGAACCGGGCACGACCTTTAATGTCTCTCTTGAAGGAAAAGATTTACAAGGCAATAACTATTCTTTCCTGATTCCAAACTTCACCACCACCAAAGACAAAAACGCGCCAATCATTTCGCAAATCAGAACCTCAATCGCTTTGTCATCAAGAGGCGACGAAGTCCAAACTATCATTACCTGGAATACCAATGAAGTATCAACTTCGCAAGTTGAATATCAAGTCGGCTTTGCTAATGACACTCCAATTATCCAAATGGCTAAAGATATCAGTTTAAGACAAGAACATCTAATGGTTATCACTTCCTTTAAACCGGGCTCAATTTACAGGTTCAGAGTCATCTCTGAAGATTCTTCGGGCAACAAAACTCAATCAACGACCAATACTTTACTGACTCCGCAGAGAAGATTGACTGTAACCGAACTTATCTTCAAGAACTTCCAACAGACTTTCGGATGGATGAAAGGATTGGGTAAATAAATTAATTTAATAAAATTTTAATTTATAATTTATGAAGAAAATTTATATTATACTGATTATCATAGTGGCCGCGGCGATGATTTTCAGTGTCTCGTTTTTTAAAGCGCCGGCCAAAAATGATTCTCAAAATAAAAAAGTTGATAACATTAAAATAGACTCTTCTAATCAAACTAATAATTCTAAAATAAAAAATATGAACCACATTGTAACCATTAAAACAAATATGGGCGAAATTCGTTTCGCCACTTATGATGCCGATGCGCCAAGAGCGGTTAGTAATTTTCTTACTCTTGCCAAAAAAGGATTTTATGACAAAGTTATTTTTCATCGGGTTATAGACGGATTTATGATTCAAGGAGGGGATCCTGACGGAACAGGAATGGGCGGACCGGGATATCAATTTGCCGATGAGCTTGATCCTCAAACCGATTCCTATAAACAAGGTTATAAAAAAGGCGTGGTCGCCATGGCCAATGCCGGACCTGACACCAATGGCAGTCAATTTTTTATTATGGTTGCCGATTATCCTTTACCAAACCAATACACTATTTTCGGGAAAGTGATTTCCGGACAAGAAGTGGTTGACGCAATTGCCAAAGTGAAAAAAGATTCAAATGATCGTCCGCTTTCTCCTGTCATAATGGAAACAGTAACAATATCTGAATGAAATACTATGTTTACATCCTTGAATGCGCTGATAAATCCTTATATTCTGGTTCAACCAATAATCTTGAAAAACGCTTAAAACAGCATAATAATTCCAAGTGCGGCGCTCATTATACAAAATTGCGACGTCCGGTAATCTTAAAATATTCGGAAACTTACGAAAATTTGAAAGAGGCAAGAAAACGTGAAGCCGAAATAAAAAGTTGGGATAGAAATAAAAAAATAGCATTAATTAAAGATAATTAAATTTATTTTTTAAGGACGGAAAAATGATTGATTTTAAAAATAAGCGTTAAAAGGGGATAGAAGTGGGTTCTTTCCTCTTTTCTTTTTGTGATATTTTTGATATACTAAAAGTAGATTTATCATACTATAAAGTTAATTTATGAATATTGTTCCGAATAAACTTAAAATAGGGGATACGATCAGAATTGTCGCCCCATCATCATCGCTCGGTTTGATTTCACAGGGCGTTCGCGATATTGCCAATCAAAAATTTAAAGAGCTTGGTTTGAGTCTCAGTTTCAGCAAAAACGTTGAAGAAAAAGATGAATTTATTTCTTCGTCCATCAAATCGCGCGTTGAAGATTTGCACAAAGCCTTTGCCGATAAAAATGTAAAAGGAATTTTCACGGTAATCGGAGGATTCAATTGCAATCAACTTTTACCTTATCTTGATTGGAATTTGATTAAGAAAAATCCAAAAATTTTTATCGGTTTTTCCGACACTACCGCCCTGCAAAATGCTATTTTGACAAAAACCGGTCTTGTCACTTATTACGGTCCGGCCTATTCCACTTTTGGTCAAAAATTACACTTTGATTATACGTTGGATTGTTTTAAAAAATGTCTCATGGATAATCAATCAATTATCCTTAAACCATCGCCAAAATGGACAGATGACGCGTGGTATCTTGATCAAGACAAGCGCGTATTGATAGAAAATAGCGGTTATTGGAATATTTCCAATGGCGAAGCCGAAGGAACAATAATCGGCGGCAATTTATGCACTTTGAATTTATTGCAGGGAACATCTTATTTTCCTTTGAAAAAAAATGTTATTCTTTTTATTGAAGATGACAGCGAATCAGACTATGTTCATTTTGATCGTGATTTTGAATCACTCCTTCAAATGTTCGGGATAAAAAATATTCGCGGTATTATTTTTGGCCGTTTTCAGAATGAAAGCGATATGACTTTGGCTAAAATGCAACGGTTGATTAAAATTCGTCCTCAACTCTTCAAAATACCGATTGTTGCCAATGTTGATTTTGGCCACACCAGTCCGATTATTACTTTTCCTATTGGCGGAACAGCGAGCCTTGCAGTTAAAAATAAATTAATTAAAATCACTATTTTAAAACATTAAAAAAATAAAATTATGGAAAAAACAAACACCGCTTATAACACGCCAAAAGATGTTTTCTTGCATCTTTTTAACATCATTATTTTTTATTTAAGCATTGTGAATTTCATTCTGCTTATAACCGAATATATCAGCGTTATTTTCCCCGACGCTCTCAGTTTTTATTATAACGGCATAACAAGAGCGATTCAAAGTTCCACTTCAATATTGATAATATCCATTCCAGTCTTTATATTAACTTCTTGGATGCTGGGAAAAGACCTCAAAAACAACCCTGAAAAAAGAGAAATGAAATTGAGAAAATGGCTGCTTTATTTCACCCTTTTTATTTCCGCCTTAACTATTATTATAGATCTTATTGTTTTTATCAATAATTTTTTAAGCGGCGAATTAACCATTCAATTCTTTTTGAAAATTTTAACCGTGCTTTTGGTCGCGGTGGCCGTTTTCGGTTATTACATTTGGGATTTAAAAAGAAAAGATCCGGAAACTTCCAAGTTGCCAAAAATACTTGCTTGGGTTATTTCCGGCGTTGTTTTGATCAGTATTATTTGGGGATTTTTTATTCTTGGAACACCGGCTATCCAAAGAGACAGACGACTTGACGAGCAAAGAGTCAGCAATCTTCAGGAAATTCAAGAAAGAATTGTCAATTATTGGACGCAAAAAGAAAAATTACCGCAAAATCTTGGCGAGCTGGAAGACAGTATTTCCGGATTTATCGTTCCTCAAGATCCGGAAACCGTTGTTTCATACGAATATAATGTGACTGGTCCTCTTTCTTTTGAATTATGCGCCACATTTAACGCTTCAAGTAAAAATCCCAAATCAATTTCTCCTGCCAAATTAAGATCTTCTCCTGCATTAAATCAATTTGGTTCTCTTCAACAAAATTGGGATCACGAAACGGGAAAAACTTGTTTTACAAGAACAATTGACCCGGAATTGTATAAAGCTAAATTAAAATAAAATGAATCAAGCTCAAGCGTTTTCAATACTTAAGGCCGGGGCAAACGTGTATTTGACCGGCGAACCCGGATCAGGAAAAACATATTTGGTAAATAAATATGTGGCGTATTTGCGCGAAAATGGCATTGAACCGGCGATTACCGCATCCACTGGCATTGCCGCAACGCATATCGGCGGCATGACAATTCATTCCTGGTGCGGAATTGGAATTAAAACCAAATTGGACAGGCATGATTTGGATAAAATCGCTTCAACCAAATATATTGAAAAACGCATTAATCAAACCAAAGTTCTTATTATTGATGAAGTATCAATGCTTCCGCCCGAAACGATTACCATGATTGATTTGGTTTGCCGCGAAGTCAAGCAAAATTCCGAACCGTTCGGCGGCATAATAGTGATTTTTGTCGGCGATTTTTTCCAGCTCCCGCCGATTATTAAAATAAAAAATGAAAATAATTCCCAAACTTCTCTGCTTGGAAAATCATCCGCTCATTTCGCTTATGATTCTCCGTCATGGGAAAGAGCAAATTTAGCCGTTTGTTATCTTGATGAACAATTTCGCCAGGAAGACGATAATTTTCTTTCCATACTTTCTTCAATCAGGCGCAACTCATTTAAAAATAATCATTTATGCCATCTTGAAGCGCGAAAAATTGAATATCATCTGGCGCCGAACAATATACCCAAACTTTTTACGCACAATATTGAAGTAGATCGCATCAATAATGAAATGTTGGCTAATATTAAAGGCGAATCAAAAGTTTTTAATATGATTTCGCAGGGCCATGATATTTTTACCGCTTCTCTTAAAAAAGGCTGTCTTTCGCCGGAAACGCTTTATTTAAAAATCGGCGCAACGGTAATGTTTACAAAAAATAATCCCAACAAAGGATTTGTAAACGGCACGCTCGGCCTTATTGAAGAATTCAACCAAATCGGCAATCCGATCGTTAAAACGAGAAACGGAATGAAAATTAAGGTTGAACCAATGGATTGGACAATAGATGAAAATGGCAGCGTGCGCGGCCGAATTACGCAAATACCGCTTCGTCTTGCTTGGGCGATTACCGTGCACAAAAGCCAGGGAATGACTTTGGACGAAGCAGTTATGGATCTTTCTGATGTTTTTGAATTTGGACAAGGCTATGTCGCGCTTTCTCGGGTAAGAAAACTTTCCGGACTTTATTTGCTCGGTTGGAATGAACGCGCTTTTCAAGTGCATCCGGAAATTCTTGTTAAAGATGAATTATTCCGGTCATTATCAGAACAGATTGAAAAAGAATTTGCCAAAATTCCACCCGCTGAACTTGAAAAAATATATCAAAATTTCATCACTGTTTGCGGAGGAGAGCCAAAATCCGGCAAAAAGAAAAATTTATACACATACGGTAAAAATAAAAAAAATGGCAATACGCGCGATAAAACTCTCGTCTTATGGAATCAAGGACAAACTATTTCGCAAATTGCCAAAACGCGCGGAGTAAAGGAAGAAACAATTCTGAGCCATATTGAAAAACTTGTTTTAAGTGATAAGATTAATACAGCAGATCTGTCTCGTCTTGTCACGCCTTCTCTTTCTTGCGCTCTTGCTGAAATTTATGCCGCATTTTACGAACTTGATACCAATTCACTTCTGCCTGTTTTTAAAAAATTCAATGGGGCATATTCATATACAGAATTAAGAATAGCCAGAATGATGTTAAAAGAATAATAAAAATACATTTTTTATATTTTAAACAATTTAACAAAAAAAATATGGAAAAATATTTAGTGCCAATTATCAGTACAATCAGCATAATGATTAATTTTATGTTTTATATGAAAGTTCCCTGGTATGTTATATTAACAGTATTGTCATCTATAATAATTTTAACAATAATATTATTTTCTCTGAAAAAATGGGGAATTAAATAATATGAATACTTTTAAAAAACAATACACACAAGCTTGGATTATTGATGTCAGTATGGGTTACGGACATCAAAGAACGGCCAATCCCTTGAAACATCTTGCGCCTGATGGACAAGTGATCAGCGCCAATAATTATCCGGGAATTCCCAATTCCGATAAAAATGTTTGGGAGGCAAGCAGAAAATTTTATGAATTTATTTCCGGTTTTAAAAGAGTCCCTTTAATAGGCGATTTATGTTTTTTTATTTTTGACCAATTTCAAAAAATCGCCGATTTTTATCCCAGAAGAAATCTTTCACAGCCGAATTTATTTCTCAAACAAACTCTCGGTACGATTAAAAAGGGATGGGGAAAACATTTAATTGAAAAATTAAAACAAAATCCGATTCCCATTATTACCACTTTTTTTGTTCCGGCTTACATGGCGGAATTTTATGATTATCCGGGAGACATTTATTGCGTGGTTTGTGACGCCGATATCGCCAGAGCTTGGGCTCCTTTCAATCCTCGAAGAAGCAAAATTAAATATTTCGCGCCTACCAGCCGGGTAGCCAGCCGATTGCAGCTTTACGGAGTCAGAAAAGAAAATATATTTTTAACCGGTTATCCTTTGCCGAATGAAAATATCGGTTCGGAAAAAATGGAAATTTTAAAATCAGACCTTTGTCAAAGAATTGATAATCTTGATCCAAAAGGCCTTTATCACCAACGTTATGAAACATTAATCAGTCAATATTTGGATAATTGTCCGGAAAAATCAGAACATCCTTTAACTCTGATGTTCGCTGTCGGCGGTGCCGGCGCTCAGAAAGAAATAGCCATTAACGTGGTTAAAAGTTTAAAAGAAAAAATCAACAGAGAAGAAATTAAAATTATTTTGGTCGCGGGCATTAAAAATTGGGTTAAAAATTTCTTTATCGGAGAATTAAAAAATTTAGATTTTGAAAATGATCCCGCTAGGAGCGGGATCGAAATTATTTACGCAAAAAACATGAAAGAATACTTTGAAAAATTTAATGCCGCCTTGAGAGTAACGGATATTTTATGGACTAAGCCAAGTGAATTGTCCTTTTATTCCGGACTTGGTTTGCCGATTATCATTGCCCCTTCGGTCGGTTCGCAAGAAAATTTTAATCGCGATTGGCTTATTCAACATCACGCCGCTATTATTCAAAATGACCCAAAATACACCAATGAATGGCTTTTTGACTTTTTAAAAACAGGTTCTTTGGCGGACGCGGCTATGCACGGTTTTGTTGAAGCCAGAAATCTTGGAGTTTTTAATATAGAAAAAGTGCTTAACGGAGAAGAAATGAAATAGTTTTGTCTGAATTTTGGAGTCTGTAAGACGAACAAAATTTAGCAACAAAACTTTCACCCGCCCAGATTTTTCAAAGAAAAACTTGGGCGGGTACTCAAATTTTTAGTAAAATTTTTCGCGTTATAAATAACTTAAAAATTTTAAAAAATTTGGTATGTGGTTAATTATCGTTTTGATCGCTCAATTTCTTAATGCCATAGTTTTTTTATTTGACAAATATCTGCTGGGCAGCGGTCGAATAGACAAACCGGCATTATACGCTTTTTATGTCGGCATGTTGGGTGTAATCGGCGTGGTTCTAATTCCGTTTGGCGGATTAAGTTTTCCGGGGATGAATGGACTGCTGATTGATTTTTTAACCGGTGGTATTTATATTTTGGCCTGTTGGGTTTTTTATCAGGCATTAAAAGTGAATGAAGCATCAAGAGTAGTGCCGGTAGTCGGCAGTTTCAGCGCTGTTTTTGTTTTAATTTTAAGCACGATATTTTTGGGCGAAACTTTAACCCCGAAATTTACATCCGCATTTCTATTATTATTGGCAGGCAGTATTTTGATCAGTCTTCGTTTGACCAAGAAACGAGAAAAATTTGATTGTAAATTTTTACTTGCTATTTTGGCAAGTTTAATTTTTTCAATATTTTATATTTTGACAAAATATATTTATCTCCATCAGCCGTTTATCAGCGGATTTATTTGGTCTCGATTTGGCGGAGTGATTTTTGCTTTATTCTTATTATTTATTCCTTCAGTCGCCAAGTCTGTCTTTAAAAAATCAAAAGAAAAAAATCCTGCCAAGAGCGGGAAATTGACATCAATACTTTTTCTTTCAAATCAATTGATGGGCGGAACAAATTTTATTCTTATTAATTGGGCTATTTCCATGGCCAGTGTCGCGTTGGTGAATGCCATGCAAGGCGTTCAATACGCGTTTATATTTTTAATCAGCTTATTTTTGGTCAGATATCCGCGCATTCTAGTTGAAGAAGTCAATAAATCGGTGATTATTCAAAAAATTATCGCCATTTTATTGATCGGAGCGGGTATTTTCCTGATTAATTTCTAAAATGTCATCCATTAAAAGAAAAATATTATTTATTATTTTGATAATCGCTGTTTTAGTAATAGCTGTTTTTTTAGCAATCAAAATTTGCGATAAGAGAATCAGCCAAATGCCTGAAGGTAAATTCGGCGTAACTTTTTCCATAGGCAGGGCGGAATATTTAGGACTTGATTGGCACAATACTTATTCATCTATTCTTGATGAGTTACAAGTAAAATATTTACGACTGGGCGCTTATTGGCCTGATATAATGCCGAAAAAAGATGTTTATAATTTTTCCGACCTTGATTGGATGGTTGATGAAGCCGGAAATCATCAGGCAAAAATTATTTTAGCCATTGGCTGGCGTTTACCGGGTTGGCCAGAATGCCATACTCCAAATTGGGCGACTGATTTAAGCGAGCAAGAACGACAAGAACAAATTTCAAATTTAATCAAAGAGACAGTTAATCGCTATAAATCAGATCCTCAAATTTCGGCTTGGCAAGTTGAAAATGAACCCTTTTTAAGGACTTTTGGCATTTGCCCGCCGATTGATCGCGATTTTTTCAGACAAGAATTGGCTTTGGTAAAATCTCTTGATAATCGACCGATTATTGTTACCGAGAGCGGAGAACTTTCCACTTGGCTGGGCGGAGGACATTATGGAGATGCTTTAGGCATTACGATGTATCGGGTGGTTTGGAATAAATACGTAAAATATTTTTATTATCCTTTTCCCGAAGCTTCTTATTATTTGAAAGGCGAGATAGTAAAACTTTTAACCGGCGTAAAAAAAATCATTGTCGCGGAATTGCAAGCCGAACCATGGACTCCCAGCGGATCGCTTCTGACAATGTCTCTTGACGAACAACTTAAAATCGTCAACTTGGATTATATGAAAAATGTGGTAATTTATGCCCGCCGTACCGGTTTCAGTGAATATTATCTTTGGGGAGTGGAGTGGTGGTACTGGTTGAAAAATCAAGGCCATCCGGAAATTTTTAATTTTGTTCAAGAATTATTCAAATCACAATTATAACAACCTTGACCCCGCACCTTTCGGCGATATGCTCCGCATTTGAAAAATACCATCGCCGAAAGGTGCGAGGTTGACAAAAATCAAAAATTTGCTATTATTAAAACATATAGAAGTTGTTTAACAAAAAAATAAAAAGGGGGAAAGAAATGACAGTCAAAGAAAGATGGAGGCGAAACACAATAATGACTTATGCAATCATTATTGCAGGGATAATTTGTATATTTTTTATTGCCGGAATTTTTTCCGGATGCTCAAATTCCAATGAAAACAAAACCTTCAATACGGCGCAAGAAATTGCGGTTGTTAATCCGTATACTATAGAAAAAATAGATGAAAATATAATTATTCTGCGCTTGACATCTGAATGGGACGTGAGTATTGAAAATTGGAAAAAGGGCATTAAAGAAGTCGCCACGAAGTATCAAATACTTAGTATGGCACCCATAGCAACAGAAGCAGGATATGTTGAAAGTACATATAGTCCAACAATCGCTATTATAATGGTTGTTAAGCCGAAAAACGAAAAAAATGAATTTTAAAAAACTAAAAAGGGAGAATTTATATTTTCTCCCTTTTTTCTTTTTGTTTAATTGCTTTATAATGAATTATTTGCTATAATCATATCATTAATTATAATTTAATTTTAATATGTCTTTAAGAGTCGGAATAGTCGGACTGCCAAATGTCGGCAAATCAACTTTATTTCAGGCGATTACCAGAAAACAAGTGGATCATTCCAACTATCCTTTCTGCACCATTGATCCAAATATCGGCGTCGTGGCCGTGCCTGATGAAAGAGTGGATAAATTAGCCGAATTAACCAAATCAGCTAAAAAAATTTACACTACCGTAGAGTTTGTTGATATTGCCGGATTGGTTAAGGGAGCGTCAAAGGGTGAAGGTTTGGGAAATAAATTTTTAACCAATATCAGAGAAGTTGATTCAATAGTTTATGTTTTGCGCGGATTTAAAAATGAAAAAATTATCAATACCCAGCAAAATATTGACATTGTCAGAGATAAAGAAGTTCTGGACACGGAATTGGCTCTTAAGGATTTGGAAACTATGGAGAAAAGAAAACAAGCTTTGAATAGAGATGTTAGGGCCGGAAAAAAAGAAGCGATCAAAGAAATGGACGTTGTAAAAAAAGCGTATGATTTGTTGGAAAAAGGGGAGATATTGAGTGAAAAAATTTGGGAAGAAGAAGAGAAAAAAATATTGCAAAATTATCAATTGTTAACCATGAAGCCTCGATTATTTTTATTGAACGGCACAGAAACGGAAATTGATTCGGCAACAATGGAAATCTTCAAAAAAAATAATTGGTCATATTTGATTATTGATATTTTAACCGAGTTTGATGCTGCGGATTTAAAACCGGAAGAAAGAAAAGATTTTGACCTGCCTACGGATTTAAAAATAAACGATTTAGTTAAAGAATCTTATAAACTGCTTGATCTAATCACTTTTTTAACCACCGGGCCTGACGAAACTCGCGCCTGGACGTTAAAAAAAGGAGGAACAGCGCCGCAGGCCGGCGGAGTCATTCATAGCGATTTTGAGACGCATTTTATCAAAGCAGATGTCATTAATTGGCTTGATTTATTGAATGTGGGCGGATTTGGCGAAGCGCTCAAAAAGGGACTAATTCGCACTGAGGGTAAGGATTATATTATTCAAGACGGAGACGTAATTGAAATTAAAAGTAATGCTTAAATTTTATGATTAGGCAGGGACTCAATGAAAATCAAGTTTTAGAATCGCGACAAAAATTCGGTGAAAATATTTTGCCAACCAAGGAAAATAATTCTTGGTTTATTATTTTATTGTCGCAATTCAAAAGCCCTTTGATTTATATTTTGGTTGCCACGGCAATCATTTCTTTAATTTTAAAAGAATATATTAACGCCGGATTAATGGCTTTGGTGGTAACTTTTAATTTGTTAATGGGATTCTTTCAGGAATATAACGCTCAAAAAACTTTAATCGCTTTAAAAAATCTTTTAAAACCAGAGACAATTGTCATCAGAGACGGTATTAATAAAAAAATAGAAGCAAAAGATATCGTTGTCGGCGATTTGGTTGTCTTGGGACCCGGAGATAAAATTCCGGCCGATGGCGAATTAATTGAAGACGTTAATTTTTTGGTCAAAGAGGCGATTTTAACAGGCGAAGAAGAGGCAATTTTAAAATCCAGCATTGATAAAAATAATCTGGTTTTTATGGGTACGGTTGTTATTTATGGCAGAGGAATTATGAAAGTAACTAAAATCGGCACTCAGACAGAAATCGGTAAGATTGGCCAAAGCTTGGCTGAAATTAAAGAAGAAAAAACACCATTGCAAATTAAATTGGAAAAATTCGCCACAAAATTGGTTTATTTAATAATTGTTATTTGTTCTATTATTTTTTTAGTCGGCATTTTGCGCCATCAAAACATATTGCAAATGTTAAAAATGTCGATAATTTTGGCTGTTGCAGCCATTCCAGAGGGATTGCCGGTAGCAATTATGGTCATCTTGTCCCTCGGAATGAAAAAAGTTTTAAAACGGAAAGGATTGGTTAAAAAATTATTAGCCATGGAAACACTCGGCGTAACTTCTGTGATTTGCACTGACAAAACAGGCACTTTGACTGAAGGAGTCATGAAAGTTGTCAAAACCGATTTCATGGATCAGGAAAAAGCTCTTTTGGGGTTAACCCTGGCCAACAATCAAAGATCTAATTTGGAAACGGCGATTTGGGATTATATCAGAAAAAAACACTTTAATCCTCAAGATATTTTTAATTCCATGGCCAGAACTTTTGAAGAACCGTTTGATAATGAAAAAAAATACATGTTAAGCATTAATCAAATAGATGGTAATGAAGCCGCTTCTATTATCGGCGCGCCGGAAATTATTTTACAGATGTGCGACATTGAGGCTGATAAAAAACAAGATATTTTGGAAAAAATAAGCTGCTGGGCGGAAGAAGGATTAAAAGTTTTAGGAGTTATTTCTAAAAATCAAGGAGATTTGAAAGATAAAAATAATTTTACTTGGCTGGGTCTGATAGGAATTCAAGATCCGATCAGAAAAGGAGTTAAAGAAGCAATTAGAGTGGCCATGGAAGCCGGAATTAAAGTCAAAATAGTAACCGGTGATTATCGTAAGACAGCGGAAAAAATCGCTCGCAGTTTAGGATTTAATATTACTGAAAAAAACATCATGGAAGGAAGTACTCTGGAAATTATCAGCGAAGACGAATTAAAAGAAAAAATCGACGATATTATCATATTTAGTCGGGTAACACCCCGTCAAAAACTGAAAATAGTTAAAGTTTTACAGGAAAAAGGAGAAGTGGTGGCAATGACCGGCGACGGAATCAATGACGCCACGGCTCTTAAAAAAGCTGATATCGGCATAGCCGTGAATAATGCGACTGACGTTGCCAAAGAAGCGGCTGATTTAATTTTATTAAATAATAATTTTAAAACCATTATTGCCGCCTGCAAAGAAGGCAGATTAATTTTTTCCAACATTAAAAAAGTAGTAGCTTATGTTCTTTCAAATTCTTTTGCCGAAATAGTTTTAATTTTCGGCGCTATTTTGATGGGATTACCAACCCCTTTGACCATTATTCAAATTTTATGGGCTCATTTGATATGCGACGGGCCGCCTGACATAGTTTTAGGATTTGAAACAAGAAATAAAGCCCTGCACGAAGAAGATCCTAAAATCTTAAGAAGGGAAGAAATTTTGGACAAGCCGATTATCGCCCTGATCATTTTAATCAGTTTAACTGTCGGACTTTCCTCACTTTTTATATTTACGTATTTCTTAAAACAAACCGGCCAGATAAATTTAGCCAGAACCATAACTTTTGCCACCGTAGCAACAGTGGATTTGATTTATATTTTTGCTTTTAAAGATTTAAAAAATTCATTATTCAAAACCAAAAATTTATTTGATAATAAACGCTTAATATGGGCGGTAATTTACGGATTATTATTAGTAGTTGCGGCTATTTATATCCCCGTCTTGAATAAAGTTCTGGAAACAATGCCTTTAAAACCATTTTATTGGTTTATTGTTATCGGCGTGGCCCTAATTACTGTTTTCTGGGTAGAACTGATAAAATATATCAAAAATGGACGTAATTCCAATAATCAAATGCCTGTGGAAAACAATAACTAACAATTATCCAGGGATAAGATATAATTAATTCAGTTATCTAAATTAATTTAAAAAATAATAAATATATGAAAGCATTTAAAATTTATATTCGCGGATTCGGTGTTAAGCAACAATTAATTTGGGTAGGGGCGATTTTATTAATTGCAGGTATTGTTCTGGCGGTTATTGGTTTTAACGGAGTGTACTCTTTAAAACAAGCCATTATCAACATGGATCCATATCTGGAGGCTCAACAAAATATCAATCAAGTTTTCATCGGATGCGGAATAACCGGAATACTTTTGGGAATTATAATGATGCTGGCCGGTGGATTTTCAGCGGATAATATTGAACCGAAAAAATAAATTTTTTATATAATAAAAATACCTTTGATAAAATGTATCAAAGGTATTTTTATTTTTGATGATATTTTACACTAATCACAAAAAGAAGTATAATAATATTATAAATTATTCTAAAAAAATATTGATATGTTAATCAAGGTAAAAGTTTTTCCTAGTTCAAAAAAGGAAAACATTCTTCAAAAAAATAAAGACAGTTTTGAAATTAAAACCAAAGAAAAGCCTGAGCAAGGACGAGCCACTAAGCGCGTAATAACAATGCTGTCCATGCATTTTAATTTACCCGAATCTAAAATCAGATTAATCAGAGGGGCCAAAACAAGAAATAAAATTTTTGATATTATCGACGTAATATGACCGAAAAAATAATTAAAATTGCCTGGTTTGGCAAGCATGTTGGCGAAGAGCCGCCGTTGGTCGGAAATAAAAATCAAGGAGCCGGCGGAATTTTTTTTAGCGGTTGCAACCTACGTTGCGTTTTTTGTCAAAATTTTCAAATTTCTCAGCAAAGATTGATTGAAAAAAAATATTCTATTGAAGAACTGGCTGATATTATGTTAAGTCTGCAGAAACAAAAAGCAGTCAATATTGATCTGGTAACACCAACTATTTGGCTGCCATACATAAAAAAAGCAATCATCGCGGCTAAAAAGAGGGGACTAATCATACCAATTGTATGGAATTCCAACGCCTATGAAAAAGTGGAGACGCTTAAACAAATGGAAAAATTGGTGGATATTTATTTGCCTGATTTTAAATATGGAGATGATGAAATAGCTCTTAAATATTCGGGAATTAAAAATTACACAACCACCGCCACAAACGCCATTAAAGAAATGTTAAGACAGGTCGGTCATTTAAAAACAAAAAATAACATTGCCTATAAAGGAATTATTTTACGACACTTAGTTTTACCAAATAATACCAAAAACAGTTTGCAAGTTCTAGAACAAACAGCCTTAATCGATAAAAACATTCATTTAAGCCTTATGAATCAATATTATCCACTATATAAAGCTGCTGACTTCAAAGAAATCAACCAATGCGTTGATAATGAAGAATTTAATAAGGTCTGCAAATATGCTTTAAATCTGGGCTTTAAGAATGGTTGGGTCCAAGAGAAGGATAGTTCTAGGGTTTTAATCCCTAATTTTGCCCTTAAAAAGCCTTTTTAGGCTCACCGAAACCCCTTGTTTTATCTTTAAAACATGCTATAATTAAGTCATGTTTAAAGAAGGGCTTGAACAAACGCAAGAAGAAAAAAATCTAGAAAAACTTTTATATCAGAGAATAGATCAATTTAATATTGATCCTAATCAACAAAACTCTTTAAAAGAATATTTAAATTGGATTAAAAGAAAAGATACTGCCACATACAATCATTCATTAAGAGTTGGTTTAACCGGCGCCCTGGTGGCCGAATCATTAAAAATAGACCCTAAACCATTTTTCTACGCCGGCTTATTACATGACTTGGGTAAAGTGGCAATAGACGAAGAAATTTTACAAAAAACCGAGAAATTCACCGAGCAGGATATGGAAACGATGAAATCTCATCCTCTTTACGGTTATTTCTTGTTAAAAGATGATTTTCCTTTTTCGGCGGAAATTTTATTGCGTCATCATTATTTTGGCGAAAAAAAATATCCTCAAAATTTACCCGAATTAAATTTTACCGCCAGTCCAGAAACAATAAAAATAATTGAAAAATACGCCAAAATCTTGTCGATTATCGATTTCTATGATGCGGCCTCGACCAGAACAGATAGAAATTCGGACATAACTAAAAAATTAAAACCCGCTGAAATTCATCAACTTTTAATAAAGACTTATTCGGATGAAGATGAAAAAGAGATAATTAATCATCTGTATCAACAAGGGGTTTTTGACGAATAAGGCCCTTTCTAATATCTTATATCTGTGCTATAATATAATCAAATTAATCAATTAAATTTTAAAACTATGCAAGGTTATTGTGTAAAATGTAAAGCCAAAGACAGTGAAATGAAAGACGTTAAAGAAGTTGTCATGAATGGCAAGGGTGACGTAAAGCGCAGAGCTGCCACCGGCACTTGCGCAAAATGCGGAACCAAGATGTATAAAATCTTAGGCAAGGATGCTCCTAAAGTTGTCTAGTTGAACAGAATATCTTAACAAGAAGGTAATTTTAAAAAATTACCTTCTTGTTTTTTTACAAAAATAGGATAAAATTTACTATATTATGTTTACGCGGAAGAAACCAACCAGATACGAAAAAAAACAAAATTTTAGACCTGAGGTCAAAGCTGTACGCGCCTCAAGGAAAGATTTTATAAAGAAAAGAACAACGAAATTAAAATTGATGATTTTAATCATTTCGGCATTTGTTTTAATTTTGGGCGGCGGCTATATTTTATTATTCAGTCCGATTTTTAAAATTAAAAATATTACAATCACCAAAATTAATGACTATAATTTAACCTCTGAAGCGGAATTAAAAGATTTGATTAATTCTGTAGTAAAGAGACCATTTGGTTCCAACTTGATTCTTTTTAACAATAATTGTTTGTCCAAAATACTCAGTGTGGATTCCCGTATCCGTTCATTTAAAATTAACAAAAAAATGACCAATACATTGGAATTAAACATAGAAGAATATCAACCGGTTGCTCGTTTGGAAATTTTAGGCTATGAAGGGGAGTATTATTTCAATTCTAACGGCCAAGTGATCATAATAAAATCAGAATCCACTCAATATTTTACGACACTAAATAATAATGAAGAGAAAAATAATGATTTGATAATTTTTTATGATCAAGGTTCAGCCAACTTCCATAATCAGACCTATATAAACTTCATTAAAGGCATTCTAGACCTAATTAGAGGCAATATTTTAAGGCAAAACAACATAACAGCCACTATTGTTAAAATTAACGAAAAAGGGAGTATTTTGGAGGCAGAAATCACCACATTGGAAGGATGGAAGATATTGGTCAATTCTGAGACGGATTTCAAGAAACAAGAGGAGAGTCTTAATTTAGTTTTAAAAGATCAATTAAAAGATAGGCAAGCGTTAGACCACATTGACCTGCGCTTCAGAGATTTATGGTATTTAAATAAACAAATACCATAGAATATAATAAAAAACCACTTTTGGGGCACTATCTCCAAAAGTGGTTTAAGATAAGGGTAGCGACGTAAAAGGAATATTGTGCGACGTGGTATATAGAGGAAAAACGCTATTCCCTCTCATTTTTGACCACTAACCCACTGATCAATAAAATACTGATAAGTTTGAATTTTTACAATAAATAATCTTCCGGATTGACAGGAATACCATTTTTTCTTATTTCAAAATGCAAATGCGGACCGGTAGAAAAATTTCCTGCGCCGCTGGTTCCCGGTAGTCCCCCGCTTTTTCCTATAACCGTACCCCTTCTGACATATTCGTCTTCTCTTACAAAAATTTGACTTACATGCCCGTAAACAGTGGAAAAGGTGTCATTATTGATAATCATAATATAACTGTAACCCATTCCGCCATTTTTTGCTTTTGCCACATAACCCGAGGCTGCCGCTCTGATATTTATACCCTGAGAGGCGCGAATATCAATAGCCGGATGCTCTCCAATCCATTTTCTATAAGGATAATCAGGATCATGAAAGGAACAAGTTATACCATTATTCGGCACCGGCCAGGAAAAAACAATTGAACCCTCTTGCTCCATGATTTGATCTTTTTTTTCTTTCTCTTCTGCTAATTTTGTCCTGATGCTTGTTTCCAAATTTGAAATTTCATTTTCCGTTCTTCGCTGTTCGGCGACAGCATCGGCCAATAAACTTTGAAATTTCCATTCCGCGCCTTGTGTTTTTTCCAAAATATTTTCATTGGCATTTTTCTCAGTTGTTAACTGAGATTTTTTATCCAATAAATCATTCTGCAGATTGGTTATGTTCTGCAAATTGGTGCGTAAATCTTTTTCTTGCAGTTCCATCCCTTCTTTGATTAATTTGATTTGTTCAAGAGAATGAGACAGGCTTCCTTGAAAAGTGTTTAAATAGCGCACGTGACTCAAAATATCAGAGATGGAATCGCTTAAAACAATAATTGTCAAAAGATTTTTATTGTCATATCGATTAATCAATCTTAAAATTTGCTGTAAATTTTCTTTCTGATCCTGAATTTCTTTTTGCTTTTCCAAAATTTTAAATTGAATATTTTTAATTGATAAATCTGTGGTCGTTATCTCTGTTTCTTTTTCTTCTATCTCCACTTTTGTTTTTGAGACTTGATTTTTTAAAATACTTAATTGATTTTTAAGATTAACCGCCTCTTTTCTCTTGATTTCTATATTTTTTTCATAAACTTTCTTTTGCTCTTCCAACTTTTTAAGATAACTCTGGTGAGAGTCAATCTCTTTCTGAATTTGGTCAATCTCTTGAGTATAATCCTGAGCGGCCGTTATCGGCGTTTTTACAAAATTAAATAAAAAAATAAAACTTGCCAAAATAAAAATAGTCAAAAATTGTTTTATATTTTTTTTCATTGTTTCAATTTTTCAATAGCCTGATTAACCCTGTTTATAGTTTTTTCTTTGCCTAAAACTTCGGCTATCGCTTCGGGCGGAGGTGAAGATTTAAGGCCGCTTAAAGCCGCTCTTAAAGGCCAAAGTGTCTCTCCTACTCCGATTTTCTCCTTTAATGGTAATAAATTGTCCATTATATTTTTAGCAGTAAATTGATCGCTTGAAATTTTTTCCAAAATAACTCCGGTTTGACTTAAACTGTCTTTAATTTGCTGATTATCCATTTTTTTCCATTGCAACAGTTCCGGTTCATATTCCAAAGTATCTAAAAAGAAAAATTTGGTTAAATCTCCTATCTCGTTCAACCGTTTAAGCCGTTCCTGCTCAAGCGCGACAATTTTTTTAATCCAGTCAAAATTTGATGACTTTATCAAGCCTGTTTGCTCCAAATATGGCATGCATTTTTTTGTCAGCTCGTCCGTATCCATTTGCCGTATATAACATCCATTCAGCCAATCCAATTTTTCCACATTAAAAACAGCTCCGGCTTTTTGAATTTTTTCCAAAGAAAACGTTTTAATCAATTCTTCAAGACTGAAAATTTCCTGTTCGGTCCCGGGATTCCAACCCAAGAAAGCGATAAAATTCAAAATAGCTTCTTTTAAATATCCTTTTGATAGATAATCTTCCACTGTAACATCTCCCTGCCGCTTGGATAATTTGGAATGATCCGGATTAAGCAATAATGGCAAATGAGCAAATTGAGGCAATGGCCAATTAAAATATTGATAAAGCAAAATATGTTTTGGCACTGAAGGAATCCATTCTTCTCCCCTAATAATATGAGTGATTTCCATTTTGTAATCATCAATGACCACGGCTAAATGATAAGTCGGGAAACCGTCTGATTTCAATAAAACTTGATCGTCAATATCTTTTAAATCAAATTTTATTTCACCTCTGATCAAATCCGTAAAAGCAATCGTCCCCTCTTCCGGAACTTTTAACCTAATAACATAAGGTTGTCCCGAACTAAGCCGAAGAGCTATTTCATCTTTGGTTAATTTTCTGCATCTTTCGTCATATCTGGGCGGAAGTTTTTGCGCCATTTGGTCTTGTTTCATTTTATCCAATTCTTCCGAAGTGCAAAAACAATAATATGCCTTGTCTTCTTCCACTAATTTTTTCGCCAAATTTTGATAAATTTCCAGCCGTTCAGATTGAATATACGGTCCGCAATTTCCTTTTTGAACTATTTTATTATTTTCAATAAAAGGTCCTTCATCCCAATCCAGACCCATGGTTTGCAGCATTTTTAGTAAATTTTCCACCGCATTTTCCACATATCTTTGACGATCGGTGTCTTCAACGCGCAAAATAAATTTGCCGTTGTTCTTTTTGGCAAAAAGCCAACTATAAAGACAGGTCCGCAAGCCGCCGACATGCAAAAATCCTGTTGGTGATGGAGCAAAACGAGTTCTGATCATATTAAAACATTAATTACTCTACTAATTTAATTCGTCCGCCTCAAGCGGACTTGTCCACTAATCATACAAATAAATAATAGTTTTTAGTTCATAGTTTATTGGTTATAGTTATTCAGTCGTCAGTTAGAAACCGGAAACCAATAAACCAAAACTAAGAACCATTAACTAATAACTATGAATTTTACTTTGTACTTTCTATCCTTTGCCAAATATGAGCAAAGGTTTTTTTTCTTATTTTTATTTGCCAAAAAATGGCCAACCAAAGATAAATTCTCGCCAAATAAAGTAAAATTGTCCAAAAAAATTCTTTTATGGTCTTTGGAAAAATGAAAAATAGTTTAATGCCACTCTGCACTTCTTGCCAAAAATTTCTCATTTTTTTTATTCTAGATTCCAAATTCCAAATTCCAAATTCTTGTACATAGCCGCCGGTTGAACGAACTTTCTGTTTTAACCAATCTTTAAAATTATCAGGATATTTAATATAAACCTTGGCTTGCGGCGCGTAAACTACTTGATAACCCTGATTTCTGGCCATCTGAGTCATAACCGCATCTTCAGCCAGCATATTCTCGGGAATTTGATCAATAATTTTTTTTAAAATGGCAAAAAGATAACCCGAACAAGGAAAATTTCTATTTTTTAATCTCATTTGATGAGCGGCAAAAGTCAGAAAATGAGACCAATAACCGAATAAATTATTGCGAGAACTGGTTGAAATCGGTTGACCGCTGACCGCGCCGACTTTATTATTTTCAAAAGGAGTTATTAAATATTCCAAATCTTCTTTCTTTATTTTAACATCACCGTCGCTTAAAATTAAAATCTCTCCCCTTGCTTGTTGAAAGACCAAATTTAAAGCAGCCGGCTTACCTTTTCCTTTGTCTTTTAAATATTTTATAACAGGAAATCTTATTTGAAATTCTTTTGCTATTTTTTCAGATTCTTCGTCAGGACCGACAATTAAAATTTCGTCATCCGCTTTTAATAAATTGGAATCCAAAAATGACTGAATGGCTTGCGGCAAACTCTTCGGCTCTTTATTGGTGGTGATAATAATAGAAATCATTATATGTATAGTATATCATTATTTAGACTATTTATTAAGTGGATAAATACTGATTTAGTTTAAAAAGAAAAGGCCCAATTTAATAAATTGAGCCTTTTTTGTTTCTATGTATTACGTTTAATGCCACACTCAAGATAGTGAGCATTAACTCGCATTTTTTATCCGGTAATGAATCGTCCAGATGTCGTGTAAGTTTGATTCCTAACTCGTCGGTGTTTTGTGAGGATAGCTTAAGTGATTCTCTGATCGCCTCTATTTGTTTTTTATCTCCACCGTGAATATCTACCGAAATGGCATCCATTTTACTTTCAACTCGCCATTTGAATTCCATTAGAACATAAACCATCAGAGCTGCTCTCTGTTCAAATTCAGTTATGCTGTTAAAAAAATTAATCAGTTTATTCCCCTCTTCTTTTGACAATAAAGCAGAGTTCTGGAATAATCCCCTGATAATCTTCATATCTTCATGATGTTTTTCAACTAAATCATGAGTAGCCATACGAGAAATTCTCTCTTTATCCTCTGTATTTTTGTTATCCATATTACTCACCTCCTTTTTATTTTTTGAATCAAAGAACTTTATATAATAAAAACATAACACAAATTCAGCCTTTTGTCAATACCAATAAAAAAAGGCTTAATTTGATTAAAAAATTAAGCCTTTCTGTTTTAATAAACCGTAACTAATTCTCTTGTGTTTTTATCTATATACTCATTGTCGCCGCAAGAATCGTATTTCTGTTCTTCCCAATTACCACCAAAAAAATCACTTAAAATATTCCTTATTTCTTGATACTCCCTTGGGTCTAATTTTTCCTTATAGGCCGCAACATCCAGGTATTGAAGTTTATGTTCAATATCTGAGGGGTCAGAGAGAGATACTACTAATACGAACGAAATAAAATAGGAACTATGACCAGGTATATGGCCTCGGTTAATATCAAATCTCACAAAGCATCTTTTTTTATTACTACCACTCTCCACCCTAACTGTATATGGTGATTCTGGGGTTGAACCATATTGTTTACTATCATATTCATCCGGACAACGTTCAAATGGTTGACTCATTTCATTGAGTCTTTTTTCCAATACGGGAGCCAATTTCTTGGCCAAATCAAGCGCCAAAAAATTAACTTTTGCCTGTTTATCTTTTTTCCACCACATCTTTACCTCCCTTTTTATTGAAATATTTTATCCCAATTTTAAAATAACTGATTTAATCATAGCGATTTATTAAAATTTGTCAATATTTAAACAATCAAGCTTAATAAATATCCAATAATGGAAAATAAGGCAATGGGCGGAAGAGCGGGAATCGGTTGACGATTTGATTGTCGGTTAAAAATCCAAAAGCTTGTCAAAAGTCCGATTAAAGCAAAGATAGCGACGATCAAAACATCCATAATCCCCCTTCCTGCCAAAGACGCGCACAAAAGCAATGGAAAAATAATATCGCCGCCGCCTAAAATTAAAAAATTTCCACCAGGTTCCACTTTTTTTAAATTTTCCATCCAATCTTTTCCGCCCAAGGCCGATCCGCCTTGGGCGGAAAAATTTGACGGAATAATAAAACCCAAAATAGCTTGACTCCTGATCATTTCTCTGGCCATTTTAACCATATGCTTGGTCTTATAAACAGCAATAAAATCGTAAACGGAAAAAATCAATAACAGCACAATTACTTCCATTGGTTTAAATCCCAAACCCATTATGGCGCCAATACTTGATATTGCCAAAATCACTGACAAATCATGAATTAAAACCGTCGGCTTGATTAACCAAACTAAAATCAAAGCAATTATTAAAATCAAGGCGAAAATACTCGGCATCCATAAATTCAATAAAATAAATCCACCCGAAAATACAGCTAAAATAAAAATAGTTTTAAATATTATGTCTTTTATTTTAGCTGCTTTTGCGCCTAATATTGAAATGATAAAAACAAATAAAGTGACTGAAAAGAATTGTCCCATAAAGTGCCAAATATTAAGCGGTGGAATACCGGCAGCGCCCGGTGTAAAAAATGAACGTAATCTGAAAACAGCCGATATCCCCAATCCTAGGGTCAAAATAAACAAAATGGTCTCCCAAAAATAAATAGATTTTTTGTTGAAATTCATCATTTAAACATCTTAACATAGAATTCAACCCTTGACCATAAGTTATAAATATAATAAAATATAGTATTCTATGTCTTTTATAAAAAAAATTGCTGTTTTATTGATTCTTGTTTTAGTCAGTCTTAATTGGCCGTTAATATGTCGGGCCGAAGTTTTTTTTAATCCAAATTCCATCATTTCCGATTATGACTTAACTAATTATCAAAGCATGACTTTGGAAGAAATTCAAAAATTCTTGGAAAATGCAGGCGGAACGCTCGATACATATCAATGTACGGACATAGATGGCAAAAAAAAATTAGCTTCGGAAATAATTTATCGAGCCGCCCAAGAATACAAAGTTAATCCTCAAATTATCATTACCGTGCTCCAAAAAGAACAAACTCTTGTTTCCCAGCCCCCAAAAAAATCTTCACAATACGATTGGGCGACCGGATTCGGATGTTACGATTATCGCAAACCGGTTCAACGTTTTTCCGGTTTTGCCACGCAAGTTGATCGCGCCACCTGGCGACTGCGTTATTTCATAGAGCATCCATGGGAATTCTTTTATCGCGCCGGACAAACATATAGAATAAGCTATCAAAAAGTAAGTCCGCAAAATTCAGCCACGGCCGCCCTTTATAATTACACGCCTTATGTTACCGGCAATAAATTATTTTGGTCGATTTGGCAAAAATGGTTTGTTAAAAAAACGGAATCTAAATTTGCCGATGGGACACTTTTAAAAGCTGAGGGAGACAATGGTATTTGGCTTATTCAAAACAACCAGCGACGGCCATTTTATTCAAAGACGGTTTTCTTGCTTAATCACAGTTTTAAGAATGTAAGAGAAGTGAGCCTTGAAGAACTTAAAAATTTTGAAATCGGTGAGCCGATGACTTTCCCGAATTACTCGCTTGTCAAAGCTTCCACCGGAGAAATTTTTATGTTAATTGACGGCGTCAAACGTTCCATTTCAGAAAAAATATTCAAAGCTATCGGGTTTAATCCGGAAGAAATTATTAAAGTTGAACCGAATGATTTATTAACTTATAAAGAAGGAAGACCGATACTTACTCCTTATCCTTCAGGCGCCCTGCTTCAAGATAAGGCCTCTAAAAGCGTCTATTATGTCGAAGAAGACATAAAGTACCCTATTGTTGATCAGTCTATTTTAAACGTTAATTTCCCTTATTCTCATATTGTTAAGAGTGAACCAAAATACTTAACCGAATTTAAAAATGGCGAACCGGTTAAATTCAGAGACGGAACCTTGGTGAAAACCGCCAATGAACCGAATGTTTATTTAATAACTCAAGGACAACGCCTGCCTATCCCTTCTGAAGAAATTTTTGACGCCTTGGGTTATCAATGGAGCGCCATCCTGACTGTTCCGGAGACCGTATTATATATGTACACTCTGGGTGAATCGTTAAAAATTTAAAATGTAAAAATCAAAGTGCAAAATGACAGAGCAAAATTCAAAATTAGAAAAACTTCAAAATTTTCAAAAATATTTTAAATTTTTAATTCCTAAAAAGCTAATAAGCTAACTTCCTAAAAAGCTAATACTATGATTTCTTTTGCCGCTATTATTCCTCATCATCCCATTCTCATCCCGTCTATTGGCCAAGAAAAACTTGAAATGGCCAAACAGACCGTTGAAGCAATGGAAAAATTAAAAAATAAATTGGTTAAAATAAAACCGGATATAATTATTGTTATTTCTCCGCACGGTTTGATTTTCGCCGATGCTTTTTGTTTAAACTTGGCTGAAAAATATTCCAGCAGCCTTGAATTATTCGGAGACTTAACCACCAAGATGGAATTCAAGAGCGACTCAAAATTAACATACAGAATCAGAGAACGTTTTGAAACCGCCAATCCCCCGCCCTTTTTAACAATGATCAGCGAACAAAATTTGGATTATGGCGTTACAGTACCGTTATATTATTTAACTCAAAAAACACCCGCGACCAATGATTCTATTTCAAATTTTTCTCTTATTCCAATCAGTGTTTCCGAATTGGATTATCAAAAACATTTTGAATTCGGACAAGGATTGAAAGAAGAAATCATGCAAAGTGATAAAAAAATCGCCGTCATCGCTTCCGGAGATTTATCTCATGCCTTGAGTCAAACGGAGAATCCCGTTGAAAACGAATTTGATAAAAAATTAATCAAGTTTCTCAAACAAAAAAATATTGATAAAATCATAAATTTTGATCCTAATTTAGTTCAAGAAGCTAAAGAATGCGGTCTGCGTCCGATTATCGTTCTTTTGGGAGTTTTGGACAATTTAAATTACAAACCGGAGATACTTTCTTACGAAGCGCCATTTGGCGTCGGCACTCTGGTGGCTCATTTCAAAATTTCTTAAAACGTGTTATAATAATTTAATTAATAATTTTAATTTATAAAAATATGCCTACTTATCTTTGGATTATCGTCGTCATAGTAATTTGGTTTGTTTGGTGGATTATTTCCACTTATAACGGCTTAATTACTTGGCACAATCGCGTAAATGAATCCTGGTCTGATATCGACGTTCAACTTAAACGAAGATACGACCTTATTCCGAATTTGGTTAATGCCGTCAAAGGATACGCGGCTCATGAAAAAGAAACATTTGAAAATGTCACTCAAGCCAGAACTCAAGCCATGGGAGCGCAAACAATGTCGCAAAAAGCGGAAGCGGAAGATGGTTTGACCGGCGCTTTAAAAACTTTATTCGCCGTGGCTGAAAATTATCCTCAGTTAAGAGCTTCGGAAAATTTTCAAAAACTGCAAGATGAACTGACTGATACGGAAAATAAAATTCAAGCTTCCCGTAGATTTTACAATAGCAATGCCAGAGATTTCAATGTCAAATGCGAAGTGTTTCCGTCCAATTTAATTGCCGGAAAACTCGGTTTTAAAACAGTGGAATTTTTTGAACTTAAAGAAGAAGCGGCTCGCACTGCGCCGAAAGTTGAATTCTAAATTATATTCGGATAATTTAAAAAGCCCTCTCGATTATTGAGAGGGCTTTTTTATTTAATCCAAATGGTCTACTACTTTCGCGCCCAATACTTTTTCTATATAAACCAGCGCCCATTTTTGCACTTCATCGCCCGGATGCCAAGGTAAATCGCCGGTTTCCACACAATCCTTTGATACAATAATTTTATTATAACCGTATCTCACAAGGTCAATTATTGTGTGCAAAACACAAACGTCAGTCCAAGCTCCCATAATTACTATTTCCATATTCTCCGGAACCGGAGCGTTAAACGGATGATACGCCTGTAGATGATCCAATAAACCTGTTTCAAAAAGCGCGCTGTGACTTTTTTTAGTATAAACCGAGCTATAACTATTTTCCGCGCACCAACGCAATTCTTGAATAATTTGAGCTTCCTTGCTTCCCTTTTGACAATGAACACCGAATATTTTGTTTTCCAGATCATTCTTACCATGCGCATCTCCGACAAAAATGGTTTCTTGATTATGTCTTCTCTCTTCGGTCCATTCCTTTTTTAAATACTCATCAATGTGCGGAATAATTATTCTGGTTCTCGGACTGAAAAGCGGACCTTCTTCAAGAAAACCAATAATCCCATCCACTATCAAATTTATCCTGATAATCTTTCCTTTCATTTTAATCACCTCCCTTTTTCTTTTTTTGGATTTTTTATTTTTTAAAGACGGAAAAAATTATTAATACACACAGGTTTCGTTAAAGTCGTTGGTATAACTGAGAATACGTTTAACTCTTTCGATTTCTTTGAGATCTCCGGTAGCTTTGGCGATATTATCACTCAATTTAATTACCGGGTGACCGCAAGAATACGTTGGCTTTGAAACCAAGGAAAGCGCCTCAAAACCGCAATCATTTGTCAGATTCGTACCCCAACCGAACAAAACATTGAAGCAATTCCGAAAATATCCTGATAATTTCAACATCATTGTAATGTCCAATCCGTCACTGAAAATAACTGTTTTAGTGGTGGGGTTAATGGTTTTTTTAAGATAAAAATCAAATACTTTCTCGCCCCATCTAAAAGGATCACCTGAATCTTGACGTAATCCATTCCAATTTTGAGCCTGTTCTAATGTAAAATTTTCAAGAAAGAAATCGCTGCCATAAGTATCAGACAAAGCAATTGATAATCCCTTACCGTATGTTTCCCACCATATTTCCATAACCCTGTTATGCGACTCGCGGACAGGATCTTTACTGTCATAGAAAACTCCGTAAAGAATCATGTCTTTTTCATGAGCATAAGTGCCTTTTGAGGCTAAACCGTATTTTTTGGCAAGGTAAACATTTGATACTCCCAAAAACTGTTCCGGCGATAATTCATTTTTTAATTTCCTTGCAGCATAATCATGCCAATCTCTGCTGAATCTGCGCCGAGTGCCGAAATCTATAAATTTAATTTCCGGATGTTTTTGAATAATTCTAATTTTCTCATCCAATCGCCTTTCTCCTTCTCTCCAAACTTCTTCCATGGACATGCCGGATCGTTTTACTAAAACCCGATTATACAACTCTGTAACGATGCATAATTTTATGGTTTCCCAAAAAATTCGTTCACTCCAATTACCTTCCACTTCAATTTCAAATTTCGGTTGAGTGCGAAAAGAAATACCGTCCAACCTTACGCCGTTTAAGAAATTTAAAAAACCTTCTTCGAAAATTTTCAAACCGCGCAGATAATCAATTTCTTCAGGAAGATATTTGAGCGTTTTAACATGGTCAAACTCCGACTTTAAAACTTCAAGGGAAATATAATCGGATAAATTCACACGAGCGGTGCGATTTATAAAACTATACTGTACCGGAACTTCAGGATAATATTTCCAAGATACTTGGGCCATGGTCAATTTGTAATAATCCAGGTCCAACAATGAATTAATAATATGTTCCATCTTTTCCTCCTTTTCCGCTATTTAGCGGATATTGTAAAGAGCTGCAAAATTATTATTATAATATCAAAAAAATTGCTATTTGTCAACCAGGTAGTGAAATTTTGACAGGGCCTTTAATTTTTTATTTAATTTCTTTATTTATATATACTTATCAATTTATTAGCTTAAAAATTTATTAATTACCTCTTACCGCCCTTAAAAAAAATAAGTCAAAATTCTACTACCTGGTCAATCCTTGAATTTTATTAATTTTGTGGTCATTAATGATTTTGAAATAACCACTTTATCGCCTTCATTAAGACGATAGTCTCTCTGTCCGTCGGCCACAACATAAGGCAAATGCTGACCGCTCCGCAAGGTTATCACTTCAAATGAAGCGCTGGTTGGCGCGACAAATGCTCTTGTATTGGGCGAAAAATAATCAGATTCAAAGAACGCGTTGCAGGCAACCACGCTGAAAGAATCATTGAAAAGCACCGGCCCGCCGGCATAAAGATTATAAGCAGTTGAACCTATTTGAGTGGAAAAAATTATACCATCGCCAACGACATTGGCTAATTTCCTTTGATTACCATGAATAATTTTAAGTTTTAACCAAACCACCCGATTGATTCCACCGACCACTATATCGTTAAGCGCGTCTATTTCTTTGATAATTTTATTTTTTCTGGTGATCCGCGCTTTAATTCGCGTATAAGAATCAACGGAAAAATTTCCTTGATGAAGCTCTTCCATTTTTTTTAATAATTGTTCTTTTGAAATGCGGCAGAGATAACCCTTGCAGCCAAAATTAACGCCTACTAAGGGAACTTTCTGAATCGCCACTTTATTAGCCGTATGAAGTATTGATCCGTCTCCGCCAAGAACCATAATCCAGTCTAATCCCTTTTTTAAAACTGATGAATTTATTTTATTAAAAACCTGATAATTCCGTTCTTTGAAATATTTTTCTATTTCTTTTGCCGTTTGACGCACGCCGGGCTTGGTTGTTTTAATGAAAACGCATATTTTTTTCATACTCTTGGTAATAAGGAGTGAGGCAAAATCTATAATTATCGCCTCGTTTAAATTTTTTAATTAATTTTAATTGCTGCGAATTAAGTTTTTTTGCATCTTTTTTATTTAAATAAGCCAAAAGCAAGGCATCACTTGGTTTTAAATTCAATTCAAACTGCTTATTAATTTCATTAACGATTTTTTTCTGAACGGGTTTATATTTTTTAGAAAAATATCGACAATTGAATTTTACCATTATTCTCCGTATAATCAACAGCGATAAAATATTTTTAAACCACTTGTTTCCATATAATGACGGAATGGATATTCGACTGAAAGCAAATCCCAAACGATAGTAAAATAATCCGTACGGTTTACTAAAAGACACAAGAACAGCGATAATGTTCGGATGACTGATATCAAAATGGTGCAAATCGGTCATGCCGAGATAAGTTAAATCATAAATAATTTTATGACCGGCCTGACAGATATTATTTATAAATTCATCGGATAAAATATTGCCGTCGCAGGCCGAAGGATTGGAAATAAACCAATAACCCTTTCTAATTTTTGTCGGATCTGTATTTTTATCAACCTCAATCGTTTTAATGTTGCGCGTCTCGGCTACGGCCTGATAACCTTCATAGTCCCCTTTTAAAACATATATTTGTTTAATCCCCTTACTCTGTAGCATGGTTAAAATCTCGCGTATTCCTTCTTCCGCGCCGCCGATCGGATATTTAAAAGCAAAATCTTTAAGACGCGGTATTGCCTCGGATTGAAATTTTAAAAATTGATCAATAATCGGAAAATGAAAATCGTCCAAACCGGGATCTATGGATTTAAGAAATATCTGATGAGGATAATTTTTGGTTAAATCAGTTATTATTTTTCTGATTTCGGGAAAATAATAACTGTAAACAGTGGTAATGGCGTTAAATTTTTTCATATTTATTAAATTAAGTTAGCCCCCGGATATTGCCAGTCATATCTTAAATGACCGTCCGGAAAAAATATTAATTGTCTAAGTTCCTCTGAAGATGGATCTAAAGTTAGAGCATTGGTTAAACAAATATTTTGACCGTCTAAATCATAAACAGTAGCCCCGTGAACCAGCTTCATCACTTCAACGGCATTATTCTTAAGATAATTTCTAAGTTGGGTTTCATTTATCTGATGTTTGGCAACCCATTGAGAAATTTCCTTATTTTCACTTTTAATCGGTTTTTCCAGCGACCTTGTGGATATTTGTTCCACTTTGTTTTCTTTGGCGAAATTAACTAATTTTTTAACTTCTGTTGGGCTGTCTATAAAATTTTTTAACATCGTACAGGAAAATCTTACTGAAAGTCCTGCTGAATGAATAATTTTTATTAAATCAACCAATTTCATATAAGAACCTTCTGGCTGATAAATTATTTTATTTTTTTCATCTTTATAATGAACTATGGAAATAGCAATAGTTGTTAAACCAAGCTGATACCATTCTTTCAGATATTTTTTGTATAAATTTCTTTTTTGGAAAATGAGGATGCCGTTAGTTTGAAGCTCTATAAAAGGAAATTTGTAAGGTTTAAGGTGTTTCAAAAAAGCTGTAATTTCTTTTGGAAATAAAAGCGGTTCTCCTTTGCCGGTAAGCAAAATGGTGGAAACCTCGTTATTTTGAGCAAATTGACAGCCAATATTGAAATTTCTCCAATTTATTTTTGATTTTTTAGAATCAACTCCTTGCGCCGGCGTCATTTTGGAAACACAATAAGGACAACGAGCATTGCATTTACGATTTCCTATTAAAACGCTGTAAGTTTGAATTCGCATATTTATTTTTTAAATTATTTAGAATTAACAAATAATTTATTTATGGATTGATTGGCCAATTTAAGTCTCTCTTCCCAGTTTCCTTTAATTATAATGTACGGTCTTTTTTGTTTTTTTAATTCTTCTTGCCACCATTTCAAGTATTTCTTGCGTTCGTTTATTTTTGGTATCGGCCTTTGAGGATCCTTTACCCATGGAACATCAATATCGAGCAATAAATAAAGGTCATAAATTCTATTTTCAGCTTCTTTCTTGATCCATTGAGGACATTTTTTAAAATAAAAATTTGACCAAAAAACAGTTGTATTCAAATCCGTGTCGCAAAAAAGTATTTTATTCGCTCTTTTAACTTGAGAATCTTCCGTTGCTATTTGTCCGCGAGCAATATTGAAAATATCTTTATAACGAACCTCCCCTTCTTTATAACCGGCATGCTTGACATATTCATCCAATAATTGACGGGCATATTCATCCACAAAAACAGTTTTATATTTTTTTGCCAATTTTTTAACAAGCGTTGTTTTTCCCGTAGATTCCGGACCAACAATGCATACTTTTTTTACAAAATAAGGTCTTGTTATTTCAGGCAGAAATCTCCAATATTTTATCGGATTTTTTCTTATGGTTGTGCCCGAAATCGGCACCAAATCTCTTTGACGATTTACCGGAATATATTCAATTCCCATTGTCTCGGCCATTTTCCAGCCATAATCTTCTGAACCGAACAAGGCGTCGAATTCCTCTCCCGGGCAATGTTTCTTGATACTTTCTTTCCAAATATTCCAAAAATCAGGATCCTCTTTTGGCTCTTGCGGAATATCGGCATAATGATGAATAACGTTTGCGTTGGGAAATAATTGTTTTACCCATAAAAATCTTATCTCTCCCGGAATAGGTTCGTCTTTTAACGAACAGACAAGTATGGTTAATTTATTGCATGATTTAAGGGCAAAATTCAATAAATAAACATGACCTTCGTGCAGAGGCATGAATTTCCCGAAAACCAGGCCGCTCCCTATTTTTTTACCGGCGATATTATTTTTCATATTTTTCCCTTGATTATTTGATTATGATATTGTTTTTGCCAATCAACCAATCCTTTTATTGCCAGGCAAAGAAATATTAAATATTCCAAAGAAATAAATTTAACGCCTTTGATATAATAAAGGCCAATGCCGATGATATCCACCAATATCCAAAGATACCAACATTCTATTTTTCTTTTTGCCATTAAAAATTGAGCAATAAAACTCATTACGGTTGTAAGTGCATCTAAAAATGGAAATGATGCTTGCACGGGGAAAATCTTGGGAAAATAAAGATGTATGTGTTGCATGAAATAACCAGTTAACGCTGTTCCTAAAATTATTAAACTTATAACAATGATATTATTTTTAAGAACATTATAGCTGATTTGCAGTTGTTTGGATTCGCCTGACTTATTTTTTAACATGATTTTTCGCCATAAAAACCATCCGTAAAAACTTGTAATTAAAAAGTAGATTTGTTCAAAAAAATCAGAATACAGTTGAATTTGATAAAAAAGGAAAAGATAAAGTATGATTCCCGCGATACCGATAGGCCAAGTTAAAATTTTATTTTTAGCCGCCAAATAAACGCACCATAAATTAAAAATAGTGCCGAAAAATTCCAAATAACTCATCTGATAACCGATAAATGTGAAGAATATATTGTTAATGTTTAAAAAATTATGCATATTATAATATTAAATAATTTATTTAAAAATTCAATCCCCGTTTTTCTAAGATCACATTTTGACCGGTTATGAATTTCCAAAGCTTGGGCGGCCGGTAAGAAACATTTTTCTTTAACTGATGCACCGGTTTAATGAGATTTAAGGATAATATTTTTTTCTGAAAATTTCTTTTATCAATTTTCTTGCCTAAAATAATTTCATAGACTTCTCTTAACTCCGAAAGAGTAAAAACTTTCGGTAAAAGATTGCGGCCTATATTGGTGTATTCCAATTTCCAAGATAAACGTTTTAAAGCATAATTAACAATTTTTTTATGGTCAAAGGCCAATGGGGGCAATTTCTTAACACTAAACCAGTCTGTGTCTATAGCGTCCGTGTCAGCCCTCAATCGCGGTTCTTCGCCGATTAAAGCGAAATAAGCCACAGAAATGACCCTGCCTCTCGGATCTCTTTTAGGGTCGCCGAAGGTATAAAGCTGTTCCAAATAAACATCTTTCACTCCGGTTTCTTCTTCTAACTCTCTTTTTGCCGCTTCCTCTAACGGTTCATTTTTATTAACTCGGCCGCCGGGTATGGCCCACATATTTTTAAATGTTTTCGATCCACGTTTGATTAACAGAATTTTTAAATCATTATTAATGATATTAAAAATAACTGTATCCACCGCTATTTGCGGTTTCTCCGGTTTTTCTTGCCAACGGGCAATTTTATTTTTGTTTTTCATATTTTTAACTTAATGTTATTTATACATTAACTTAGTGTTATCTATACACATAGTAACATACCCAAATAAAATTAACAAGTCTTAATCTGTGGATAACTTTTTCACCTTGCCTAATTTTACAAAAGTGATAAAATACTTTTATTATGCCAGGTAGTGAAAATTTGACCGCCCACTAAGGTGGGCTGTAAAAATAGGTATTAATAAATCAAATTCTTACTATTTCGGCGCTTAGCCTAAGTTTAAAAAAATATTTAATATTAATTAGTCAAATTTCTACTACCTGGTATGACTGAACAAAAACTAAAACTGCCTAAAAATAAAAAAATCAAAGTCACCCCTCCGGCGGCTCCTAAAGAAGACAAAGGAACGGCTATTCAAGAAATAGTTAATCATTATTTTTACAGCAAGGGTCTAACGCTTGAACAAATTAAAGACGACGCGAAAAAGAAAAAAATAATTTATTCAAGATTTACCCGTCCAGCAAAACAATTATTGGATTTAGCCGGTTCCGTGGAACAAGCCAAAACAGCCATTAATAAAGTATCCGAATGGGCTAAGTCGCGCCGCCTTGATTATGCTATTGAAACCGTGTTTAAAAAATGGCTGGAACTTGATAAGTTGCAGCCGAAAGAAATTGTTAAAAAACCTTTTTTTCTTGACAATCCCATGGTCTGGAGCCAAACCAAACAAAAATGGTTTGTCGTAGCCGAAGACGGAGAATGGCGCGAATTTGCCGGAGATGACAAAGAAATTGAATGGCGAGTAAGTTAAATATATTAAATTAATTAAATATATAAAAAGAGCTTTTAAAAAAGCTCTTTTTATATTAGGACTATTTATTAATAATTTAAACTTTCATAATTTCTCTGATTTTTTTAATAATCGCCTTGGCGGAAATTTCTTCAAAATCCAATAATTCTTCCGGCCTACCGCTGCGTGGCATTTTTCTCACCGCTAATGAATTAATATTTATACCAATACTGCGCACGGCTTCGCCCATTCCGCCTTCGGCAAAATGATCTTCAACCGTAATAATGGCTTTTGTTTCTTTAGCCGCTTGTTGCAAAGTGGCTGCGTCAATCGGTTTGATACTGTAAAGGTCAATTATTCTGATATTAATCCCCTCTTTTTTTAATATTTCATAAGCTTTTAACGCTTCAAAAAGAGTAATACCGGCCGCGACTACGGTCACCGCATCTTTTTCGCTTTTCTTCAAAACCTTGCTTCCGCCAATGGGAAAATTTTCATTTGGTTTATAAATTATCGGTGTGGCCGAACGCGTGGTGCGAAGATAAGCTATTCCTTTGAATTTTATCATTTCTTCAACCAATTTTTCCGTACTAATCGCGTCAGACGGATATAAAACTACGCTGTTTAAAATCGTTCTAAACATGGCAATATCTTCAAGCGCCATCTGCGACGGTCCGTCTTCACCAATGGAAACGCCGGCGTGCGAACCGATAAATTTAAGATTAGCTTCTGAATATTGCGACATTCTGATTTGATCAAAAGCTCTGATTAAAAAAGCGCCAAAAGTCGGGACAAAAGGAATTTTTCCGCGCTTGTCCAATCCCAGCGCCGTACCAACCATATTTTGTTCGGCAATAAACATCTGAAAAAATCTTTTTGGAAATTTTTTTTCAAAAATTTCCGCGTAAGTTGAATTTCCAACTTCGCCGTCCAAAACAACTATTTCCGGATATTTTTCAGCCAAACGGGTTATGGCATTGCCAAAAGCCTTGCGTGTTGCGACCGGAGTATTTATTGGATACTCTATAATTTTAAATTCTCCGACGCTTCGGTCGGAGCCCCGACCCATTGGCGTCGGGGTTGATTTTTGCCCTTTCTCTGGTTCTTGAATTTCTCCCTTTATTTTTTTATCAATTTCTCCTAATTCTTGCACAGCTTTATTAAACTCTTCTTTTGAAAGCGCTTTCCCGTGCCAACCGTTTTTATTTTCCAAAAAAGAAACTCCTTTACCCTTGATGGTTTTGGCAATTATCATTATCGGTTTATTTTTAATTTGATTGGCTTTTTTAAAAGTTTTTTCAATTTCTTTTAAATTATGTCCGTCAATAACAATTGTCTGCCAACCAAAAGCCGAAATTCGCTTGGCATATTCGTTAACTTTATGACCGAGCATTGTCTCACCTCTTTGTCCCAAGCGATTCACGTCAATAATACCGATTAAATTATCAAGTTTATAATAACTGGCCAATTCAATGGCTTCCCAAACCGAACCCTCGGCCATTTCGCTGTCACCTAAAAGGACATAAGTGCGATAAGGCAATTTATCCAAATATTTAGCATTAATAGCCATACCAACACCGACTGACAAACCTTGACCCAAAGAACCGGTGGCGACTTCACTGTATGGAAAACGCGGCACTGGATGTCCTTCTAAAGGGCTGTCGAATTTACGCAATTTTTTAAGATCAGTTTCGGTCAAAATTCCGGCCGCAGCATAAACAGCGTAAAGCGCCGGCACAGCGTGGCCTTTTGAAAGAATAAATCTGTCATTATTGACAAATTTAGGATCTTGAAGATTTACACGAAAAAATCCGCCAAAAAATAAAACAGCCATCAAATCAGTCGCCGAAAGCGAAGAAGTTGGATGACCGGAACCGGCTTCAGTGGTGGAAAATAAAATATAATAGCGGATTAATTTGGATAATTTTTTTAATTTATCAATCATATTTTGTATGGTAATTTTTTTAAAAAAATGATATAATATTTAATATGAACAGTCAAAATAAAATTATTTTTTGGGGTACGCCTGAATTTGGGGCTATTGTTTTAGATTTACTGAGCCAAACTGAATTTAAACCAATCAAAGTTATCACTGAATCAGATAAACCAGTGGGCAGAAAACAAATTTTAACCGCTCCACCAGTAAAAGAATTAGCTCTCAAATATGACATTCCCGTTCTTCAACCTGACAAAATTCTAGATTCTAAATTCCAAATTCTAAATTCTAAACCGGATCTTTTTATCGTCGCCGCTTATGGAAAATTTTTGCCAAAAGAAATATTGGATATTCCGAAATACGGTTGTCTTAATATTCATCCTTCATTATTGCCTCTTTATCGCGGCGCCACTCCTATTCAAACCGCCATTTTAAACGGTGACAAAACAACCGGAGTCAGTATTATTTTAATGGACGAAAAAATGGATCACGGACCAATTGTCGCGCAACAACAATTGGGATCGCCAATTGCCAATTATCAATTACCAAAATTATCAAAAGAACTGGCGGAACTGGGAGCAAAACTTTTAATAGAAACCTTGCCAAAATGGATGGCAGGAGAAATTAAACCAAACATTCAAGACGAAACCAAAGTAACTTTTACGCGACAAATCAAGAAAGAGGACGGATTGATTGATTGGTCTTCTCCGGCGAAAAAAATTGAAAAAATGTTGCGAGCTTATTATCCTTGGCCTGGAATTTTTACCAATTTTGACAATAAAAAATTAAAAATCATTAAAGCGGATTTTTTGGAAACTCAAGATAATAAAAAATCCGGAACAGTATTTCTAACAACAGACAAACAACTAGCAGTAGTTTGCGGCGAAAATGCTTTAATTTTGAAAGAAATTCAATTAGAAGGGAAAAAGGTTATGAATAGTAAAGAATTCCTTAATGGATACCCGCGGATAATTGATTCTATTTTGAATTAAATTAACCCCGCACCAAATCCCGACAAAATTTATTTTAAAATTATTTTTCTTTCGCTGAATCGCCTACGGCTAATTATTTTTTAACACATTGCTTTTTTTTGAGAATTTGTACGGGGTGCTCGATTTTGTACCTTCACTTCGTTCAGACAAAATCGGCATTTTTTAAACGGTTATCCGAAAATAATCAACGCTATTTTATAACTTTTCTCTTTTTTTCCGTCACCCTGAAACCGATATATTTACCCAGCATTAATCTGGTGATTCCCTCTCCGGCCGGAATAGAACCGAAAATAATCATTGTAATCGGAAAAAGAAGCCATTGAAAAATCATAAAAAAATATTGAGTGATTTTATGTTTTTGAGGCTTTGGAGGCAATAAAATAGTGCTTAAAATAGCAGACAAGAAAATTCCGACTAAAGTAAAAGTCATCAATTTTTCCAAAACGAAAGGAGCGTTATGAACAATCGCTTCTGTTTTATTTTGCAAATGAGCGATGCGCATCGGCAAGTTGCCCAAAATAAAAATTAAAAGCGGCACCGTGGCCCAAGTGCATGAACCTTCAAATTGAACCCAAAATGGGGGTATCTTTTTTTTAAAAGGCATTTTTTTGTTTTTTAAAAAATTACATATCATCCAGGGAACATTTTCAACTCCATAACCCCAACGCATTATTTGCTTATACTGATTAATCAAAGTTTTTTTAATTGAACCGACATAAACCGTATCCATTGAGACAGACATATAAAGCGGAACTGTTTGATAATTGCCGTTATAATAATTGTAACATTGCAGAAAAATTCTGGAGTCCTCGCTGACCACGTCTTTTTGCCAAAAACCAATGTCAGTTAAAGCCTTAAAACTCATGGCATGGCTGGAAAAAGTAAAATAAATATGCGGCTTGGTAAGTTCGGTTAAAAGCCAAAAAGTTGTTCCTCTGGCCACCACTCTCGTAAGCGCCGGCGAGTCCCAAATATTATTATTAAACACCGCTACGGGCTGATAAGAACAATGAGTGGGATCCGGATGAGTGAGATAAACATAAGTTAAATATGGAAGATACAAAGGATGAACACAGGTATCAACATCAAAACTGGAAACTATTATTTTTTCATAAGGCAGACCCAATTCATCGATTATTTTTTGCGCTTCTTGTCCGGAAAAATGCAAATTGGAACCCTTGCCAGGAATTTCATCAGGTAAATTTTTCGGGTGAACGGTTATTAAAAATTTAAAAAATTTATCGGCATATCTATTTCTAATTTCTTCCGCCATTTTTAAGAAATTATCTTTATCTTTTTCTTCCCCCGCCAAAACAACTATCAATTTGTCCAAAGGATAATCTGATTTTATTAAAGCTTCAAAAGTCGGTCCGACAACATCTATTTCTTCTTTATAAGTTGCGAAGAATACCAAATGATGAATATCCGCATAACCGGGCAACTTTTCCGCTCTTTCGCGCCAATTAATTTTTAAATTTTTGCGATATTTGCGCCAAGCGTAAATAAGCAAAATTGACAAATATAAAACCTGGGTCAGCCAATAAAGATCAAAAACAATAATAAAATAAATAACCCAAATGGGTCTTATAAATGACAATAAAAGACTTCCCAATAATATTACCCAAACGATAATTCCGGGAAACATTTCATAAAAACGATATTTTTGGCGATCACTCGGGTGCCACATAATATATTTAACGGATAAATAAATAAGCGATTTCCGAAACCATGCCCAATAAAAGCAAAATTATCAAAAGATAAGTGAAAAACGGTATGCGATATTGAAATCTTTTTTTAACAAAATGCTGATAAATTAGAATGACAATAATTCCTTCCAGCCCCAAAAAAATCCCGCCGGTCAGACCGATAACATCAATGCAATTTTTAAAACCCAATAAATACAAGGCAAGAGGAATAAAACAAGCAAAAGCCCAAGATTTCTTTTTGGATAATTTCAAATCATACCAAAAAATTTTCTTCAAAGTCGTCCCGATGCTGATAAAAGAAGTAAAAGTGGTGATTAATCCCAAAAAGAAACCCAAATAAATCAATCTGGGATCAATAATTTTACTAAATCCCAAAATAGCGTCATTGGTTGTTTCTGCACCGCTGACGCCCAAAATAGTAAAAATAAAAAGCAGATAGCAAATGGCGGCAATAATAACGCCAAAACCGATTACTTTAAAAAGTTTTTTGCGGTTTCGATCCACGATTTCCTTGGCTTCCGGCACCAAAGTAATGCCCCAAAGAGAAAACAATACTACTCCGTAAGGCATTGTTAAAAGACGATAATCAAAGGTGACTAAATTCTTCAAATGAACATAGGGTAGGCCTCTGAAAAAGAAAAATAAAAGTATCAATACAAAAACAACTCCTAAAATCAATTGAATCGGCACCATAGCGCACCGATCGCGATAAATTATAATTGATCCCAAAATAAAATAAGCCAAGACATAATAAATAACAGCGCCCCCGATCAATGGCGATAATAATAAATACAAAAACTCTCCACCCATAATAAGATAAGCCAAGAGCGCTCCGGTTAAACTGAGTAAAGAAACCGTAAAGCTTATTTTTTTTGCTCTTTTGCCGAGATATTCTTCGGCGTAACCGGGAATTCTGGCAACTCTATGGGTGTCGCAAGTCACTTCACCCAAGAGAGAATGAATGACAATAACTATGCCGGACATTAAAATAAAATACGCGACAACGACAAAAAATCCCGCTTGTCGCGCCACATAAGGCAAACAAAAAAATCCGACTCCGATAATGGTTCCGGCAAAACATGCCAATGCTTTAATGAATCTGTATTTTCTTTTCATACCAAAATTATTTGAAAATTTAAGTTGAAAACGCAAAATTTTTAACTATAATTTTGAGTACCGAGCACTCAATTTATTCCTCTAAACTAGATTTGAGACGTTCTTTAAGTCTTCTTTTTAAATCATCAGTATAGCCAATATATATTTTTTTCTTTATCTGATTTTTGATTATATAAACGTAATACATAAAAAAAGAATAAATTGAGTGCTCGGTAAAGGTTTTGTTGCCAAAATTACTGCGTCTCCGACTTGTAATTTTGGACAAAGCCCTTTATGTCTTCGGGTATGGGTATTTCTTTTTTCGGGCTTATGCCCGGATAACGCCAAACGGTAATAATTTTTATTTTCGCGCCTGATTTTTGATACATCAGCCAAATTTCAGTCGGATGTTTTTTGCTGCCCGAAACTTGCATTATGGCCGTAGTTCCCGGCGCAATCCCCTCTTCCTGACGAATTGAATTGCGAAGCAATTTTTTCAAACAATTTTCCGAAAGCCCGTATTGGCGCATTTTTGAAACAGCGTGTCGGGTCCAGATTGTTTTAAAATCATTTTTTGGAGCTTTAAAATACATATAATTTTTAAAAGAGTCTCACTAACTCTTTTATTTTTTTCTTTTCTTGACCAGGATATTTCTTTAAATTTTTCCAGAAATAAGAACCGACAAATAAATAATTTGCGCCTGATTTTTCAAGCAATGACGCTGTTTTTGGATTTACGCCGCCGTCAACGCCTATTTTTACTTTCGGAAACATTTTGTGGAAAGATTTAATTTTTTTCAAAATTGATTTTTCGAATTTTTGCCCGCTAAACCCCGGTTCCACGCCCATAAAAAGCACTTCATCCAACAATTCAGGCGGAATATTTTTTAATTTTTCTAAAGATGTTCTTGGATTAATGGCCAATCCGGCTTGGAAACCTTTTTGCTTGATCAATTTTAAAATTTGTTTTGGATTTTTATCAGCTTCAAGATGAAAGATAATCCTTTTTATTTTTTTGAAAAACCATTTTTTAACAACCAACCTTGGATTTTCAACCATCAAATGAACCTCAAAATTCATTTGAACATTAAAATTTTTAAGATCTGAAGCGTTTTGCCAAGTTTTATTTTTAACAAAAATATTGTCGCCAATATCAATTTGAATCAATTTGAATATTCCTCGGCAAATATTTATTTTTTCTTCAACTTCTTTAAAATCTTTCTCCAAAACAGCGGGAATAATTTGCGCCCTTATTCTCTTTTTATTTTCTTTCATATAACATTTATTACTTATAGCGAAATTCTCGACGCCTTTATTTGATAAAAGGTGGACGAGGCGGAAATTTTTTCTTCATTAAAGTTTTTGGCTCTGCCGGAAAATTAGTTTTTGATAATTTTTTTCTGCCGGTAAAAATAATCAAAATGATTATTAAAACGACAAAAATTAAAATGGGAATATAAACCAAAGGAGCATTTTTTATGCCAAAAATAAAAGTACCTATTATTGTTTTTAAGAATGACCCCATGTCTCCGAGTGATGACATAAAATTATTTGCTTCTTATTTTCAAATCGTACAATATTTCTTCCGCTTTTTTCAAATTTCTCTTGGCATCATCATATTTTGTCCTTAAATAACCGGTTAAATCCAATTTAATCAATTCGCCAACGACTTGAGTGATTAATTCTTTAAGTTCTCGCGCTTTTTCAACTTTATCTTCAGTGGCCAAGAGAACAATTTTTCTAACCAATTCGCCGGTTAAATCGCAAATACCGCCCAAATAGCTTTCAAAACCAAGCTTGATTTCGGAAATTTCTTTCAATTGTCCGAATTTTATGGCTTGCCAAAATAGTTTGGCTTCCGCATATTCTTCCAATGCCGCTTTATAAGCACCTGCATATAAAAGTTGCGGCGACTTGGTTAATGAACCTTGAAGCTTAATAAAAATCTGTTCAACTTCTTTAAGACTTTTTTCAGCTTCACTGATTTGATCACGCTGCAAAGAAAAAATCGCCTGTTTTGATTTGTGCAAAGCGACATTTGATTGCTGATTCACCAAATAAAACATTGAAACGTGATTTTTGTATTCCTTGCTTAATTTCTGCAACATTATTTTATTGATCATAGTAAATTTATTTAAATTATTTAATCCGCCAGCTGGCGGGGCGAAATTTTTAACTATAATTTTGCGTACCCCCTCCTTTACTCCATCGGGGGTCTACCCTTTTACGATACGCCGTAAGCGAAGCGGCTTCGCCTTATTCCTAACGATTATCGAAAGTTTATCGTTGGGATAAAGAAGGTGGTAAAGGTTTTGTAGTAAAAATTTATTCGGCTTCCAACCTCTAAATTTTCAACAAAACTCTTTAGGTTGGCTTATATTTGGCAGTTTCCCATAAAACGGCCTGACTGTTTTTGTTTTCTTGTTTAATTTTTTAATTCCGATTTTAATCAAATTAAATTTCTCTCCATTCTTAAGGCCGACCACGGGAACTTTTAACAACCAAGCCAAAGTATTCGCCACTGACAAGGCCACCCTAATGCCGACAAATGAGCCCGGACCATTAACAACAATAATACCCTTAATATCTTTTAATCTTTTATTTACTTTTGATAAAAGATTGTCCAATCCTTTCAAAATATTATTGTCTTGTCCTCTTTTGTTTTTCAAAGTTAAAAAAAAATATTTTTTCGCGGACTTGTCCATTATTAAAGCCAAATAATTTCTGCTTTCTTCCAAATTATTAATTAATAAATACATTATATTTTTTATTTTAAGATTTATTTACCCAATCCTTTCATCCATCCGAAGGTCTGTTGGAAGTTTTGGAAAATCAATTCGGTTACGGTCAATCTCTTTTGAGGAGTCAGTAAAGTATTGGTTGTTGATTGAGTTTTGTTGCCCGAAGAATCCTCAGAAATGACTCTGAATCTGTAAATGGATCCGGGTTTAAACGAAGTAATAACCATTAAATGTTCTTGTCTCAAACTGATATCTTCGGTCATTTGGACAGTCGGAGCATCCTCACCAAATCCAACCTGGTATTCAACCTGCGAGGTTGAAGGTTCATTGGTATTCCAAGTAATAATGGTCTGGACTTCATCGCCTCTTGATGACAAAGCGATTGAGGTTCTGATTTGCGAAATGATTGGCGCATTTTTGTCTTTGGTGGTGGTGAAGTTTGGAATCAGGAAAGAATAGTTGTTGCCCTGCAAATCTTTTCCTTCAAGCGAAACATTGAAAGTCGTGCCCGGTTCAAGATTCTTGACTGCGATTTCGTGAGCCACATTGAAATCAGATTTGCTGACAGTCTGGGCTTCGCCCACCGCCAGTTCATTGTTGCGATAAGGGATGAATTTCACTTGCGAATCAGTCGGGATATTTGTCTGCCAAACAAAAGTGGCTGCTCTCTCAGAAATATTTTTGATGGAGAAATTAGTCACTTCGGGCAATTGCGAAGCCGTGGTGAAAGTATATCTTTTTGATTTTGCTTCTGAACCGATAATGCTCTTGGAGCGAATTTGGAAATAGTAATCGGTGGAAGGAGTCAGGTTGATAATTTTAACATTGTGATTTAATTCTTTCTCATTTGATTGGCCAACAATTTGCGAATATGGTTCTGATTTGGTGTCGTCGTAATCGGCAACTTTGGCAAAAGCGATTTGAGAGTTGGAACGTTTGTTTGTTTTCCATTTGATAATCGCGTCAGTGGCTGAGATCTCAATCTCAGGAGCTGCTTCAAGCGACAAACCCGGCGTGATGTCTTTCAAAGTGTTCAAGAAATTCTGGAAAGTTGTTTCAAGAACCGGTCCGGTAACTTGAGTGGAGATTTGTCTGGCTGCTTCCATGGCCGTGACAAAAGATTGATCTATGGCGGTAACAGGAGTTGGAGTCGGTTCAATTGGTGTTGTTGGTTCAACCGGTGTTTCCGGAGTAACCGGAGTTTCAGGCGTGGTTTCCTGAGTCGGGGTGGTTCCACCCGATACACTTAAAGTGGTGAAGACGGCGTCAGCGCTTTGAGCAAGATTACCCGAAGCGTCTTGAGATAGGACTTGATAATGATAGACGGTGGACTTGGTCAAATTGGAAAGAGTGATTTGATGCGAAGTGATTAAGCTAGTCATATCACTGAAGACATAATTACTGTAATCAGTGGTTAAACCATAGCTAATTAGACTGGTGGCATTTTCATCAGTAGTCCAAGAAATTTTGGCGCTGTTGTCGCTGATTGAAGACGCAGATATGTTGCTGATAACCGGAGAAGTTGTGTCTTTGGTCGGGACAGCTGCGCTGCCTCCTCCTCCTGCATTAATCACTCTTACTTCCTGAGAAACATATTGAGGAGTAAAAGTATAGTCCTGGCTAACGGTTTCAAGATCGGCCGCATTTTTTGATTTGATTCGATAATGATAAACTTGTTCAGTGGTTAAATCAGTCAAGCGAACCACGTGTTTGGCGGTTAAAGTTGAATCAAGAGTGCTTGAAGTTCCGTAAGCAGTGGTTGAACCATATTCAATTTGAGAATTGGCGGAATCATCAGTGGTCCAAATTATCGTGCAAAGCGTTTCTGTGGGATACGAATTGATTTCAGAAATAACCGGAGCGGTTGTGTCATCCGGACTTGGTTCTGCTTCAGTAGTGAAATTTCTCATGCTTCCCCAAGTGATATGATCGTAAGTATCTTTGGAACGTGTGCAATAGTAATAAGTAGTGTCATAAGGAAGACTTCTTAATAAAACGGTATGCGATTTATTTAAAGTTGTATCTTCCGTGGTATAGCTGCTAAGTTCTCCACAAGTTCCGGTTTGAGTCGAACCATAGTAAACTTGACTGGTGGTATATTTGTCAGTAATCCAAGTAATAGTTACCTCAGTGCCAACAGCCGACGGAGATTGAGCTTGTTCTCCGGAAATAGATGGAATGTCGTCAAGTTCAGGGGGCCAATAAATAAAAGAGTATTCCGGAGAAACCAAAGGATTACCAGAGGCATCTTTGGATCTGATACGATAATAATATGTGGTTAAAGGATTTAATCCATAAACCTGAACTGAATGAGAAACAGTTTGAGTGTCATTACCTTGCATGGAAGTGTAAGTCCCGGAAATAATTCCATATTCCACGTGAGAATCAGAAGGTTCATCAGTCGCCCAAGTGAATAAGGCATAATCTTCGTGCGAAGTAGCAACCGGAGAGCCGCCGGTTAAAGCCGGGGGAATATCGTCTTCCGAAGCCGGTTGATAAGAAACCACACTTGAAGGTAAAGAATAATTATCAGCCGTGTCTTTTGATTTAATGCGATAAAAATAAGTAATATCTTTGGAAAGACCGATATTGGTATAAACAGAAGTGGTGATATCACTTATACTGGCTGCCGGTGAATAAGTTACACCATCAGTTGATCTCTCAATACTGTAAGCTGAAAAATCAGGATTGTCTTCAGTACTAAGAGCGTCCCACATAATAGTCAACGCATAACGTTCTACATATTCATTTGACGCATCGGCAATACTGACATTATCAACTACTCCGGGCAAACCTGTATCGTAATTAATGGTCGCCGAACCGCCGGTATCGGATTGATTGCCATAAATATCTTTACATTTAAACCAAGCTGTTCTTGTGCTGCCGTCAATTGCTTTCATTATCCAACTTTTACCAATACTCTTGGCCTCCCATTCGCCGGAATTAGTTATCACGCCTTCAACATTGGTGACCGTGCCATAAGTTAAATCATCATTGGAAAACTGAACTTTTAAATCACTGTCATCAACACAAGCCGGAGTTAAAGTTACAAACAAAGAGTTGGTAATCGCTGCGCCTGAGTTAATACTTAAAGTCGGAGTAGTCGGTTTTTTCGTATCAATTACAAAAGTAGTAGATTGATCTTCGCCAAGATTTAAATAAGGCGAACTGTCATCAATAATAATTTTAATGCGAGAATTGGCAAGATATTGATTATTATAATCTGTTTTTACATTCCACGTGCCGGTTAATTCTGTCTGCAAACCCGGAGTGACATCATGACTGCCTTCACCCGTAGTGGTATCGCAATCTTCCCAAGAATCACCATCCCAATATTGAAAAGTTGTGCTAATACTATCACTGTCCTCGTCTAAAACTGTATAAGAAATTTGAACCACTCCATTTTCGTTTTCCTGAGCCGAAATTTCTGAGACTGTTGGCGTAACATTGACCGCGTAAAAAAGACTTAAACTTTCCAGAATCGGTGAAACATTATTTTTTCTTGTTTCTATTTGAACTTCAAGCCTGATCCATTTTGTCGGACTGGCCATTTCTCTGATATCTTGGCCGCTGGTAGTTACCCAATCACTCCAAGTATCATCGTCTAATCCTTCTTGAGTATCCGCTTCTTTAGTTCTAACTTTTACAGCCGTGTCTGTGCCGCCGGAATTAACCCAATCAATGTGATACCAACCAACCGGATTAGTTTGACTATAATCATAAGTCGCGGTGGCATAAACCGCTGAGGTTATATCAATATCGCTAAGAATCGGAGTTTCATCAATATCCGAAGTGGCGAATTCAAGACGATATTGGATATAAGGTTGAGTTGAGGAAACAGAAGATAAATCGCCAAGATCGCCTTCGTCTACCGCGTATGGACAATTTGTCCAAGTCGTGGCTGTGGCCATATCGGCAGTCTCGTCAGTACGAACTTTTACTCTTGTAGTTTGTATTTCGTTGTCAGTCCATTCTATGGTTTCCCAAGCAAAATTTGGAGATTTTTGCTCAAAAACCGAAGAAATAAGATAACCGGTATTGCTCATTCCGGTTGAAGCCCAAATTACAACTTGAGAAATAGTTGGAGTTATTGTTGAATCATCAGTGGTCATAACCGCCTTCCATTTTAAATCAGAACCAAAAGCGGTAAAAGTATATTCACTGCCATCAGGCGTAATTGCCTCCCAAGTAGTGCCGTTATCAACACTTAAATAATAAGTAATAGAAGTGCCGGTCGGCTCAGTGTCAGTGGCGGTTAAAGAACCTTTTAAAATCGGAGCAGCCAAAGTATCAAGTCCGGTTGAAACAACGTTTGAATTTTGTGTTTTTAAATTTATAACTTCCACGCCGTGATATTGCGTAGCCAAATATATTTTATTCCTTTTGACAAAAAGTCTGTAAGTTGAGCTTTTGCTGATGTAGTTACCAACATAAGCCGGCGATGAAGGAATTGAAACATCCAAAATTAAAAGTCCGCCGCCATAATCGCTGATATAAGCGTATCCGCCGGAAACTTTTACGTCATAAACATTACCCATGGTATCATAAGTACCAACCAAATAAGGCGCGGCCGGATTGGAAATGTTGTATATTGTTAGACCCGATGTATTGTCGCCGACATAAACATAACTTCCTTCAACAAAGAAGTCATAATGAGCATTGACCGGTAAAGTTGAACCTGTTTCTGAAGGCGAAGTGGGGGTGGTAATATTAATAATATGAAAACCGGTAGTGGCATCAGTCACATAAGCATAATTGCCTTTTACTTGAACTCTCTGGGTTGCGACACCTGTATTAATAACTGTCTTATAAACCGGGCTGGTTTTAGTAGAAATATCAATTACTTTAAATCCGCCGGAATAATCCGCCAAGTATGCATAATTTCCTGAGACCGCCACGTCATAAGTAGAACCGGTTGAATCATAAACGCCGACTCCCTGCGGAGCAGATTTATTTGAAACATCAATAATTAATAATCCCTTGCCAAGATTTGCCACATAAACATAATTACCACTGACCGTTATCCCCAAAGCATCATAAATTTTTATTCGACTCTTTAAAGTGGCCGGATTGGTACTGGTATCAAAAATTGATAAAACAGAAAATGCCGTTGAACCGCTCCCGGCACTGCTATTCGCCAAAACATAAGTATAATCTCCTTGCACTTCTATATCTGTCACATAACCGCCACTGGCAGTATTCACTGCCGGTGTTTCTGATAATTGATCAAGGTCAACAATCCAAAGACCCCTTAAAGTGTCAATCAAATAAGCATAATGTCCGGAGATAGATACAGATATAACTCCGCCAAAATAAGCTCCAGCCCACAATTGATTATCTTTAACTCTGTCAATGCAAGATAAAATATAAGGAGCAGTCGGATCGCTGATATCAATTACTTGCAGACCGCGAGTGTAATCCGCAATATAAACACGCGTACCGCTGACAAAAAGATTTAAAGCACCCCTGTCACTCTGTCCTGATATGTCAGAATCAAGAGTGCCGACAAGCGCGATATTATATGGGTCGGCAATATTAAAAATATATAAATTATATCCTTTGTCAGCCACGTAAGCATAATCGCCGGAAACAGCTATTCTCCACACCAAGCCTTGACCTCCGGTAATATTATAACTGCTTATCCATTGCGGCGAAGTTTTATTGGAAATATTAAAAATATGCATATAAGCACCATAGTCTGTGACATAAGCATAATCACCTTGTATATCAATACCGGCTGCGCTTCCACTTACGCCTGCACTGCCGACTAAAAGTGGATTATATTTATCAGTAATATCAATTATTTTAATACCATAAGTATAATTGGCAAGATACGCATAATTGCCAATTACTTCAATATCATAAACCGAACCGCTGCCCGTCCAAATATAAGATTTGGTTAAAATCGGCGCTGTCGGATCGGAAATGTCAAATATTTCCAAACCTCTATTCTGGCTCGCCACATACGCGTAATCGCCGTCCACTGTAATAGCATATGGATTACCAAAAGATTGAGCTGACCCGACAATGCTTGGTGTACTTGTGCTTGAGACGTCAATAACTATTAATCCCCAATTGTATTCCGCCACATATGCATAATTACCGGAAACCGCCACATCTTGAGCATTACTAATTCCAACTGCCATTGTAGTTGAAACTTGAACCGGCGGTGATAAATCACCTAAGTCAATTATTTTTAAACCAGTAGTATAAGTAGCCAAATAAGCGTAGTCCCCTTCAACAATCAACCCCCAAGTATAATCCGGATAAGTGTTATATTGACTGACCATGCCCGGCCGATACGGATTACTGACATCTATTATATACAAACCTCCTTGTCTGTTAGCCAAATAAGCATAATTACTGATAACTTGTATATCGTAAGCTTCATAATTTACTATACTGTAATTACCGACAAAAAAAGGAACAGCTATATTGGAAATATCATAAATATAAAGATCGCTGCCTTCAAGAGCCAAATAAGCATAATTACCAACAACATCAACTGATCTAAAAGTATTTCCGGAACCGATTGATGAAACTTCAACCGGATTGGCAGGATCGGTTACATTGATAATTCTTAATCCGCCGCCGGAATAATCTGCCACAAAAGCATAAGTTACAGCGCCAATAGTTTTCACTTTCACATCCCAAGCATTACCCGGCGTATCAAAAGAACTGATTATTTCGGGTGTAAACGGTGAAATAGTATTAGCCACTTCCGGATCAACAGAAGAAGACTTACGAGTTCTAATTAAGTTATAATTATATAAAGATGAAACTTCATCGGCAGATAAAGCACGATTATAAACTTTTACTTCATCTAATCTTTCTGATTGATCCACAGGAATATTGTTATCAATCTTCATTACAAGAGCATTGGAATTAACAGGAATAGCATTAGTACAGGTTAAAGTTTCGCCAACAACACCATTAAAATACATATTCATCTGATTGCTGGGTAAATTTTTATCATAAGTGGCCACGACATGAGTCCAGGTATTATAGGCTAAAGTGGGGAGACCTCCTCCACCCCAACTGCCGCCGCAACTTGCGCCTATTGTCCACCTCATTCTTGCATTCCAACCCTCCCAATTAAGACCATAACTGCCTGATTTATAAATAATATTTCCCCAATCCGAATAACGACCCTTTGGATAAATCCAAAATTCCACGCTAATCGCGTCTGTTGGGCTTAATTCAGAACTTGAAGGAACACTGACATTATCAGCTCCATCAAAGTCTAGCGCGTTCCCGAATTTCCCAGATGAAGTCCATGTCGCGCCATTAATAGTGGCTGTATTACTATTAGCAGAAGCATCGTCAGTAGTAGATCCAGAACCTTCTTCCATGTGCCAGCTTCCCACATCAAATGTGTCAGGATTTGTTTCAGTAAAAGTATTAGCGGAATTAGAAGCGGTATCCGCCGTTTCATTTCCATAATACATATAAATATTCGGATTTTCACCGTCTGACAAACTATCTTTAACTTCTACCCAAAAAGTGGCCTGATCAGAAGCAGTATAAGTTTCTCGCCAATAATCCAATTCGGTCGTACCATCATTATCATAAAATCTGATATCGTCAAAATCAGTTTGGCAATGGCTGGAACAACTTAAATTAACTCCATTGGTTGTAGGAGCATAACCAACTTTAATTTCAATTTGATAATTCGTTCCCGCATCACCCTGGCCCAATAAACCAATGGTTTTTTTGTATGGAAAATCTCCGTTACCCGAAGCTTGCTCTGTTAAATCAGAACCGCCGGCATTATAAATATAATTATTTATTTTCGGATCAGCAGAAGAAACCTTACGAATAAAAGCATTATCAATCTCATAAGCAGCATCAGAATTAATAAAACCGATTTTTTCAGTCGCTTCAGTGGAATACGAAGAATCATAATTTAATACCCATGTTCGTCCGCCATCAGTACTGCGCATATATTTTGCTCCGCCACCGGTTTTCAACGGCATTCTGACTTTATAAGTGTTATTGGCGATCCAACCACCGGAAAATTGTCCTCTGTCACCATTGTCTTCGTAAATACGATTTGTATCACTAGTATCATAGAAAGAATAAATTAAATCCGTATAGCTCTTGCCGGAAGTGCTATCTTTCCAACCAAACATTACAGAAGTTCCGCCAGTCGGTTTATAATCAAATAATAATTCCAAATTATCAGCTCTGGCAAAATCACTCACACTGTATAAACTGGTATTTCCCCAACCCGCGCCGCCGGTAACAACAATTTTATCACTTTGACTGATTTTACTGGATGTATCTGTTTCGCTCCATTTTCCGGTATCAATTGTTGTGCCGGTAAAATCATCAAAAAATAACGGGAAAGTATTGGCGCCGCTGGAAGTGGTGCTGGCATCATTGTCGCCATAATACATATATATGGTCGGGTTTTGTCCGCTGGACAAACTATCTTTTACTTCCACCCAAAAAGTGGCTTTATCACCCAAAGTGTATGTTTCTTTAAAATAATCAAGTTCTGTCACACCGTCATTATCATAAAATCTGATATCGTCAAAATCGGCTTGACAATTACCGGAACACGTTAAATTTACTCCTGTTGCGGCGCTGCTATAACCGACCTTAACCATAATTTGATAATTCGTACTGGCGTCGCCGGCTCCGGTCAAAGCAATTGATTTTTTATATGGAAAAGTTTCATTATCAGAAGATTCTTGCGCAGAATCCGAACCATTTGTCCCACCAATAGCAACGATATTTAAACCTCCGGTATCACTGGCCAAATAAGCATAATTATTGTTAAGCTCAACTCCATAAATATTGCTTCCAATATTAACCGAGTTCGCCAATGTAGGACTGGCCGGCGTAGTCGCGTCTACAATCTGAAGTCCGAGTTGATCTGTTCCAACATAAGCGTAAGTTTTGCTGCCCTGAACTTTTGCCTTAACATCATAACTGTTGCCTGTTAAAGAAAGATTGCCGGTTGCCGAAGGCGAAGCCGGATTGGAAACATTGATAATTCTTAAATCACCGCTGTAATCCGCCACATAAGCATAATCGCCCAATTTATCCAAACGATAAGAATTGCCGGGCGTGTCGAGAGAACCTTCCAAAGTTGGCGCTCCCATGGTTTGTGAAATATCCAAAATTTTCAATCCGCCTATGTAATCTGAAAAATAAAGATAATTGCCGGAAATATAACTGCCGCGCACGGTATTGGTGGTATCAAAAGTCCCGACATAAGCAGGAGTGGCCGCCGTAGTTACATCAACCACATGCAAACCCCCGGTGCCGGCTGACAAATAAACTTTATTATTGCTATAAGTAATAAAACTGCTATTGGTTGTTGAATCATTCAAACCCCATTGACCAGTTTTAGAAATAGAAGCCGGATTGGAAATATTATAAACTGCCACTCCGCCGGAAGCAGCACTATAGGCCACGTAAGCATAACTGCCATTAACCTTAATACCATTTAACTGACGATCATTTTGATATAAAGAACCAGCCAGAGTCGGACTGGCCGGATTAGTTACGTTAACTATTGTTAAATTTGGATTTTGATTATAGCTGGTTATATAAACATAATTGCCGACTTTGTCCAAATAATAAGCATAATCGGAACAATTATATGAACCTGTAAGCGTTGGATTTGTCGGATCAGAAATATTAATAATTTGCAAAGTGGTGTAATCAGCCACATAAGCATAACTGCCGTCAACTATTACTTCATAAGCATAACTCGGTGTATTGTAAACGCCTTTATAAACAGGATTGGCCGGATCGGAAACATCAACAATATAAAGACCGGCGTCATAACAGGAAACGTAAGCGTAACTGCCGACAACCTTAACATCATTGCAATAAGTGCCTGCTAAATCTTTATTAGATAAAAATACCGGCGCGGTTTTATCAGTTATGTCAAAAATACTTAAACTGCTATTGGTTTCTTCCGCCATGTAAGCATAGTTGCCGCTGACAAAAACTTCACGACCATAATCACTGGTTGGCGTGGAAGACAATGAAGCCGGCCGAGTAATATTAACTTTTTGAAGTCCGGAAGAACGCGCAGCCATATATGCATTATCTCCGTCAATCATCACATCCATTACATAATCAGGTACGTCTATTTTTTGCTGGCGATTTATTGCGGCCGGATTAGAAATATCAATTACTTCCAATCCTCCTCTTTCATTTGCAAGATAAGCATAATTGCCGGACAGGAATAGTCTTATACCATAACTCGTTTCTGTACTATATAAATAAGTAGCGCGAGAGATAGAACCTAAATTAGTAATATTTAAAACTTGAAAACCATAATTATAAGAAGCTAAAAAGGCGTAAGTTGAAGCGCCAACTGTTTTTACTTTAACATCATAAGCTTGATTGCCATATTCGCTGCCATTATACGAACCGGCTAATGTAGGGCTGGCCGGATTGGTTACGTTTACCGCGGAAAAACTTGGATTTTGACCATAACCGGTTACATAAACATAATTTCCAACTTTATCCAAACCATAAGCATTATCGGGACAGTTATAAGAACCGGTTAAGGTTAATAAAGCTTTATTGCTGATATTTATAATTTGCAAAGTAGTAGCATCAATTACATACGCGTAATCACCATCAACCACGACTTGGTAAGCAGTACCCGGAGTATTATACCAACTGACAAAACTTGGCGCAGAAGGAATAGAAATATTAATAATTTGCAAACCCCAATCACTGTCTGTCACGTAAGCGTAATCGCCGCTGACATAAACATCGCGAGCATAACCGGGTGTATCATAACTGCCGACATAACTTGGCGTATCACCGGTTATATCATAAATATGAAGTCCTTGATAACCTTCAGCCATATACGCGTAATCGCCGGAGACATAAACGCCTTGGCTGTCGGATAAAGTTTTTAAACTTTCGGAAAAATTCGGCGAAAACGGTTCACTCACATCAATAACCACGAGTCCAATATTATTCCCATTTGCCACATACGCGTAATTGCCGGAAACTGCAACTTGATAAGCGGAATTATTAGCATCAGTAAGATATTGAGGGGTATCAACCATTGATATTTTACTTGGATTTGATTTATCGGTAATATCAATAATCTGCACTCCATAAGAATGGCTGGCAAGATAAGCGCGATTGCCGCTGACATCAATTCCTTCAGTGCCATCCAAAGTATCTATAATACTTTTTTCTTTAATATCAGACGGTGTAGAAACATCAAGAATTCTAAAATAATTTCCATCACTGACATAAGCGTAATCACCTGAAACATAAACATCACGGGCATTTTCAGTATCAAGAGTATCAAGAAGAACCGGACTGGCCGGATTGGTTACGTCAAAAATCAATAACCCGGGTGCTCCGTCAGCCACGTAGGCATAAATATTTCCGCCGACTTGACGCACTTTAACATCATAACAAGAACCTGTTGTGTCATAGAAACCTGTTTCTGAAGGATTGCTTCTATCTGTGATATTAACAATTCTTAAACCTTCACCACCATGAGCTATATAAGCATAATTACCTAAAACATCCACTTTTAAAGTATTACTGCCCCATGGATAATATCGTTTAACTAAGGTTGGACTTAAAGGATTTGAAATATCAACGATCCAAAAACCCCAATCATTACCGGCTATATATGCATAATTGCCTGATATAGTAATACCATAAGCATCCATTACGCTGGTTAATTTACTCTTTAAAATCGGAGTACTAGGGGTGGAAATATCAAAAATTTCTAAGCCTTGATTATAATCCACCACATACGCGTAATTGCCGGAAATCGCCACATCATAAGCAGTAGCCGGAGTATCATAAGTACCAACTATCCTTGGCGTAATTGTTTTCTTTAAAGTAAGTTCGTTGGTACCGCTATTCCAATCAGCCGTAGTTTGAGCGGCATCGCGCTTGGTTGTGCTGGAAAAATTTTCCGTAATTGTTTCTTCCGGTTTTGATAAACCAACTTGTCCGGCTTCGGTATAAACAACATTTGAACTTTCTTTAAATTTGGTTGTGTCGGTAAAGTCAGATTGATTTGGACCGCCAACCCAATTGGTTTGCGAAAAAACCGGAGTTAAATCGCCAGGCGAAGCTTTGGTATAAGTTAAACTGACATCATTTACCTGCGGCGTATAACTTAAACTATCAGTGGAAAGAAAAATTTTATATTGAATATATTTTTTATTATCAAGACTGGTATAAACAGCCGTGCTGGTAGCCGATTGATAATAAGTACCCGTATCGCCATCCGGACCAAGCCAGCCGGTGGAAGAAAGCGCGTCTAATGTATCAGCGGCTCTTAATTGAAATTTAGATAATGTACCGCTTGGCTCGGTTACGGTTGAAGAAAAATCCAAATAATTTGTTCCGATTCCGGTTTCATATGCGGAAGAAATCATATCACCCGTATAAGAACCTGTAGGTTTTTCCCTTTCACCTTCAATGGAATAAGTTACATCTTTAGTGGCAAATCCATACACTATCCAATCATCTAGCTCAAAAATTCCATTACTATTGTCGAAACCCAATCTAACGCTATCTTCTACGCTGTAATAACTGTCATAAAGCATTGACCAAGTTTCGCCGTTATCAGTACTGAGATAATAAGTACAACCCTTGGTTCGGCCATAAGCTATTGGATGAACTACCCATTTTAAACGATATTGCTGATTAATCGCCCAGTTGTAAGCCGGCAATTGTGTACCGCCACCACCATCTTGATACCAATAAAAATTGGCATTACTGAAATAATCAGCATAAATCAAATTATTGTAATTACTGGAAGCGGTTTGATCGTGAACACCGATCATAAATTGCTTAGAAGTAGATGTTTTTGGCGTTAATTTAACCTCTGTCACAAAAGGACGACTAAGATTGGTTTTTGAAACAAGCCCGACCTGAGCCCAAGAACCTGAGCCGCCGGAAAGAATAATTTTATCATTTTGGGTTAAATAATTGCCGCCCGTATCGTATTCAGTCCATTTATCCGTATTAATCACTGCGCCATCAAAAGTATCGGCAAAAATAAAGGTATTGGCTAAATCGCTCACGTTAGGAGCACCGGAATAACCGTAATATATATAAATGTCCGGAGTTGTAGAAGCTAAAATTGAAGGCACTTTAACCCAAACTACCGCGGTTTGGCCTGATTGATCGTATGATTCCAACCAGTATTTAAGTTCACTTGTGCCATTAGTGCTGGTAAAACGAATATCCGTACCATCTGACTTGGCTTTGGAAAAATCAAAATTTGAAGAAGTTAATTTAATTCTTACCTGATAATTGGTTAAATCTCGGGTGGAATTTTCAGTAAGGGTGATTTTTCTGCGATATCCCCAACTGTCGTTATACCAAGGCGTGGGTAAATTAATTTTTACCGTTCCTGTTTCTGAAGCATCAATGTTATTGCCGGAATAATATTTTGTTATATCTGACCATGATTGTTGTTCCGAACCGCCGGACCAATCAGTTTGCGTCCAAGTATTGGATGGCGAAGAAATCATCAAGCTGCCGTCTTGCGCAGTCGAATCAATATTGTCCAAAGTGCCGGAAGTCAGTTCGCCGGCAGTTGTCCATTTTTTTTCTTGAACAAAAGCCCAACCTTGCCAAGCCGGCCAAATCAATTGTGAAATTAAAATAAAAATAACCAAGCCGGACATAGCTGCGATTAATTTCGGTTTGCGAATTTGTTTTATTCGTTGAATAAATAAATTTTTACTTGTTTCCTTTTCCGTCCAAAATTTAAAAATATTTTTTAATTTCAAACTTTGAAAAATATTTTTATATTGTATTTGCTGAAATTGTTTTTGCAAACCATCAAATATATTTTTTTTCTGTTTTGATAATATTCTTTTATTTTGCGCGAGATAAAGTTTTTTATTTTTATTTACTGACTCAATAATTATTTTTTCTGATTTTTTTATTTTCCCTAAATTTAATTTTATTGCCAAGTGCGCGAAAAAATTAAATTTAATATTTTTTATTTTATTAAAATATTTTATTAGAAATTCAAAAATTATAATTTTTGAATTTTTAATGACAGAAAAATATTTATCAAATAAATTTATTGTTTGATTTTTTATTTTTATTAAAAAATTATTTAAATTTAAAAACATAAAACTGAAATCTAGTTTTATGTTTTCTTTTTTTATTTTTTTTATTTTCCAACCGGAGTCCGACAAATTTTGAATCGGAATTTCTTTTGCGTACCATCCGGAATAAATTATTCGGAATGATTTGTCGCGCTTGATGCGAGTCAAATAAAAAAATCTAAACTTTTTAGATAGTTTAGATAACAAAATAATCCCCTTTTGATAAGAGTAAATCAAAAATATTCTCAAATTATTTAGTTTGAACCGCGCCATTAATTATTTCAATTAAACTGGGCATTTATACTGTAATTATATAGGAAAAATGACTGAAAATCAAGAGAAAACAAATAAGGCGTGTGGATAACCAAACCCCTTATTTTCCTCTTATACTTCCCTATAATTTACATTCGCCCCAACACATCAATGCCCATTAAATTTAAGCCATTTTTTAACACTTGCGCCACTGCCTGAATCAATATCAAACGCGCCTTGATCAATCTTTTGTTTTCCGCCTTTAAAACCTTGTGTTTATGATAAAATTCGTTAAAAGTTTGGCTTAATTTCAAAAGATAAGTCGCCAAACAGGTTGGATTATACGAGACGGCTGATTCTTTGGTCACGCCCGGGAAGGCCGCTAATAGCTTTAAAATAGCCGCTTCTTCCGGATTGCCCAATATTTTATAGTCAATTAATTTATCCGTAATTTCTTCTGCGGGTCTTTTTTCTAAAATACTTTGAATCCTGGTATAAGTATATTGAATATAAGGACCGGTCGCGCCTTCAAAAGCGATTGATTCTTTGGGTTGAAAATGAACTTCTTGTTCCGGCGTAAATTTAAGCAGGAAAAATTTCAAAGCGGCCAAAGCAATAATTTCCGCTCTTCGCGAAACTTCAACCGGACTGATATTCGGATCACTGGACATTATTTCGCTTTTTGCCAATTGTTCTATTTCAGAAATAATATCATCCGCGTCCACTCTTGTTCCCTCTCTTGATTTTAGTCTTCCTCCCGGGATAGAAATCAAACCGTAAGAAAGATGGCGATAATTTTCCACTCCCTTAAAACCGAATAATTCTAAAACTTTAAACAAAACTTGAAAATGATATTTTTGCTCCGAACCCACCACATAAATTGATTTGTATGGTTTGAAGTCGCGATTTTTTAAAAAAGCCAAACCGATATCTTGCGTAACATAAACACTCGTGCCGTCCGGCCGAATTAAAACTTTTTTATCCAAATTATATTTTGTTAAATCAATTTCTATAGCTTTGTCTTCGCGGCGATAACAAATTTTTTTTCTTAAAGCTTTTAAAATTATTTTCTTGCCCAATTTATAAGTGTCGCTTTCAAAATACCATTTGTCAAAATTGATTCCGATTTTTTCATAAGTTTTATAAAAACCATCAAGCGCCCATTTGTTCATTTTCTGCCAAAGAGCGATTATTTCCGAATCCCCGCTTTCCCACTGTTCCAACATTTTTTGCGCTTCATTTAACAATTCCGGATTTTCTTTAACTTTATCCGCGAATAAAACATAATATTTTCCGACAAAATGATCGCCTTTCATTTTTTCCGATTCCGGAGTTTTCTCTTCGCCCCATAATTTATAAGCCAACATTGATTTGCAAATATGAATACCCCGATCATTGATTAAATTAATTTTAACAACTCTGTAGCCGATGGCGGTCAATAAATTGGCCGTTGTCTGGCCTAAAAAATTATTTCTTAAATGTCCCAAATGTTGCGGCTTATTGGTATTCACTCCCGAATATTCAACCAAAATTTTTTTATTTTTTCCAAAATTTGAAAAACCGAATTTATCTCCTTTGGATAAAATCTCTTCGCAAATCGCTTTAAACCAAATTTTTTTATTAATGAAAAAATTAAGATAAGGTCCGATATTTTTCGCTTGTTCAAAAACCGAAAATTTTGTTTTATTCAAATTAAGTTGCGAAACTAATTCTTGAGCGACAACTGTCGGCGCTTTTTTCAGAACTTTTGCCATTCCAAAACAAGAAATACTGAAATCTCCCATTTCCGGATTTGGCGGAGTTTCCAATTTTAAATCTTCTTTAAACAGAGAAAAATCAAAAGAAAGACTTGTTAAAGCCCTTTTTAAAGCTTCGATAAGATGTTTTTGCAATATTTCAGTAGTCATTACTTATCACTTATTAACTTATCTACTTATTAGCTTATCAGCTTATTTACTTATTTGCTTCCCCACATATTCGGCCATTTCCACATATCGGCAAGAATATCCCCACTCATTATCATACCAAGCCATTACTTTAATTAAGTCGTCCTTAACCATAGTTAAAGGCAAATCAACAATCGCTGAATGAGAATCGCCGCGAAAATCAGAAGACACCAAAAGTTCGTCAGATGTATTTAAAATTCCTTTTAATTTTCCTTTGGCGGCGGCAATAAATTTATTATTAACTTCCGCTATGCTGGTCTGTTTTTCCACTGAACAAATAAAATCAACTACCGAAACAACCGGAGTCGGAACGCGCAATGAAATGCCGTCTAATTTTCCCGCTAAATCCGGAATAACCATTGCCACTGATTTGGTGGCGCCGGTCGTGGTGGGAATCATATTTTCCGCAGCCGCGCGTGTTCGGCGCAAATCTTTATGAGGCAAATCAAGCAAGCGCTGATCATTGGTATAAGAATGAATCGTGGTCATGAATCCGCGTTTAATCTTGAAATTATCATTTAAAATTTTCGCCATTGGGGCCAAACAGTTGGTTGTGCATGAACCGTTGGAAATAATCAAATCTTTTTTTGAATCAAATTTTTCTTCATTGACTCCCAAAACATAAGTTGGGATATCTGAATTTTTCGGCGGCGCGGAAATAATCACTCTTTTTGCTCCGGCTTCAAGATGTTTTTTCGCTCCCTGATAATCGGTAAAAAATCCCGTGCATTCCAAAACCACATCCACACCCAATTTTTTCCAAGGCAATAAAGCCGGATCTTTTTCCGCAAAAACCGGAATTTTTTTTACTAATCCTGAGCCTGTCGAAGGACCGTCAACCCCTCGACTCTGCTCGGGGTAAACAATTAAATTTTTCCCGTCCTCACTCACCTCTTTCTCAAATTTTCCATAAAGAGAATCATATTGCAAAAGATGAGCCAAAGTTTTTGTGTCAGTCAAATCATTGATGGCCACAATCTCTATATTTTTAGATTTGGAAGCGATGCGAAAACTTGGTCGGCCGATTCGGCCAAAACCGTTTATAGCCACTTTTATTTTTTTATCAGTCATAAAATTATTAATTATTATTTATATTTAATTATTGATTTAACAGTTCCACTATTTTTTGTCCGAATTCGGAAGAAGCGGACGGACCATTGGCAGTAATAATTCTGCCGTCAGCAACCACTGCTTGATTTATATATTCGGCGGCATTGGCTCTTAATACGTCAATTGAAGTTTTATCAAATTCATCGGTCCAAACTGTCGCTTTTTTACCGGATAACACTCCGGCTTTGGCTAAAATTTCAGGAGCAATGCAAATGGCGCCTAAAATTTTATTTTCGCTTATTGCTTGCTGAACTAATTGCTGAACATTTTTATTTTCCACATATTCAAGCGCTCCGGGTCCGCCGATAAAAATAAGGGCATCAAAATCTTTAATTTCAATGTCCTCTATTTTTTTATCAACTTTAATTGTATCTCCTGATTTTGAAATAGCCTGATCGCCTTTCAAATCGGCAGTGGTAATAATAATTCCTGCTTTTTCCAATACCGCCCGAGTTTCACTGTATTCAAAATCTTGAAAACCTTCATCAGCAATCACAATAACCGCTTTTTTGTCAGTGGAATTTTCCATATTTTTTTTCTTTTCTATTTTAGTACAGCCTGATAAAAAAAACAGAGTTAAAAAAATAACAAAACAAAGGAAAATTTTTGACCTCATAATTAAAATTTAATTTTGTCCACCCCTACTTCTATTTTTTCATCTTTAACTCTCACCACCACGGTTTGTTTTAAAACATGACGTTCAACCACTTCTCCTACCCCTTCTGCGGTTTTTACTTTAGTGCCAATGGCGGGTAATTTTTGAGCCAGTTCTTTATACATTTCTTCTTCAAAAACCAAACAGCATTTCAATCGTCCGCACATGCCTGTCAAACGATCAGAACCGCGCTGAGTCAATTGCTGCTCTAAAATCAAATTAGTGCTCACATTTCCCAATTTTTTCAAAAAACTCATGCAGCAAAGTCCTCTTCCGCAGGATCCAATATCGCCTATCAATCCTGTTTCTTGTCTGGCGCCGACTTGGTGCATTTTAATTGATTTGTGAAATTCCTGAACCAATTCTTTCACAAGTTCGCGAAAATCAATTCTTGACGGCGAAGTGAAAGCAAAAGTTATTTTTCCTCCGTCAAAAGCGAATAGAACATCAATGATTTTTATCGGCAAATTCGTTTTCTTGATTATTTTTTCGCATCTCTTGATTGTTTTATCTTTTTCATTATTCCTTTCTTCATATTTGGATAAATCTTCCTGACTGGCTTTTCTTAATATAAAATTCTCGCTTGTTTCATTGCGAGCAGCTTCTTCTTCGTTTTCTTTAATCTCATCTATCTTTGTTATTTCGCCCAAATCTCCGCCAATGGAAGTTTTGATAATCACTTTATCACCAACATTAAATTCTCCTTTTTTTATCTGAAAATCACCTCTTTTCTGAATAAATTTATAAGGATTAATCCATGGCGTTACTTGGACTGAAATTACGAACATAATTTTTATAAAGCAAATCTAATAAATCTTTTAACCTTGATATTCTCGCCGAACTTGGCAATTTTTTCTTTAACCAAATCTTCAATGGCAAATTTGTCGTCTTTGATAAACGGTTGTTTCAAAAGACAAAATTCGCTGTAAAATTTTTGCATTTTTCCGTTTAATATTTTTTCAATGACTTCAGCAGGCTTGTCTTTGGGTAAATCCGCGCTGTAAATTTCTTTTTCTTTTTCTAAAATTTCTTGAGGCACTTCTTCCGGAGATATCCATTTTGGATTAAGAGCCGCCACTTGCATGGCCAAATTGTGAGCCAATTCGCTAAACTCTTCATTGCGCGAGACAAAATCTGTTTCACAAACCAATTCCAAAAGCACGGCAATTTTTTTATTGGAATGAACATATGCCTCTATGATGCCTTGATTGGTGGATCTGCTTTGCTTGGTGGCCACTAATTTTTCTCCACTCTTTCTTAAAGCTTCAATGGCTTTTTCTATATTGCCATCGGATTGTTTTAATGCTTTCTGGCATTCAACTATTCCTAATCCCGTTGTTTCTCTTAATTGTTTTACAACATCTAAATCTAAACTCATATATTTATTAATTCAATTAATTTCTTAATTATATTTATAGCGAAATTCGCGTTCCTTTTATTTAGTTTCTTTCTTTTCTTTAACTTCAACTTTATTTTTTTCTTTTTGATTTTTACCTTCTTTAACCGCCTCGGCTATAAATTTGGTTATTAATTCTATTACTCTAACCGCATTATCATTAGTAGGAATGGCCCAGTCAACTTTTTCCGGATTAGCATTGGTGTTAACCATGGCAACAACCGGGATATTGCATCTCTTCGCTTCTTTCAAAGCTGTCTTTTCTTCTTGCGTATCGACAATAAAAAGAACATCCGGTTTTTTGGTTAATGATTTTATTCCGCCAACCATTTTTTCCAAAGAGATTAAAGTTTTTTCCATATTAAGCCGTTCTTTCTTGGTATATTTTTCCCAACCATTCGCCGCTTTCTCTTTTTCCATTTTCTTGAATTTTTCAATCAAGTTAACAATGGTTTCAAAATTGGTTAAAGTGCCCGGCAGCCAGCGCTCATAAACAAACGGCACGGCAACTTCTTCGGCGTATTTTTTTATAATTTTTTTGGCAGCCGGTTTGGTGCCCAAAAATAAAATAACTCCGCCTTGAGCGACTTTGTCAGCGATAAAATTCATCGCTTCCTCCAATTTTACGAGGGTTTTTTCCAGATCAATTAAATGAGAAGTGTTTCTGACTCCGTAAATATACGGAAGCATTTTAGGGGCCAATCTGCTTTTTTTGTGTCCTAAATGAACTCCGGCCTCAACTAATTCATCTAAGCTTGGAAGTTTTACCATAAATTTGTAAGTATAAAAATTATATTAATTAAGTATCATGATAACATATCCTTAAAAATAAGCAAGGCCATTTTTTGAAATTAAATAACATCTAATCAAAAAGCCCCCTTAATTATCTTCGGGGGCTTTTTTTTAAAATAAACTAATAATCAAATTACTTTTGCGAAACGACGAACGCAAAACCATCGCCACGATTCCACTGGTTGTCGGAATTATTTTCGACGGAATGATCTTGGAATGTGTCCAACCAACGACCCCCACTACCGCAATCGACATTAAAAAGATACCAATCGCCAGAATTTTTAATAGGTTCGTGCATAACCAAGATATTAGACAAACCCATAGCCTTAACTTCTCCGTCTGTGAAACTCTCACGAATAAGACAAGCAATTTCAGCATTCGGAGTACCGAGCTTACGACTCTTGGCTTCCTCACGAATTTTTTTGGTGCACCGCTCCTCGTCTTTGAAAAGCATGCTCTTGAACACGGCGATGTGATAAGTGATACTCTTGGTCGACTTGAATTCCGACGAACATAGTAACTGCTCGCCTTGGCTGCTTATACGGAAATCATTCTTCATGAGCCGATTAATCCATTCTGGACCAGTTGTACCGTCAGAAGTGACATCAAAATAGATGACGTCATCCTGCTCGCGCCAAATGCGAGTTGGTTCAACCACTTTTAGATCACCTCGAAGAAAAGCTTCAGCTTTTTCTTCGCCTCCCAGTTTATTAACAATCGCCTCAAACCAATTGTATGGGCGATGTCCATATTTATTAGACATAATTCCTCCTTTCGGCTAATAGCCGATATTATTTTCTCAACCTAAAAGGTTGAGCCGCATCTTGCGGTATTTATCCTCTCGCCCCGAGAGGAACTATGAACTAATTATGACAGTCATAGCCAGAAAACACCAATATTTACTCATAAATTAGAATTTTGTGGCTAAGACCGTCAATTCGTAAGTAATTTTAAAGATCTTTTTATCTCCCTCCTTTCAGTTTCTATATTATATCATATTTTCCAAAAAGTCAAGAGCAAAAATGTAGGGCTGGTTTTGTTGCTAATTAATGCGTGGAATAAATTGACAAAAAATATAGATATGATATCATGTTATAATAACTTTAATAAATTAATCATATTATATGCCAAAGAAAAATATTCACCCTAAATATCATCCTCAAGCAAAAATGACTTGCGCTTGCGGTTCGGAATTTAACGTTGGTTCGACTGTTCCGGAAATACACGTGGAAATATGTTCTGCTTGCCATCCTTTTTATACCGGCAAACAGAAATATATTGATACAGCCGGAAGATTGGAAAGATTCAACAAAATGGTTACCAAGTCAAAAGCGATTAAGGAAACCAAAAAGACCAAAGTTAAAAAAGAATCTGCCAAAGAAAAAAAGGATAAAGAATAATTTCATATCGATTGAATTGTTGCCAAAAATACTATTTGGATAATTTTTTGTTGTAAAATTAAAATATGGATAATAATCTCAGTCAATTGAAAGATCAATTAAAATCATTTGAAGAACAATTGCAGAGTTCTGAGATTTATGCTGATCAGGAAAAATTGAAAGAAATATCCCAAAAATACAATCAATTGAAAGAAACCTATCGCCTGTTTGATCAACTTAGAGAAACAAACGAAAAAATTTTTGAAATTGAAAAATTATCAAATAAAGAAACTCAACCGGAAATGCTAAGTTTGATCAAAGAAGAGCTGGAACAATTAAAAGAAAAAAAAATAAGCCTTGAATCAGAAATCAATAAAAAGGAAAAATCTTCCAATATTCCGGAAAGTCGCGGCGTAATTTTGGAAATCAGAGCCGGCACCGGCGGCGACGAAGCGGCTATTTTCGCCGGAGATTTATTAAGAATGTATTCGCGTTTTGCGGAAAAAAGGGGCTGGAAGGTTGGTTTAATTTCATCGCACAAAACTGAATTGGACGGCTTTAAAGAAGCTATTTTGGAAATAAGAGATTCTGGCGCTTATCAAATTTTAAAAAATGAAAGCGGTGTTCACAGGGTTCAAAGGATTCCCAAGACTGAAAAAAGCGGTCGGCTTCACACTTCTACTGCTTCAGTCGCGGTATTGCCTCAAGCCGAACCCGCGGATCTTAAAATAGATTTAAAAGATTTAAAAATTGACACTTTTTGCGCTTCCGGACATGGAGGCCAAAATGTTCAAAAAACTTCTTCCGCTGTAAGAATTACTCATTTACCGACAAATTTAGTTGTTGCCTGCCAAGACGAACGCAGCCAAGGACAAAATAAAGAAAAAGCTATGATCATTTTAAGATCAAGATTGTTGGCGTTGAATGAAGAAAAAAAACATAAAGATTTGGGAGACAAAAGACGAGAACAAATCGGCACCGCGGAACGTTCGGAAAAAATCAGAACTTATAATTTTCCGCAAGACAGGATTACCGATCATCGCTTGAACAAATCATTTTTCAACATGTTGAATATTTTGGATGGAAATATGGACGCAATCGTTGAATCATTTGAAGAACAAGAAAATGACAATTAAAGAAGCGCTGTTAAAAGCCCGACAAAATTTAAAAAAATATTCTGATGAACCCGGTTTGGATGCCGAGGTTCTTTTAAGTTTCACTGTAAAAAAACTTAAAATCTGGCTTTACGCCCATTCTGAAAAAAAATTAAAAAAAACAGAAGAAATAAAATTTAAAAAATTAATTACTCAAAGAAAAAAAGGTACTCCTGTGGCTTATCTTGTCGGCCATAAAGAATTTTTTAATTTGGATTTTATGGTTGATAAAAATGTTTTAATCCCCTGCCCGGAAACAGAACTTTTAGTCGAAGAAGTCTTGAAATCTGTTCCAAATTCTAAATTCCAAATTCTAAATTCTATCACTATCGCGGATGTTGGCACCGGTTGCGGCAATATTGCCATTACTTTGGCAAAACATTTGCCTTTGGCAAAAATCTACGCCATTGATATTTCAAAAAATGCCCTAAAAGTGGCAAAAAAAAACGCAAAAAAACATAAAACAGATAAACAAATCATTTTTTTAAACAAAAATCTTTTAGAATTGTTACCTAAAAAGGTTGATTTTATTGCGGCTAATTTGCCTTATATTCCTACACAAAAAGCTCGATTGCTTTCTCATAGTCCGCAAATCGCTTTAGACGGCGGAAAAGACGGTTTAAAATTTTATCAATCTCTGCTTGAAAATGCGGCTGATCATTTGCGGCCTGACGGAAAAATATTCTTGGAAATAAATTTTAATCAGGCGAAAAAAATAAAAAAAATAATTAAAAAATATTTTCCTCATTCTGAAATAGAAATAAAAAAAGACCTGGCCGGTCTAAATCGATTGGTTGTTATTTCATGTTGACAAAAAATTAATTTTGTGTTATATTTTTTATTATATAAGTTCTTTAACTTTCTTAAAAAAAATAAAAGGGGGTAGAAATGCCTGATGATGATAATAAGGAAGCAGGTATTAGTTTGTGGACTGATGAACGCGGCAAAAAAGTAAAAATTCTTTCTCATTTTAGTCAAGTTTACATAGATGAGGAAATAAAGAAATTAAATGCCAAATATGACATTTGGCAATATGACGGTGAATCACGTCTCTCAACGCTGGGTAGCGCGGGTTTAGAAGATTTTGTAGCTAAAATTTTAATCTTGGTCAGAGGAGTTGTCGGGGATCATTGTATTTCTCTGTACGGAATAAAAAAGAAAGAATTAGAAATAATGGCTATTAGAAATCATTATTGTTATGATTACATACCGCGACTCATTAATGCGGAATATTTACGAGAAAAGTGGATTGAAGGAGATTTGGTTGTATTTCCTACAGAAGAACTTCTTCAAAACCAAAGAATACCAGTCCGGAAATAAATAAAAAAAGAGGATGTTTGTTAAAAACAACATCCTCTTTTAAATTTAATTTAGTAAACAAGTTTGTGTTTAAGAGAAACAACTTCAATCCAAACCGAACCGGGTAAAAATTCTATTTCTTTGTCAAATGTATCATAAAATTTCGTTAATTCCTGAGAACCGCCTCTTTGCCATTTGCCCTTGGTCAATTTACCTTTTTGAAAAATCATCGCTTCGCCGTCCCCTATGGTCATAATTTCTCGGCGACCGACTTCGTCTAAAATATTTATTTCTGTTTTTTGAATGATTAAATTTTTTGTTTTAATTTGTGTTCCATCCGAATCAACAAAAAGATTCAAAGTGCCTGTTTTTGAATCAATGGAAAATCGCGAATAAAAATCTGTTTTTGAATCAAATTTCCAAGCTACCGGATCAAGATAACCGATTTTAATGAATTCGCTTGTTTCTTGACTGACAAGATTTATATCATTGGAAAACTTCCAGCCGCTGAAATTTGTTTTTATTTTTTCCGGCAAATTTTTATTTTCTATAGCCTTTTTTATAAACTCACCTGAAGTATATAAATTGCTTGGAGCAACTCGATTATGATCGCGCCAAAAATACGCGCCGCCTCCGCTGATTTCATTTAAATCATAAATCTTATTATTATTTTGATCATTCTTGATTGTTTTAAGCGCCTGATCGCTTCCTCCGGCATGAATATACAAAGCGCCATATTCCTCTGCCCAGCTGACAAAATACGGCCTGGCTGAACGAATCGGCCCGATTTTATCCGGCAATGCGTCTTGATTAAAAATAGCCAAAAAACGAGTAATATCGGCTTCGGCCGGTGATTCATAAACTATTGAAGCACTGTTTATTCCGCTAATCGGCCGCGAGTCAATAAAATTATCCATCATTATCGCTATTGGCAATTTTATTCCTTCTGAAATCAATGCAATTTGAGGCTCGGTTGCATTATTATTTTCCGGAGCAACATTATTTTGATTGGAATTATTCGCTTGCTCGGGCGTTGATTTATTGATTGACGGCAAAATTTGTTTTTTTTGACAGCCGCTCAAAGAAATAATCACTAAAACAAAAATTAATCCCCATGAAAAAAATTTCATTTTGGGGATTAATTTTATAAATATGGCTTTTCTTTTTTCAAAAAGTTCTGCCATAAAAAATTCAATAAATTTATTTTTTCTTTTTTTCGTCGACTTCTTCAGCTTCCTTTTTCGGAGCTTTTTCTATTTTGGCAACTTCTTCCACTTTTTCAACCGGTTTTGATTCAAGTTCTTTCAATTCTTCTTCAGAATGAGGTGGTTGAACCATTACTACCATTTCTTCAAGATTATGTTTAACCTTAATACTCGCGGGTATTTCCAAATCTTTAATTCTAATCGCGTCGTCAATTTTGGTTAACTTGGAAATGTCAATTTTAATATCATGAATCAAATCATCAGGTAAACATTCTATTTCCAATTTAGTCATATTGGAAAATAAAATACCGCCCAATTCTTTGACTGCCGGAGATTCGCCCACCAATTTCAATTCCACTTCAACATGAATTTTTTCGCCTTCTTTGATTTGATAAAAATCAACATGTTCTATTTTATCGCTCAAAGGATGATATTGAATTTCGGTAATAAGCACTTTTCTTGGTTTTTCGCCTTCAATCTCCAAATTTAACAAATCGCTTTCACCGACTTGTTTAAAAATTTTTTCAAAAATTAAATAAGGCATCTCAATTGACTCGGATTTTATGCCGTGACCGTAAACTACGGCTGGAATAATTTCTTGTTTTCTTAAGATTTGAACCTTTTTACCTTTTAATTCTCTCTTTTTTACGTTTAAAGTTAACATATTTTAGTAATTAGTATTTTTTAGTAATTAGTAATTAATAATTTGTCATTGAATTATTATACCACCTCCCCTTTTTTTGTAAACCCCCCACCAAACAAAAATGTATTTTTTAATGTGAGCCCCCAAATTAAATTATACTTAATTTACTTATTGCTATATTAAAAAATAATTTTAAAAAAATACTGGGGCGAGCATTATTTTTGTTCTGGTGTGTGGGTAAAGGGCTGATATAAAAGTATACTTTCAATAATTGCCAAAATCAACATACTGACCAATAAAGAACTTCCGCCATAACTGATAAACGGCAGTGGAATACCGACAATCGGAAATAACCCGACATTCATTCCTATATTTATGATCGCTTGGGAGAAAAAATAAATTACCGCTCCCAAAACAAAAATTTGGCTGAAATTATCGTAAGCGCTTTTGGCAATTTTAACAAGACGGGAAATAAGAGCGATATAAAAACCCAAAAGTAAAATAGTACCCATTAATCCGAATTCCTCGGTTAATGCCGCGAAAATAAAATCCGTCTCACTGGCCGGTAAAAATCTTAGCTGACTTTGCGTTCCAAGACCGAATCCTCGGCCGAAAATCTGGCCGGACCCAACCGCAATGGTCGATTGCGTAATTTGATAACCTCGTCCCGCTTGATCGCTTTGCGGATTCAAATAAGTTAAAATACGATCTTGCTGATAATCTTTTAAAAAAAATGACCAGCCCAAGGCGCCAATCAAAATTATTATTAATAATAATCCCAAAATATGCTTTTTGTTTCTATCCATCATTAGAAGAAGCCCAAACCATAAAATTACTATCATCATCGCTGAACCGAAATCCGGCTGACGCATAATTAAAAATAACAACGGAAGAATTATAATAAAACTGACAATAATATGAAGAATTCTTATCGGTTGTCGACTAAAACCCCAAAACTGAGCCAGAGCTAAAAGCGCTGCCAATTTTGCCAACTCAATGGGCTGAAAATTAAAAAAGCCCAAGTTAAACCATCCTTTTACTCCGTGGGAAACTTGTCCGAATATCAAGACGCCCAAAAGCAACAACACGACTAAAATATAAAAAACCAAGTTAATCGCTTTAATAAAACGAAAATCCAGAGAAGCTATGACAAAAAATAAAACAAGCCCGAAAACCGCAAAAATTGATTGTTTGACAAAATTACTGGATTTAAAATTTACTTGTGAAAGCGAAAGGCTGTATTGAACACTTAAACCGATAATAATTAAAAGAACCATTAAAACAAATAAAGTGCTGTCAAAATTTTTGAAACGACTGAACAACATAATTTAAAAACTAGGCGGCATAAAAACACTTAAATCCAAAACATTGACTTCCGGCCTGATATCGACACTGGTTGCTTGCGGCGCAATTTTCCCCCAAGGTAATTCTATAATTTTCTTTTCTTCATTTTTAAAATATTGGAGCGGAATAGTATTGATGCCGACAATTCTTGAATTTTGATAAAGTGCAATTGTAAAATTAATTTCCCAAAAATCATAAACTGATTGATTTTCGGCGGTAAATGAAATTTGAGGGAATTCAACACCCTGAGAAGTCATAACTAAATTTAATTGAGGATCATGAATAATCAGTTTTGATAAAATCTCCAAATTGGCTTCACGAGGATGGCGAATTCTTTGCCAATTGATTTTTGAAATTTGAAAATTAACATCTTCTGAAGAGGCATTTTTTTGACCCAAAATAAAAAGATATTTTTTTTCATCAGGAAGAATAAAACTTTTTTTCACAAGCGTTTGGCCGCCATTAAAAGTAAAATAATATTCAATGGAAGACATCATCCATTTTTCATTTAAATTTTGCGCTTGAACCACAAAATCATATTGCGACTCCTGTCCATTGGCCAAAGTCAAAATAGCGGTTTCATTACTGATCACGATGTCTTGCGGTTTGAAATGCTCATGCATACTGGTCCAATCAATTCTTTCTTTGGTCAATTCCACTAACATTTCTTGATGGCTCTTGGTTAAAGTAAAATATATTATACCCTGCCAAATGGCAATCCCCCAAAAAACCGCGTTCAAAATAATTAGAAAAATCACCTTGGCTTTGCGGATATCTTTTTTGTGCGCCAGCAACCATTGAGCGGCCCTAAGTTGTTTGAAAATAATATTTTCTCCCATACCAAAATTTTTTAAAATTTAGAGACGAAGTTGAATAAATTTTTACTAAAATTTTGAGTACCCCCTCCTTTACTCCATCGAAGGTCTATTGATTTATAATCTTATGTAAGCGAAGCGGCTTCGCCTTTTACCCTAATGATTATCAAAAGTTTATTGTTGGGATAAAGGAGGGGGTAAAGGTTTTGTAGCTCCGACTTAACGTCCGGAGACAAAACTCTTTATAATTATTTTAACAAATATGCTAAAATATGGCAATGGGTATTGCAAAATTTCTATTTAAGGACTAAAATTAAGACAGGTCAAATAATGTTTATTTTAATAAAATAATAATCAAAAAAAATCATATGGCCAGTCAAAATCTTTTCTATATCACCACCAGCGTCGCTGTTATTTTTATAGCTTTTTTTTATATTCTCTTGGGCATTATCGCCGTGGTTATTGCTATAAGAATCGCTAAAGCCGCCGGCCGATTTTTAAATGTTTCCAAAAAAGCCGAAGATACCATGGATAAAATAAAAGAGAAAGTAACCTCCCTCGCTTTTATGGGCTTGGTTACTCAAGGCTTAAAAGAAATATTCTCTTTTGTTAAAGCAAAAAAAGAAGAAAAAGAAAATAACGAAAATAACGAAAATAAAAAATAGTTTTTGGTTTCTCCGACGCCAATGGGTCGGAGCTCCGACCGAAACGTCGGAGTTGGTTTTTAACTAATAACTGAATAACCATAACTATCAACTAAAAACTATATAAACTATAAAAAATATGTTTTCTCATTTGCACATTCATAGCCATTATTCGCTTTTGGACGGTTTGCCGAAAATTGATGATCTGATCGCCGAAGCGAAAAAATATGAGATGACCGCTTTGGCACTAACCGATCACGGCGTAATGTACGGCGTGATTGAATTTTATCAAAAAGCGAAAAAAGCCGGACTTAAACCGATTATCGGTGTAGAAGCTTATGTTGCCCCGCACAGCCGATTGGATAAAAAATCAAGAATAGACGAAAAACCATATCATTTGGTTCTCTTGGCAAAAAATCAGGAAGGATATAAAAATTTAATCAAGCTAACAACCATTGCCCACTTGGAGGGCTTTTATTATAAACCGAGAATTGACCATGAAACACTGATTAAACATTCGTCCGGACTTATTGCCCTGACTGCTTGTCTTCAAGGAGAAATTCCTCAATCAATTCTTAACAATCAGCTGGAAAAAGCTGAGCAAATTATTTTAAAATACAAAGAAATTTTCGCGCCGGGAGATTTTTATTTAGAGGTTCAATGTCATCCCAATAGTCCGGAACAGGAAAAAGTCAATAAAACTCTTTTGAAATTATCGCAAAAATACGACGTCCCATTGGTAGCGACAAATGACGTGCATTATGTGAAATCAGAAGACGCGGAAATTCAAGATATTTTGCTTTGTATTCAAACCAAGAAGAAAAAAACCGACCAAAATCGGATGTCTATGCTTTTCGATGATTTTTCTTTTCGTTCGCCGGAAAAAATGATTGAAGATTTTAAAGATTATCCCGGAGCCGTAGAAAATACCGAAAAAATCGTCCAAGCGTGCAATGTGGAAATTGAACTCGGAAAAGTCCAGCTCCCCCATTTCCCTATTCCTGAAGGACAAACCGCCAATCAATATTTGGAAAAATTATGTCAAGAAAGAATGGATCACCATTATCCGAATCCTGATAAAAGTATTTTGGAAAGATTCAATTACGAACTTTCTGTTATTGAAAAAACCGGCTTTGCTTCTTACTTTTTAATCGTTCAAGATTTCGTCAATTGGGCCAAAGAAAATAAAATAATCGTCGGTCCCGGACGAGGCAGCGCGCCCGGTTCAATTATTTCTTATATTTTAAACATCACTGATATTGATCCCATAAAATATGAACTTATTTTTGAGCGTTTCCTTAATCCTGATCGTATTGTCATGCCTGATATTGATTTGGATTTCGCTGATACGCGACGCGATGAAGTTATTAATTATGTTGAACAAAAATACGGACACGATCATGTTGCCCAAATTATTACTTTTGGAACCATAGCTGCCCGAGCCGGAATCAGAGATGTGGGCCGAGTTTTGGATATTCCCTATTCTTTCTGCGATCAATTGGCAAAAATGATTCCTTTTGGAACCAATCTTAAAGATGCCTTGGATAAAGCCAGTGATTTAAAATCTTTTTACAGCAGCAATGCTGACGCCAAAAAAATTATTGACATTGCCATAAAATTGGAAGGCGTCTGCCGCCATGCTTCAAAACATGCCTGCGGCGTTGTAGTCACACAAAAACCATTAGATCATTATCTTCCAGTTCAATATGATATTTCCGGTGATGAAAAAACGGTTATTTCTCAATATGAAATGCATGCCATTGAAAATCTTGGATTGTTAAAAATTGATTTTTTGGGTCTAAAAAATTTAACTGTCGTTGAAACTGCGCTTAAAATTATCAAAAAAACACAACAAAAAGAAATTGATATTAATAAAATTCCCGTTGATGACAAAAAAACATTTTCTTTATTAAAAAAAGGAGAATGTACCGGCGTCTTTCAATTAGAAAGTGACGGAATGCGACGTTATTTAAAACAATTAAAACCGACTGATTTAAGAGATATTATTGCCATGGTGGCCCTGTACCGCCCCGGACCAATGGAGCTTATCCCAGATTATATTGCCGGAAAACACGGTCTGAAAACCATTTCTTATTTGCATCCGAAACTGGAACCTATTTTGGCAAAAACTTATGGCGTAGCCGTATATCAGGAACAATTATTGCAAATCGCCCGCGACTTAGCCGGTTTTACTTTATCAGAAGCTGATGTTTTAAGAAAAGCGGTTGGTAAAAAAATTCCCGCCTTGCTTAAAGAACAAAAAGAAAAATTTGTCAGCGGATGCGTAAAAAATAAAATTCCCAAAGAAACAGCGGAAAATATTTTCGCTTTTATAGAACCTTTTGCCGGATATGGTTTTAATTTGGCTCACGCTACTTGTTATGCCGTTATTGCTTATCAAACCGCTTATTTAAAAGCCAATTACCCCACTGAATTTATGGCTGCCTTGCTTACCTCTGATCAAAACGACACTGATAGAATTTCCATTCTGGTGGAAGATGCCAAAAAAATGAAAATTGAAATTCTGCCGCCTGATGTCAATGAAAGTTTTGAAAATTTTACGGTTACTGATAAAAATAAAATCAGATTCGGACTTTTGGCGGTTAAAAATATCGGCACCGGAATAGTGAGAACAATTATTGAACAACTTCAAGAAAACGGCGCCTATCAAAACTTGGAAGACTTTCTAAATCGCGTCCAAACAAAAGATCTGAATAAAAAATCCATAGAAAGTTTGATAAAAAGCGGAGCCATGGATTATTTCGGCGAACGCGGACAACTTCTTGGCAATGTGGAAAATATATTGGAATTCGCCAAGCAAAATCAAAAAGACAAAGAAAACGGCCAATCAAATTTATTCGGGGCAACATCAGTCGGACAAACAATGGGTTTAAAACTTCAAACTGTGCCGCCCACCGAACATCAGCAAAAACTTCTTTGGGAAAGAGAATTGTTGGGATTATTCATTTCCGAGCATCCCTTACAGGAATACAGCGAAATTTTAAAAAAATATTCAATTCCGATTGGGAAAATAAGTAATAATTCAAGCGTTAAAATTATCGGTTTGGTTGGTAAAATTAAAAAAATCATTACGGCGAAGAAAGAAATGATGCTTTTCGTAAAGATGGAAGATCATACCGGCGATATAGAAGTTATTGTTTTCCCCAACCTATACAAAGAAAATCCCAACCTATGGCAAGAAAATAAAATAGTTTCCGTTACCGGCCGCGTTTCAGATAAAGACGGAGTGCCTAAATTAATCGCTGAAGAAGTAAAAGAAATAAACAAACATAAATTGGACGAGTTGTTGCTTAAATCGTAAAAAATGGTATAATATGAATAGTTTTGTCTCCGGACGTTAAGTCGGAACAACAAAACATTCACCCGCCCAAGTTTTTGGATTATTAAAAAAATCAAGTTATCTTAAAAAATAATAATTAAATATCCAAAAATCTGGGCGGGTACACAAAATTATAGTTAAAAATTTTGCGTTTTCGCAGAGCTCAAACTTAATTTTTAAATAATTTTAGTATGCCAACAATTTTCATTTCTCCTCATCAAAAAATCAGCTACATATTTTTCATTTTGGTAGCCTTAATGATTATTGGTTTAATTTGGGGATTATTTGTCGCTTCGTATGGAGTCACAATCACCCTTACGCCAGAACCCGAGGAAATTGATCTTGATATGACTTTAAAAGCTCAATCTGCTGTTTCTTCTAATTCAGATTCTATTCAGGCGACCATTCTGGAAAATACCCAGGAATCAGAAGAAAAAGGCCAACCTAAATCTACGGTCTCGGCCGAAGATTTTGCCGAAGGAGAAGTGATTATTACCAATAATACTGCTTCGTCAGTAAATTTTATTGCCACAACCCGCTTCTTGTCTCCTGACGGCCTGGTTTTTAGATTGGAAAAACAAACTTCAATTCCCGCCAAAGGCAAAATGAAAGCCATGGTACGGGCGGATAAAATGGGCGCGGCTTATGAAATCGGGCCATCCACGTTTACTGTCCCTAATTTAAAAAGCGCTGATCTGATAAAAAAAATATCAGTTGTAAGCGAAAAAGCGATGACCGGCGGTCTGAAAAAAGCCGGCATAATAATGGCCTCTGATATTGATGACTTAAAACAAGATTTGAGCGATAAACTTTCCAAGAAAGGAATGATCGAAATAGAGAATCAAGTTCCTCAATCTGATTTTAAAATTGTCACCAAGTCAACTGTTTTGCAAGAATCTTGCGATGCCAAACCCAATGAAGAAAAAACCGAATTTACTGTTTCTGAAAAAATTAAAATAGGCGCAGCGGCTTTTGATGAAAAAAAAGTTTTAGATATTGCTTTAAATGCTTTAAAGAAAAAAATTCCTCAAGGAAAAGAATTTTTATCTTATGAACCGGCCAGTTTGTCTTATCGTTTGCTTAATTACGACACAAATAAACAAACCGCTGATATCCAAATCCAAATGCGCGGATCCATGGTTATTAATTCGGAAAATCAAATCTTGGAAAAAAATCATCTTAGAGGATTAAATTCCACTGAAATTAAAAATTATTTTTCTTCTTTGAAAGACGGCGACATTTTAATCAAAAAAGTCCAAGTAAAATTTTGGCCGCCCTTCTTAAAAAAAGCGCCGACTTCTCTGGATAAAATTAATATAAAAATTATCAAGTAACGGGCTCGGGTCACAATCGCTCAAAAAGACTCCGCCAGCTGGCGGACCGCTTCGGCCTGCGAAACGCTTTTCTCGCGATATAACCCTCGCCTAAAAAAATTAACATTATGACAGAAAATAAAATAGAAATTATCCGTCATTCTACCGCGCATTTAATTGCGGCGGCAATTTTGGAATTATTTCCCAATGCCAAATTCGGCGTTGGACCGACCGTGGAGAACGGCTTTTATTATGACTTTGATTTGCCTCGTTCTCTCACTCCGGAAGATCTTCCGAAAATAGACAAAGTGGCCAGACAAATTCTTAAAAAAAATATAAAGTTTGTCTGTCAGGAAATTGATATTAATGAAGCCATCGCCTTGTTTCAAAAAACTGATCAGCCATATAAGATAGAATTATTAAATGATATTAAAAAATTCGGGACCACTGATGTTAACAAACAAACTGAAATAAAAGAACCTTCCAATAATAAAGTCAGTATTTATACGCTTGGTAATTTTGTTGATTTATGCCGTGGTCCTCATATCAGTTCAACTCAAAGTTTAGGCGCTTTTAAATTAACTAAAATCGCCGGTGCTTATTGGCGTGGCGACGAAAAAAATAAAATGCTTCAGCGCGTTTACGGGGTGGCTTTTGAAAATCAGCAAGAATTAAGCGATTATCTGAAACTTCAAGAAGAAGCGGAAAGAAGAGATCATCGAAAATTAGGCAAAGAATTGGATCTATTTTCAATGCATGATGAAGCGCCTGGCATGCCGTTTTTCCATCCCAAGGGCGCCATTATTTACAACAAATTAAAGAATTTTTGGCTGGAAGCGCAGAAAGAATTTAAGTATGACATCGTCATTTGCCCTTCAATGCTTGATGTTTCCATTTGGAAACAATCCGGTCATTGGGATCATTATAAAGATGATATGTACTTTATTAAGGCTGACGAAAATAAAACTTTCGCTTTGCGGCCAATGGATTGTCCGGGCGCGATTTTAATTTATAACAATTCTTTAAAATCTTATCGCGACTTGCCTATTCGTTACGCCGAACCGGGATTGATTACCCGCAAAGAAAAATCAGGACAATTAGCCGGCTTATTCAGAGTCCAACAATTCGTTCAAGATGACGCGCACATGTTTATCACCGAAGATCAAATTGAATCTGAAATAAAAGATGTGATCAAATTAGTTAAAAAAATATATCAGCCGTTTGGTTTGGAATATAAAGCCTATCTGTCAACCAGACCTGACGATTTTATGGGTGATATTAAAGTTTGGGACAAAGCGGAAAAATCTCTTAAAATAATTTTAAAAGATGTCTACGGCGATGATTACGGACTTAAAGAAAAAGACGGCGCTTTTTACGGACCAAAAATTGATTTTCAATTGAAAGACAGTTTGGGAAGAACTTGGCAATGCGCGACAATTCAATTGGATTTTCAAATGCCTTTGAAATTTAATTGCAAATATATTGATAAAGACGGAAAAGAAAAAACTCCGGTAATGATTCATCGCACGATTATGGGTTCTTTTGAAAGATTTATGGGTATTTTACTGGAACATTTCGCCGGCGCTTTACCCGTCTGGCTTTCCCCTGTTCAAGTTTATATCACTCCTATCGGTAAAAACCATTTTAAAGCGAGCCAAAAAATAGCCAAAGAGCTGGAATCATCCGGCATCAGTGTTTTGTTTGATGATTCAAATGAAACTATCGGCTATAAAGTCCGCAAGGCGGAAAAACAAAAAATTCCTTATATCTTGATTATCGGGGACAAAGAAATAAAAAGCAAAAAACTCAATGTCAGAATGCGCGGCAATGTGGTTAAAAATATGGCAAAAAAGAAATTTATTGATAAAGTGCTGAAAGAAATAAAAGATAAAAAATAATCAAAGCAAAATAATTAACGAGTTTGGCAAGTTAACGAGTAAAAGATTCGTTGACCCCAACGGGGCCCCTTTGGGGCTCGTTAATTTATTATCAACTCATATGAAATACAATCTTATCACTTTCGGTTGCCAAATGAATAAAAGCGATTCAGAAAGAATCGCCGCAGTTTTGGAAAATATCGGATATAAAGAAACCTCAAAAATTAACGAGGCGGATTTGATTATTGTTAATATGTGTTCGGTTCGCCAAAAAGCTGTAGATCGGGTTTACGGAATGATTAAAAATTTTAATCGAATTAAAAAACAGAATCCTAATCTTAAAATTATTTTAACCGGCTGCGTTCTCTTAAAAGATAAAAATAAATTAAAAGAAAAATTTGATTTGATATTTGATATAAAAGATTTGCCAAAATTAACAAAATTTTTAACCAAACAACAGAACAAACAAACCGATGACTATTTATCCATTTTACCCGTTATTTCTTCGCCTATTACCGCTTATGTGCCGATTATGACCGGCTGCAACAACTTCTGCGCTTATTGCGTCGTCCCCTACACCCGAGGCCGAGAAACCTCCAGATCTCCAAAAATCATTATTTCCGAAATTAAAAAATTATTAAAAGACAATTATAAAGAAATAATTTTATTGGGACAAAACGTAAATTCTTATCAAAAAAACGATGTTAATTTTTCCCAACTTTTAAAAATGGTGGATAATTTGCCGGGTAAATTTTGGTTAAGATTTATCACCAATCATCCAAAAGATTTGACTGACGAACTCATTAATACCATCGCTGAATGTAAGAAAGTCGGGCCATATATGCACTTGCCGATACAGGCCGGCAATAACGAAATACTTAAAAAAATGAACCGGCATTATACCGTATCTTATTATAAGAATCTGATTAAAAAGCTTCGTGGAAAAATACAAAATCTCAGCATTTCCACTGACATTATTGTCGGTTTTCCGGGCGAAACAAAAAAACAATTTAACGATACAGCTAAATTGATGCGCTCTCTAAAATTTGACATGGCTTATCTTGCCCAATACTCCCCTCGTCCTCAAACCTTGGCGGCCAAAACTTTTAAAGATAACGTAACCAAGGAAGAAAAAAAACAACGCGAAGAAATTTTAAATGAAATTTTAAAAAAAACGGCTTTGGAAAATAATAAAAAATATATCGGAAAAATTATAGAAGTGTTAATAATCGGTTATGATAAAAAAAATAATCTTTACGGTGTGACTGATACTTTTAAACATATTAAAATATTTTTAAAAAATATCAGCCCAAGGCTGACCGGCCCTGGGCAGGAAAACTCATTAATAAAAATTAACGAGTTTTACAATGTAAAAATTACTCAAGCGGCTTCGTGGGGCCTAGAAGGTTGTTTGTAGTCGCTTTCATTTCGTAAACAATAATAAAATATACAATCCAGAGAATAATCGCCAGAGGTATAAAACCCCACATAAAATTAAATCTGATAATGCTGTTATATAATCCGTGGAGCAGAATGGCTAAAATCAAACCCCTAAACTTAAACATTTTCTGAGTCATTCTTTTACCCTTATAAAATTTAGCCATTGCCAAATGATAACCGATAATTCCTCCTGACAAATAATGCATAAAAGTAGTGGTGAAACCCCTGAATAATAAAATCACAGATCCGTTGGCTAAATCTTTAGAAAAAAGAGCATAAAGAATATTTTCCGTAAATGCCAAACCCAAACTGAGACTCATACCGTAAACAAAACCGTCTTTTATCTCATCAAAATAACGGCAACGATAAAGACTCCAATTTAATAAAACGTATTTAGCCAATTCTTCAATCAGGCCATCAACCAAAAAAGACAAAATAAAAATTATTAAAATTGAATTTAATAACAAATTTTGTTCCACCCAATTCGTTATTGGCCCGGCAATAAAAATTAAAGGGATGGTAATAATCGCCCCCAAACTGAAAAATTTAAAAATCTCGCGTTTTGGTTCCGGCTGCCGGCGATCAAATCTTAAACAAAAGAAGAACCATAATAATGTCGGGCCGGCGCAAAGCAATAAATAAAACAATAAATTAAGAGGATGAGTTTCGCCAAGTAATGTTTTTATAAAAATATTCATAAATTTAACTGATTCTTTAAGTATAAATGAAGTATTTGTTATGTCAAATCGTAAAAAACTCATTGTTATTTTAGGTCCTACCGCTTCAGGCAAAACTGATATAGCTTTAAAATTGGCAAAAAAAATTTCGGCCCAAGGCCGACCAGCCTCGGGCTGGCATGGCGTAGAAATTATTTGCGCCGACAGCCGGACAATTTATAAAGGAATGGATATTGGTACCGCCAAAGCAGTGCCCAAAACCCGGAACAGATATATTATTAATGGAATTCAGCATCACATGATTGATATTATACAGCCGAATCAAGAATTCACCGTAGCGCAATTCAAACAAAAAGCGATAGAAATCATTGATGATATTCAAAAAAGAAATAAAACTCCGTTTTTAGTGGGCGGAACCGGTTTATATATCAGCTCTCTGGTGGATAATTTTGATATTCCGGCAATCGCGCCTGATGAAAAATTAAGAAAAAAACTGGAAAAAATGGCTAATCAATACGGACCTGATTACCTCTGGAAAAAATTAATCAAACTTGACCCTGAAGCAAAAAAATTCATTCAAAAAGAAAATATTCGCCGCGTTATTCGCGCCCTGGAAGTTTGTTTAAAAACCAAAAAACCTTTCTCTCAGGCGCGTCAAAAAGGTGAACCGCTTTTTAAAACTCTTTTAATCGGCATCAATTTGCCTCGTCAGACTTTATATCAAAAAATCAATCAGCGCGTTGATAAAATGATTGATATAGGATTAATAGATGAAGTTAAAAAATTGATAAAAAAATACCTGCCTACCGGAGCCTTGGCAAAGACAGGTCTTGCTCATTCGCGGGCTTTTAGCGGAATCGGTTATAAAGAAATTATTTCTTATCTGCGAAATGAAATAACTCTTCCTGAAGCCACAGATTTGATTAAAAAAAACACTCGGCATTATGCCAAGCGTCAAATTACATGGTTTAAACGCGACAAACGTATAAAGTGGATTAAAAAATTAAACCAAGCTCAAATTTTAATTAAAAAATTTTTAGCTTAATTCTTTCTCAAATAATTCCTGGACCAACTTGGGATTTGCCTGCCCGTTGGTCTTTTTCATTACTTGTCCGATCAGATATTGAACAACCTGGTGTTTCCCCTGTTTATATCTAATAACCGTATCTTGGTTATTTTTAATAACCTCTTTTACAATATCAATTAAATTATCTTCGCTGTCAATTTGTTTAACACTGGGATGATCCATAATTTGGCTCAAATTTTCATCTTTAATAAACATTCTTTCCAGTATCGTCTGCGCCAGAGTGCTTGAAATCTTTTTTTCATAAATCAAAACAATGAATTCAACGAATTTTTCCGATGAAATATCTTTTTCATTTTTTCCCGCCTTTTTAAGTAAGGGTAATAGACGATTAATCAGCCAATTGGCGGTTACTTTTGAAATTTGATGTTTGGATGTTTCCCAAATTTCCTCTTCCGTGCCATCAATTATATCAGTAGAAACAATCCATTCTCTTAATTTAACCAGTGTTTCTTCAATAAAATCAACCAATCCTTTATTTTCAATTAAAATATTCGCATCAATTGAAGAAAAATTATACATTTGAATAAGGCGTTTCTTGCGAATTCCGGGTAATTCAATAATATTTTTTTCCAATAGCTCCAAATCTATATCCTCTTTTTTAAGTTCATTAAAATCAATTGAGGGAAGATCCGGCTCGGGAAAATAACGATAATCTTGGACATCTTCTTTGCTTCTCTGAGGATAAGTATTTTTTTTCTTTTCATTCCAGCCCCGAGTAGACGATATTTTGGGTTGTTTTTTTTCTTGCCAAAGTTTTGTTTGTCTTTCTATTTCATATTCCAAGGCATCTTCCACCGCTTTAAACGAATTTAAATTTTTAATTTCCGTTTTTGGAAAATATTTTTTCTCTCCTTGCGGCCTTAATGAAATATTGGCGTCGCAGCGAAATTGTCCTTTTTCCATATCTGCTTCGGAAATATTCAAATATCTGGCAATGGTGCGAAGTTCTTGTAAAAATATTTTTGCTTCAAATGGAGATTTTAGACACGGTTCTGTCACTATCTCCATCAACGGCACGCCGGCCCGATTAAAATCAAGCAAACTCCATTGATCATCAGAAGAATGTATCAGTTTGGCCGTATCTTCTTCAAGATGAATTCTTTCCAAAGATATTTTTCTGATGCCATCCGCGCTGTCAATTTCAACGCATCCGCCTTTGATAAAAGGCAAACTGTATTGGCTGACTTGATAACCCTTCGGCAAGTCTGGATAAAAATAATTTTTTCTGTCAAACCAAGAAATTAAATTTATTTTTCCTTTTAATGCCAATCCTAAAATCAAAACATTTTTTAAAGCTTCTTTATTAAATACAGGCAATACGCCGGGTTGACCCAGACAAATCGGGCAAATCTGAACATTCGGTTCGGTTAATTTGGTATTATTGGAACAAGAACAAAAAAGCTTGCTCTGAGTTTTGCTTTCCAAATGAATTTCCAAACCGATTATTGTTTCTAATTCTAATTTTTTCATTTTTTTATTAAATTATTATGCGGCATCTCGGGCGCTTAAAACAACAGGTATTGTTTTTAATAAAATTTGCAGATCTAAGCTTAAAGACCAATTTTCAATATAATAAATATCCAGTTCTGCTTCTTCTTCAAAGGATAAAGCGGAACGACCCGAAATTTGCGCCAAACCGGTAATGCCCGGTTTTAAAATCAACAGTTGCTTATAATGTTTTTGATAACTTTCCACTTCTTCCGGTTCATGCGGCCGAGGCCCCACCAAACTCATTTCTCCTTTTAAAACATTGAAAAGTTGAGGCAATTCGTCAATTGAATAACGGCGAATAAATTTACCAACCTTGGTAATGCGCGGATCATTTTTTATTTTAAAAAGCGGTCCGGTACGTTCATTATATTTCATTAAATCTTTTTTAAAAACTTCCGCATTATTAACCATTGAACGAAACTTATAAAGTTTGAATTTTTTTCCGCGCCCTCCCACTCTTTTTAATTTTACAAAAACCGGCCCTTTTGAATTTAATTTAATCAATATTGCGATAATCAAAAAAAACGGCAACAGGATTATCAAACTGAAAATTGATAAAATTATATCAATAGATCTTTTTATCACCCTTCCCCATCCTTCCAACGCGGTTCTTTTAATGGAAATAATCGGCAAACCGCAAAAAGTTTCAGTTCTTATATTACTGAATAATGTCCCAAAAACATTAGGTATATATTTAAGCGTGATTTGATGTTCATTGCAAAAATCAATCAATTTTAATGCTTGATCTTGTTCGAGATTAGGATCTGCCTGAATAATTTGAGTAATATTACTGGCTTGATTTTTCCATTTTATTAAAAGCTCATCAATTGTTAACGGGTTGTCTAAAATTTTATAACCCAAACCTGAATTATTTTTAATATTTTGCATTATTTCTTCGGCAATTTTTCCTTTTCCAAAAATTAAAATCGGCTCCAATCCTTTACCGCGCCGATAAGAAAGTAATTGTATAAGATGAACCGAGATTCTGCCCAAACTGACAAAAACAATCGCCATAATCCAACAGGCCAAAATAATAAAACGGGAAGAAAAATAAATACCATTAAAAAATATAAAAAGAACAATCAACATTATCCCAACCGTGGAAGCCAAAAAAATCTTGCCGAATTCTTGAGAAAAATGCCTTCTTTCTCCCAAAGCATATAATCCGGTTAAAGCAAAAACTCCCAACCAAGTCAAGGCGACAAAAATAATGGTAATAAAAAATCTGCCAAACGGTATTTCGTAAATTACCGGCCGCAACTCGGTTAAAGCGGCAAATCTTAAATAATAAACAAAAATACCCGATAAAATCAACATTAAATAATCAACCGGCAGTAAAATTGTAGAAAATATGAGATCTGATTTTTTCATAAGAATACAGTATTAGTATATCAAAAAAATAAAAAATGGGCAAGAATGCCCATTTTTTTGTTGTAGACCTATAAGCCGAATTCTGTACCCCGAAAGGCGATAATTATTTATCTGGACCCTGATTTACATCAAGGTTCTGGCGACCTACCTTGCCTTGTGCAAAGCACAAAGCCTTTGGTCTTTCACTCAGGTAAGGATTTGGCCGTTTCACTCCCAAAATTACTTTTGGGATTCTTCCGAACAAGTTCGGAAGCCTCAACCCTTTCGGATTGCGGCGTCACTGTTCGCACCTCTCACATTACTGTGGACGGGCGTTACCCGCTACCCTGCTCCCTGACTAAAGCCAGGGAAGTGTTCGGACTTTCCTCCCCGCACCACTTTTAGACTCTATAATAAATAAACATAAATAAGGTCTAAAAGTGGTGGGGGGCAATTATCCAGTCTGCTGTTAAATAATAGCAGAAAATCATGTATTTGTCAATCTTCTAGTTTTTTAAAAATAAAAAAGAGGGGTAGGCGCCTATACCCCTCTTTTACAAAAACCGTGCATCCTAGGATTTAATCTCCTGAATGCGTTCTTCTTCAGATGGAAAACAGAATAATGCGCTATCTTTTATTTGTCTCAAATGTTTATGAGAAAGATTGGCAAATTTTATAATTGCCTCAATTATTGTTTCAAATCTCAAAACATACGGCGGATTCCATAGTTCCCTGTAATATCCTGGTTTTTCTGAGCGTTTTACGTAAACACCTCCAATATCATCTTCTTGCACTTTACCGATAAATATTGGACCTGATGATCCAAGACATACGCACCATGGTTTCTCTATTGACCATTCTTGTTTTTGCATAATTACCTCCTTAAAGAACTATTTGCATTTAATTTTAAATTATTTTTAATTTTTGTCAATATCAAAGAGTATTTTTGTCAATAATTTCATTAACTAGTTTATCCGCTTCCTCATTTTTTTCGCGCGGGATATGATAAAAATTAACTTTTTCAAAAGATTGTGCAAGATTCCAAACCTTAACAAATAAAACGCTTAATTCTTTATTTTTTATTTTCCATTTTTGATTCATCTGTTCAACCACCAATAAACTGTCCAAATAACAATCTACTTCACTTGCGGACAATTTTTTGGCCAATTCCAACCCTAAAACCAGGGCCTGATATTCAGCCTGATTATTGGTTGCTTTGCCTAAAAATTGGGCAAATTTTTTTACGACTTTTTTGTCAGTATCATAAATTACACCCCCCGCGCCGGCCGGACCGGGATTGCCTCTCGCGCCTCCATCTGTATATAATATAAGTTTCATAGTATATAAGCTTAGTTAGCTTTTTTAATATCAACAATTTTCATTTGCAATTCTTGCTGGCCGTTCCACTGATTAATACTTAGTTGAAACACCACATCTATTTTATCACCTATTTTCAATTCAGTCATTTTTTGATTGCCGTTAAAATAAATCATTTTTCTCTTCTCAATGATTAATCTGGAATGCTGACTGGTTTTTCCGACTGATTCAATATTGTCCAATTTAACATTGGAAACCAAAAAATTAGGGCAATTATTATTCTGTCCAAACGGTTCAAGTTTTTTTAAGTCGTCATATAAACTCCAATCAACTTCGGATAAACTAACTTCCGCGTCAATTGAAAGTCTTGGACACAAATCTTCATCCTTTAATTTATCATTTGCCAGTTGAGTCAATTCTTTAATAAAAATTTCCAAATTATTTTTATCTTTCAATGTAAAACCGCAAGCTTTTGCGTGGCCGCCATAATGAGAAAAGTAATGATGAAATTTTTCTAAAACTTTAGCCAAATCAAAACCATGAATGGATCTGCCCGAACCTCGCATAGATATTTCTTCCTTATGAATTGATATAGCTATTGCCGGTCTAAAATATTTATCCATTAAATTTCCGGCAATTATTGCCAGAAGACCGGCTGGCCAATCTTCACCGCAAACCACAATTATTTTATCTTTAACCTCTTCGCCTAGAGATTTTTTAATATCTTTTAAAATTTTATCCACCGCCTTTTGCCGTTTTGTATTCAAAGAATTTAAATGTATAGCTAAATCATTAACCTTCTCCTGGTCTGTCTCTAAAAATAAGTTTAAAACATCATTAGCGTGACTGACTCGGCCCGCGGCATTAATTCTGGGCCCAATTTGAAAATTAACACTCCAAGTATCCAGCGCGCCCAAAGTCAAGCCTGCCTGAGTGATTAAAGCTTTTAAACCTATATTGGAAGTTTTATTCAAAACAACCAATCCATATTTAACTAAAGTTCTATTCTCGCCCAAAAGCGGCATAACGTCAGAAATAGTGCCGATAGCCACCAAATCAAGTATCCATTTTTCAAAAGATTCTTTATTCGGAATTAAGCATCTTTTATCTTTTAATAAAGCTTGAATCAATTTAAAGGCAACTCCCACGCCAGCCAAAGAACGAAATGGATATTTTTCGCGCGGCAATTGAGGATTAATAATAGCATAAGCCGGGGGCAGTTCTTGAGTGGTGGGATGATGATCAGTGATAATAATATCCATCTTTGCCTGATTTATTTGTTCCACTTCTTCTTTATTCGTAGTGCCGCAATCGCAAGTAACAATCAAATTGATTCCCTCTTCAATAAATTTTTCAATCGCTTTTTTATGCAAGCTGTATCCTTCTTTTTCTCGATCTGGTATATACACTTTTAAAAATTCCGTCCCCAATTTTGTGAAAGCATTGAACAGAACAGCTGAAGACGTGACTCCGTCAGCATCATAATCTCCGTAAATTAAAATTTTTTCTTTTTTTTCAATGGCCTGATAAATTCTGTCTACCGCTTTGGCCATATCTTGAAAAATAAAAGGATCGTGCAAGTCTTGCGAATAATCAGGCAAAAGAAATTCATCAATCACTTCTTGGGTTTTAAGTCCGCGACTGTAAAACAATTGCAAAATCACCGGATGAATTTCCGGAAATTTATCTTTAAAATCATTTGGCATTTTTTGGGATAACTCCCATTTTTTATTGTTCACCCCGTTAGAAATTGCCATAAATTTATTACATAAATAACCCGCTAAATAACTTACTAATACAAAAATTTCTAGCGGGGTTCATTTTTCTCTTCCTCGCTAATCGCCTCTTTAAGCTTGCTTATAATATTGCCCAGTTTCACGGTAATAATAACGATAATCAAAGTAATAATAACGGCATAAATAAATTTTCCCAAGAGCATATTTGGTTTTGGAAAAATTGTAGCAAAAAAATCTTGAATTACTTCATTCCAAGCCAAGGCCGCCACTAAACCGAAACCGGCTGTAATTAAAGAAGATAATTTTTCCAAGATTTCCAATTTAAGCGATTTTTGATTTTGTTTAGACATATTTTCTTAAAATTAATGAATTAATCCTGCAAACTACTTCGTAATTGATAGTGCCTATTTTCTTGGCCAAATCATCAACTGTAATTTCGTTTTTATTTTGTTTACCGATTAAAACCACTTCTTCCCCTTCTTTGATGTCAGGTATTTTGCTGACATCAACCATTATTAAATTCATGCAAATTCTTCCGCGAATCGGGCAATATTTACCGCGAATCAAAACTTGGCCGCAGTCTGAAAGATGGCGATCATAACCGTCGAAATAACCGATTGGCAAAATAGCCAATTTTGTCGTTTTATCTGTTTGATAAGTTCTGTCATATCCGACAAAAGTTCCGGCAGGCACATTTTTAATTTGAATAATTCTTGTTTTCCATGATAAGGCCGGTTCAAATTTAACTTTTCGACCCAAGGCCGATCCGCCTCGGGCGGATTTTTTTTTATTTTGAGCATTTACTTTCGTATAATCAGATGGATAAAGGCCGTACATGCCAAGGCCGACTCTGACCAAATTAAAAAATGTTTTTGAATTATTAATTGTTGAAGCCGAACAACCGCTGTGAATCAAGGGTATTTTAATGCCGAAAAATTTTAACAAAGATAATATTTTTTGAAATTTTTCCGTTTGTTGATTGGTATAAGATTGATCTTTTGATTCTGATTCGGCGTAATGAGTAAAAATTCCGACAATATTCAAATTTGGCAGATTCTTAATACTTTTTATAAAATTAACCGCTTCTTCGGTTGAGACGCCTATTCTGGTCGCGCCGGTATCAATTTTAATATGAATATTAACTTTTTTTCTAATGCTTTTAGCGGTTTTTGATAAAAATTCAGCTTGCTCAAAAGTATAAACAGGAAAATCAATATTTTGCTTAATCGCCTCTTTTACTTGGTCAATCATTTCCCAGTAGTCTCTCTCTTGCCCGCAAGTGAGGGGCCAGTAGCTTAAAATAAAAATCGGGGCTTTGATTTTCGCCCGCCTAAGCATCAGCGCTTCGTCTAAATTAACCACCCCCAGCCAATTAGCCCCTGATTTTAAGGCAATTTTGGCTATTTCAACTATTCCGTGGCCGTAAGCATTGCTTTTAACCACAGCCATTAATTTCACCTTCGGCCCGATAATTTTCCTGAATTGGCCAAGATTATGTTTAATCGCTTGTTTTTTAATTTCAATCCAAGTGAGCATGATGTATATTTTATCAGAAATAAACGATTTGACAAGTATAAAATTTTTGATATAATAAATTAAAAAGGAGGAAAAATGATTGTTCTTGAAATTTTTAGATTTCTTCAACCGATTCTTTCTTTAGCTGCTACGATTGCCATAATCATATTTCTATGGCGTTCCAGTAATTGGTTATCAAGTATAAAAAAACCTTTTGATCAACTGGGTGAATCCATGGATCAGTTGGGTAAATTAATTGATGACATGAAGAAAGAGGTAGATGAAATGGATAGAAGATTATGCAAACTGGAGTTAAAATCGAGCTTGGAAGATTATATAAAAAAATATAAACTTTTGAGTAGAAAGGAAGAAGAAAAAATACGTTTCGAAATTCTACGCCAAATGTCTAAGGCTTATCCGGGTGATTTCTTAATGTTAATTACCATCGGATATCCTTTTATAAAGGCTTTGCCGGCTCCAAAAGAACAAAAATAAAAAAGGACTTGATATAAAAAATCAGTCCTTTTTAAATTATAAAAATAACTTGACAAATATAAAATTTTTGCTATAATTTAAATATAAAGATTACTCATTAAAAAAGTGATTTTTTACAAAGGAGGAAAAAATGGAAGTCAAATTGATTTTGGTGTGGGTTGGCTTTGGAATGTTTATTTTTGGTCAACTTACAGCAGCTTCGTCATATTGTAGTAATTCGTATAATGACTATATGACACAGAAATATCCTCAGTATTATAAGCCCATACCAATAAGCAAAACCACAATTATAAGCCATATAGTATCCATTTGTGGTATGGTCGTATTTTACTTAAGTTTGGCTTCATTACCTTAGAGATAAAAAAATAAAGTGCCAGTTCAAATTTTAACTGGCACCTTATTTTTTTATTTAACAAATCTATAAATACAATATTTACTTTTTTTCAATTTTTGAAAAACCGCAATATTTTTGCAAAGCTTCGGGGATCAAGATTGATCCGTCTTTTTGCTGATAATTTTCCAGAACGGCCAAAATCATTCTTCCCAAGGCCACGCCCGTATCATTAACAGTATAACAATATCCTTTTTCATTATTATTTTTTTGATAACGGATATTCAATCTTCTGGCTTGAAAATCAGTCGCATTGGTATCAGTCATTGTTTCCATAAATTCATTAGCCGCTATTCTCCAAGTTTCAACATCATATTGCTTGTGGCTGGCCGCATAACCGGCATCACCGGTGCATTTCTGAATCACCCGATAAGGCATTTTAAGTTGTTGCAACAGCCATTCGTTAATAGACACCAATTCTTCAAAAATTTCATCTGCTTGTTCGGGGAGACAAATAACATCCATTTCCAATTTATCAAATTGATGGACTCTTTTTATTCCGCGAACGTCTTTTCCCCAAGAACCGACTTCGCTTCTGAAACAAGAAGACAAAGAACACATTTTAAAAGGCATATCTTTTTCTGAAAATCTTTTGTCCATTCCATAACCGAAAAGAGAAGGCTCGGAAGAACCGACTAAAAATAATTTATTTTTATCTTCCACGTTTTCATCGCTGATTTTGTAAACCTGATCATATCCTTCCGGAAAATGACTGGTGCCGAAAAGAACTCTTTCTCTGACCATTAAAGGCACAACCATGGGCATAAAATTTCTTCTTAAAAGTTCTTTGAATAACAAATCAATAATCGCGAATTGCAAAATAACCGCTTCTTTTTTCAAGTAACAAAATCTTGAACCTGAAGTCAGGGCGCTTTGTTCCACATCAATAATATCCAAATCCTTGCCCAATTCAATATGATCTTTGCCCGGAAAATCAGATTTTGGCATCTGGGTGGCGACTTCAAATCCCTTTCCCAGTAAAGATTTATCCAAATATCCTTTTTCCGGCGTCCAAACTCTGACATCAATATTATCGTCTTCGCTCTTGCCGATCGGCGTGTCTTCACTCATTAAATTCGGAATCCAAACAGCCAATTTGTCCATTTTAGTTTTAATTTCTTCAAGGGATTCTTCGGTGGTTTTTAATTTTTCTTTCAATTCTTTTCCTTTGGCCCTTATCGCCTCATCCTTGCCTGCAGTTAAATTATTTCTCTCAGCGCGAATATTTTCCACTTCTGTTAATTTTTTTCTGTATTCTTCGTCCAATTCCAATAACGCATCCACATCAGCTTTTTGCGGATCCATTTTCCGATTAATAATATTCTGCTTGATTTTTTCTTTATTTTCTCTGATGAATTTAATATCTAACATAATGAATTAAATTACTCAATTAACGGATTATTTTTCCGACTTAGGTCGCAAAATTGGAAACAAAATTACTTCCCGAATGTTGCAAGTATTGGTTAAAATAAGAGCTAAACGATCAATGCCAATTCCTTCGCCGGCTGTAGGCGGCATGCCGTATTTTAAAGCTTTAACAAAATCTTCATCAAGACCTTGTGCTTCTTGATCCCCTTTTTCGCGTAATTTATCTTGCTCATTAAATCTTGATTCTTGATCCAAAGGATCGTTTAATTCGGAAAAAGCATTGCAAATTTCCATTCCGGCCACCAATAATTGAAATCTTTCCACATAATTCGGATTATCCGGACATTTTTTGGCCAAGGGTGAAAGTTCAATCGGGTGATGAATTAAAAAAGTTGGATTAATGAGTTTTGGCCTGACGCGCTCTTTAAAAAGTTCGTCCAAAATTTTGCCTCTATCCCATGATTTTTCAACTGTTATGCCAAGTTTTTTCACTTGTTCAATCAATCCTTTTAAATCTCGATATTCTTCAATATCAAGACCTGTTTCATTTTTAATCGCTTGTCTGAATTCCAATCGCGGATAAGGCGATTTGAAATTCAAAGTATTATTTTGATATTCAATGGTTAATTTTCCTTCCAAATTTGATAATAAATATTCAAATAATTCTTCGGTTAGTCTCATCAGAACATTATAATCGGCATATGATTGATAAAATTCTATTTGAGTAAATTCGGGATTATGAGAAGCATCAATGCCCTCATTGCGAAAACATTTGGCAATTTCATAAACTCTTTCAAATCCGCCGATAATCAATCTTTTTAAATAAAGTTCGGGCGCAATTCTTAAATATAAATCAATATCCAAAGCGTGATTATGAGTGACAAACGGTCGGGCAATTGCTCCGCCGGCTATTCCTTGGAGAACAGGCGTGCTGACTTCCATATAATCTCGGAGATTGAAAAAATCTCTGATTAATTTTATCATTTTTGTCCGTTTAACGAAAATATCTTTTACTTCTTGATTGGCGATTAAATCCAAATATCTTTGGCGATATCTGGTTTCCACATCAGACAAACCGTGCCATTTTTCCGGAAGCGGTAGAAGAGCCTTGGATAAAAGTTTCCAACTTGTCGCTTTAATGGTTTTTTCGCCTCTTTTGGTAATAAAAAGATGACCCTTTATTTCCAAAAAATCTCCGACATCAATATTTTCCGTAAAGAATTGATATTCTTTTTCTCCAACATTGTCTTGGGCGAAAAAAATCTGAAAACGGCCCGTTCCATCTTCCAAATTGGCAAAACACGCCTTACCATGCAGACGCAATAAAACCAAACGTCCAACCAAGATTACCAAAGTTTCTTTTTCCGATAATTTATCAAAATCATCAATCGCTTGTTTTACAGTATGAGACCTCTCGGATAAAGCCGGATATGGATTGACTTGGCTTGATTTGATTTTTTCTAATTTTTCTATTCTTGATTGTTCTTCGTTAATCATAGATTTGCGACTAAATTTAATAAAATAATTATAACATTATTTTAAAAATAAACAATCCCCTAATATTGTTGTTAAATTAATAGGGCTCTGTTTTTACAGAAGCCCTATTTTAGGAACCCCAGATTAAAATGTTAACATACCAATAAGCAAACCAGATTGCCAAAACCACACATACTGCCAAATCGCCAACCAACATCGGCATAAAACAACTCATTATCTCAAATCCGAGACATTGAGTTACTATGCTTGGGATAACTGCAATTTGGCAAAGTCCAAAACCGATAAGGTAAAATACTCCCATCAATATTGTTACCCCGAATATGATTATTATCATACTCGAAAAGTAATTAAATCTCAATGGTTCCTTCATTTTTCACCTCCTTTTTATCACTTATATCATTATAGCATATTTATAAAATGTTATCCACAATTAAAAAAGACCTTTTGAGAAGGTCTTTTTTATTGATAAATAATTATTTTATTTAATTTCAATAATCGTAAAAGTTGTAGAACCGCTTGGAACCTGAAATTCAATTTTTTCATTAAGTCTCTTATTTAAAAGAGCTTGTCCCATAGGAGATTCATAGGAAATTCTGCCTTGCGCCGGATCAGATTCTTCGCTGTCCACAATCATAAAGGTCTTAAAATCATCTTTAATTTTAATTTTAACCGTTGAACCTATTCTGACCACATCTTTATTTTTCTGGTGGTTATCTATAATTTCAACATTTCTCAATAAATTTTCCAATCTTATTATTTCATTTTCAATCCATCCCTGTTCTTCTTTGGCTGTCGTATATTCCGCATTTTCACTTAAATCCCCCAATTCTTTGGCAGCACGAATCCGGTCCGCAACTTGCGGCCTTCTTACGCTTCTTAATTCTTCCAATTCTTGTTCAATTTTTTTTCGCCCTTCAGGCGTTAAGAAAAATGTCATAAATAAATTAAAAAAACACCGAGTTAATTGGTATTAGTTCATATCATTGTAGCAGGTATTTAGTAAAAGTCAAATCCCCTTGTGGAAAACTTTCCAAGGTTATCAAAAATTGCGAGTTCAAAAAAATGAAGCAATTTTTGCTATAACCTTGAGAATCCCGCTTCAAATCTCTGAATAAAATCAATTTAAAATTAGAAGAAGCCGAAGTCCCGAGCTTGTCGAGGAACGAAGGCGCTTCCGTGAACTAAACTATTTTTTTATACAAACCCTCTTCGGATTTGAGGCGTGGATAAAATTTATATTCCGGATAGTTATCTATTTAATTATTTTAGTATATTGGCTCATTATCCAGCCTGTTTTATTAACACTATAATTTATTTTATACCAACCGGTTTGTTCTTCAATCACTTGATATTCTTTTCCGCTCTTAACTGAAGTAATAATTTTTCCACTCGCATTAGGTAAACTTCTGACTCGCAAACTTGGGACATTAATCTTTATTTTAATACCTTGATTTTTTGGCACTATATTTATTGCTTCTGAAATTGTTAATTCTGAGCCCGTAGGATAAACATTTAATATATTCGCATCAACGTCAATTATATTTTTCCATTTATAACCTCTGCCCAGAAATACCGCAGCGCTCTTAATGGGGCGTTTTTGGTTATTATAGATTAAATAAACACCGGCCGTACCTTTTATTCTGGCCAATGTTCCGTCCGAAAGTGAACCGATATTTTCTTGTTTTTCTGGCGATGTATAAATACATGATTGTGTAGTTGCAGGCGACAATACGCCTCCATCGCAATTTAAAATTTTATTGCATATTCTAGTTTGAGTACCATTTGAAGAACAACTAGACCAATTACCACAAGACCAATTATTAGCTATACAGGTAGGAATATAAGTACAGGTTTGATTTAATATGGGATTTCCACCTATACAATTTGCTGGAGAAGAAGAAAATACTGTCCTTGATTGCACACCGCTTAAACCGCACGCACTCCAATCATTGTATATGAAATCAGTACAAGTAAGTGCTTGATAATTACAACTAATTGTTTCTGTAGATGGATGAGTAACCCCTTCTTGGCATTGTCCTATTTTATACCATGTTTTTGTTTGTTGACTGTTATTTGGACAGGCCGTTGGAGTTAGAATAGACGTCCAGTCGTTTTCTGAACAGGCTGGTGTAAGACTACAAGTTTGTATTAATATAGGATTACCGCCAATACAGCTTGTAGGCTGTGACGATATCATTGTTCTGCTTTGTTGATTATTAATACAAGCACTCCAATTAGAATATGTCCACGAAGTACAAGTTGGTGGAGTATAAATATATGTGCAAGATTGAGTCAATATTGGATTTCCATTAGAGCAACCACTTGGAGAAGAATAAATTATAGACCTATTTTGCATATTATTAGATTGACAAACAGACCAATCGGAATAAATCCATGAAATACAGGTTGACGGAATATAAATACAAGACTGAGTTAATATAGGATTACCGCCAATACAGTCGAGAGGGAAAGAAGAAACAACTGTTCTTCTTTGTTGGCCATCAGTGGAGCAGGTGCTCCAGTCTGAGTATGTCCAAGAAGTACAAGTCGGCGAAGTATATGTGCAGGATTGTGTCAACACTGGATTACCGCCTGTACAACTAGAGGGGGAAGATGAAATTACGGTTCTGGTTTGTATGCCATTAGATTGGCAAGTAGACCAGTCGCTATATACAAAAGATGTACAAGCGACTATAGGTGCGGAACTAAATGCATCTGTTCCGTCGAATTTTAGTTCAGATAGGCCATAAGGTTCATAATTTACTTTACCCAAAGAAATATCATCATAATAATCATAAATTTTTGAATTAATAGAAGAAATGTCTGTTGTCCCCCACCAATTTTTAGTCATGTCTATCTCGCTGAATACACCACAATTTTGTAAAAAAATATTATAATTATTGCTAAAAATATTATTATTATTTATCTTTGGTGGATTGGGATATAAACAAGTAGAAATCCCATAATTATTGTCGTATATACTGTTTGAAGTAATAATAGGATTTGCTCCATTATAAAAATGGATTCCTGAGTTATTATTGCTAAATATTTTATTATTTTTGATTGTGGGCGAATCATAAATAATGGTTATCCCAGCCGTATTATTGCTAATAACATTATTTGTAATTTGAGCAAAAGAATGCATAGCCCAAATAGCTTCAGAGAGATTGTCGACTATTGTATTTTTGCTAATAAAGGGGGAAGCACTATCAATATCAATAGCATACCTCTTCCCAACTACAGTAGAATAATATCCTGCTTTTTCTATATTGCTATATTCTATAATACTTCCGTTTTTATAATTTCCATTTTCGTCAAAAACAGCGTCTATACTTGAGTCTAAAAATTTAACTCCACCCCAATTTAGACTTTGATTGGGCATAAAATTAATAATATTTATTTGAGTTCCTCTCGCTATTAACTCTCCGCCAACATTTAACCCCGTACCTTCATTAAACTTAATCGTAGCCCCTGGTTCAATCGTAAGCCTAACGCCTCCCAAAACCTGCGCAGTGGCAGTTACAATATAAGGACTATTTGCCAACGTCCAAGTAGTATCCGTCGTGATATTACCCGAAACTTCAGTTTCAGCACAAGCTTGTTTAATTAATACAAAATTTAATATCACACAAATAGCTAGAATTGATAAAATTTTAAATTGTTTTTTCATATAATTCAAATTAAAATATTAAAACTAACTTGAGATAAATATTTCTGGTCCCTTATTAAGTTCGTAGTCACATAAATCCGGAAGACCTTTTAAATTATCAACTTGGGACTTATAGATATCGTGGATGATATCTCTTTTTATTTTTAATATTGCATTATTTAATTCAATATTTTCTCTTTTTTTGTAGGTGATTTTATTTTCATTGTGCTTAGGATAAAAAAAATCCCAAACATTAGAAAATAAACTTTTTATAATTAAATGTAGCTCTTTATGATCTATATGACCATATTCGCCTCTTTCGTTGTGAGTTATTACAATGTCTGGATTAAAATTACATTGTTCAATTTCGGTTTTCCATTTTAATCTTAGGGTATTGTTTCCTGATTCTATAACCCTTTTTTCTGCTTCGCTCATTTCCTTTTTTGTTTTCTTAAATTTTTCCTGCCCAAGCCATAAGTATGAAATAATATTGACTCCTAATTTTTTAAATTTTTCTATGGCCTTTTCGAATTCTTCACGCGGAGCATTTCCTGGTCCATCGGTCATACAAACCACCGCCCATTGGCAATAGGGATAAAGAAGCATTGTACCGCCACAAAAAATAGTTTCATCATCGGGATGAGCTACTAACAGAAGAACTCTTGTATTTTTATTTGATAAAATATCAAAACCCATATTTATTTTAAATTATATCACATTTTACAAAAATATTATTTTTTCTTTTGCTCTGCCCACCAGGATAAAATTTCTTTGGCTGCCGGCGCGGCAAAAGATGAGCCCTCGCCTCCATTTTCCACTAAAATAGTTAGAGCTATTTCCGGATTTTCATAAGGCGCGAAACAAGTAAACCAAGCGTGATTGCCTTTTCCTTCCACCTGGGCTGTGCCTGTTTTACCGGCTACTTGAATCGGCAAAGTATTTAAACTGCGCGCGCTGCCCACAGTTATTGTTTGACGCATTCCTTCTCTGACTAATTCCAAATATTTTGGATCAATAAAATTTTCTCTGATAATTTGCGGCTGAATTATTATTTTTTGGCCGGTTTCCGAATTGTCAATTTCCTTGACCAAACGAGGTTGAAAAAGAGTTTTGCCATTGGCAATGGCCGCCGTATAATTCGCCACTTGAATCGGCGTTACTAAAATATTGCTCTGGCCGATGGATAAATGATAAGTATCACCGATATACCACGGCTGTTTTTGAACATTTTCTTTGTAAGCAGGTGTTAATAAAAAACCCGATGACTCGCCTTTTAAATCAACCCCTGTTTTGCTGTTTAAACCGAAAAGTTCGGCATACTGAATAATTTTTTCCGGTCCAAGGCCTTTAAAATTTCCAAATCCTCCGCCGATATAATAAAAAAAAGTATTTACCGATTCGGCCAAAGCTTTTCTAAAATCAGTAATACCATGTCCTTCTGTTTTCCAATCACCGAAAAACCATTGTCCGATTCTCACTCCTCCGGTTGAAAGAATTGTTGTTTTCTCGTTAATAATGCCTTCGGCAAAAGCGGCAGCTATTTCAATCGGCTTAAAAATTGAACCTGACGGATATTGACCGCTGATTGCCCTGAAGAATAATGGTTTGAAAGAATCTTCTATTAAAGTTTTAAAATCACTGGCGCTTGCTTGAATAAAAATATTATTATCAAAAGTCGGCCAACTGACAATGGCCAGAATCTCGCCGTTTCGTGGATCTATTGCTACGGCTGATCCGGCGCGAGCGCCGGCCGCTTTAATATAATGACTCAAAACGTCAGTAACTTTTTTTTGCAAACCAGCGTCAATGGTTAAAATCAAATCTTGTCCGGTTTGAGGTGTTTTTTGACTGGCGATTCTTTTTTCTCTTCCAAGCGAATCAACTTCAATATTTGTTTCTCCATTTTCTCCTTTTAAAATATTTTCATAATTTAATTCCAATCCGGTTTTACCAAGAGAATCTGTTCTTGAATATCCTTTATTATCAGTCAATTCTTCGGGTGTAATTTTACCCATATAACCGATAACGTGCGAAAAATAAGTAGGATCCAAATATTGCCTTTTTGGTTCTACAATTACGGAGATGCCTGGTATTTCTTCCAATTTTAACTTCATCGCTTCTTCATAACTCAAACTATCTTTTAAAACAACGGGGTATACTGATTGATTGGGCTGATCAGCCGTAAGCTTAGACAATTCCTCTTTAATTGAATCTTCTAATGATTTCCCCAAAAAAGATGAAATTTTATTAACAATTTCTATCCTTGTTTCTTTATTTTTAGGCAAATCCACAGGTATTATTATTAAAGAAAAATTTGGCATATTTTTAACAAGCGGAGTCTGATAGCGATCATAGATAAGCCCTCTATCCGCCTTAATCGTTTCAACACGGATTCTATTGCCCTCGGCCATATTCCTAAATTCCTGTCCGGAAAAAACTTGAAGCCAAAAAATTCTGCCGAATACAATCGTCAAAACCGCGATCATTAAAAAAATAAAAACATTAAGAGATTTTTTCTCCATAGGCAAAACTATCGGCCCGGCCCAATTTTCTTCCGGCGGCCAATAATTTCCCGTATATCGTCGCTGATTAAATCCTTCTAAATTTCCATCTCTGATATTCTTATCTTCTTGTTGAATTTTAAATGGATCGTCCATAAGAAATATTTCTTATCATTGTTTTATTTTTGACGTAAAGTTTTAATAATTGAATATCCCATGATTATTGCCATGCTGTTTACTAAAACAGACCAGCCAAAATTAAACCAATAGAATCTGTCTGTCACCACCATAAAATCTTGAAAATTTAAAAAATAAGCAAGCCAAACAATAATTAAAATAATAATTTGATAAACTATATTACTTAAAATAGCCACAATTAAAACACTGTTCGTCGACATCTGACTGAATTCTTTGATAATTTTATAAGAGATAATCAAAGTCAATAAAAATGTCAGAAAAAAAACTCCCGGCTTAAAAATAGAGTATAAATCCAATAGAACACCGCTCGTTAACACAGCCAAAATAGCAAATTTAAATTTATTAAAAATTAGCAAAAGAATTATTAAAATCAGAGCAAGATTCAAATACCTTAGAACCGAAGATTTAAATAAAAAAGAAATCTGTAAAATATTTAAACAGATTATTGAAAAAAATAATAATATAAGTTTCAATTTGGCCATATTAGAATACAAAAATCTAAAAATTTAAAAATCATTTTTATATTTTAAAACTTTATGGGGTATTTTTTAAAATTATTGACGCGATTCTTAAATCCAAGAGAGACTTAGGTGATTTAATAGTTGCTTCCTGAAAAACTGCATTTGGTTTTTTGCTAATCTCCGCCACCTCGCCAATTATCAATCCCCTCCTGATATTTTCTTCCAATCCCGAAGTAATGATAATATCTCCGGTTTTTATCGGTTTATCAAGCGGGATATAATTCATTTTCATAGTCAAGCCGTATTCTCCCTGCACTATCCCTGAGACAGAATTAGGGCTCTCTCCCTTTATGATAATATCAGCGGTAATTTGCGAATGACTGTCAAAAACCGGCTGTAAAAATGAAATATAATCTTCAACTTTTATTATCGTGCCAACCAATATTCCATTTTCATCAACAACTGCCAGATCAATATTCACACCGTCTTTTTTACCTTTATCAAGTAAAAACCAAGTATAACCTGCTTCTATTCTTTTACCTATAACATTAGTTATGACAAATGAATCCTTGGAGGTTTCTAAAAAATTTAAATGATTTTTTAAAACTTGATTTTCCGTTTGATATATTTGAAATTTGGTATTTTCGGTTTTAAGATTATTTATTTCTTTTTCCAACGCCAATTTATCATTTTGCCAATTTTGACATTCAATATAATTTTTCGGATGACCCGAAATTTTATAAGATAATTTTTCGAAAGGTTTCAATAAAAAAAATAGAGTATTTTTTCCTCCATTGGAAAAAGCAAAAAAAAGTAAAACTATTACTATAAAAAAAATAACCACTCTTTTTTTAATGATTAAATCAGCCGTTGACATATATTATATTTAAAGATTATTATTATGATTCATTTTCATCAATGATAGAACCATCCAAAAAAGTTTCATCCGCTGAAATTTCTATCACATTTTCCCATTTATAACCTAATTTTTCAAAAATTTCTCCTGATTTAAAAACTCTTTTACTGCCGTTTTCAATCAAATAAACCATGGCGCTGTCCGGATATTTTATTAAAGTTCCATCAGGCCTTGATGAAACGGGTGAGGACGGAATGATGAATTGAAAGCTGTTAATTAACATTTTAAAAGTAGCCTTGAAATTCGCCTCTTTTTCAGTGCCGACATTATATGAAACCGTATAGACATTTTCATCTTTGGCAATATAAATTGTCAAATGATCCGAACTCCAAAGAGCAGGTTGATTATTAACCGTAATATTAGTCAATAAATTTCTTTCTGTTGTCGGCGATTGTTTTAAATACCAATCAATCAAAGACAATTGGTCGGGATTTTTTTCCACCGTCGCGCTGAAAAATTCTCCGGTATTGGTAATCACCAAAACTTCTTCGTTGTTAGTTTCCGGAATCGCCCTGGTTATCCAAGAAGATGGATAGAAAAAACTGTAGGAAAAAGTGGAGTTGGTATAAATATTAACCAAACCGGCGGCCGAAAGCTTATTCTCCCCCGCTTGCAACGGATCGGTTAAATTAACTATTTCTTGACCGTCACTTATGCCATCGCCATCAGTATCAGGATTATTAATACCCGTACGATAAATCGTTTCTTCAGTGTCGGTTAGACTGTCTTGATCAGAATCAATCGTGGAAGAAATTTGCGGAGCCACTTGAAATGTTTCTATTTTAGGCGTTGCTTTATTTTTTGAAACAATCAAAGCAAATGTATCGGAGGGCAGAAGGTCTAATTGAACAGTGACTAAATTATTTTCCGCATCTTGCGTGCTTGATAAGGGAGTCCAAATATTATCTTTTAAATAACCCAAGGCAATATCGCTTTCCCAATTGCTTTCAATAATTTTATTATGATAAAAAGCTCTTAAGGTTGCGGATTTTTGCAAAACAAGATTAGTGGATTGAATTTTATAAATTCCTCCAATAACCTTATAATCATTATATGTATCATTATTGGTTGTCGGTTCTGAAGTTAATTCAATTTTTAAATTTGAATCGACCGCTCCGGCAGGTAAATAGAATTCCAACCAAGAGACAGATTCTCCTGATTGATCTTTTATTTCCGCTTTTAGAGTCTGTTCAATTGAAGTATTTGCGACCGGGACAGAAGAAGAATTATTTTCATCCGGTTGAGTAATGGCCGGAATTTGAGTGATAACCGGAATATTCGGATGATAATTTTTTATCCAAAAATAAAATCCCAATCCTCCGCCGATAATAATAATTAAAAGACACAAAATTAAAATAAGAGATTTATTTTTATCTTTTTTTGATAGCTTGCGCTGAGCTTTACGAAATTTTTCCGGCATAACGTAAATCATCTCTCCGGTAGTCCCGTATTGAGTCACTTCTTCTGTAATCTCCCTTTTCGCCGCCGCCGGAGGATTAGAAAAAATATCCTGCACCGCGGAAGTATTTGTTTTTTGTGGTTCCGGTTGAATTGGTGTTTCTTCTGGCATATACCAAATTTTTTAAAATTTTTAAGTTATTTATAAAGATTATTAAATCTGTGTTGCCTGCGCTTGCTCGAAAAAGAAAATAAATTTTCTTTTCCCTCGCTCGCTTGGCAATAACGCGAAAAATTTTATTAATAATTTGAGTACCCCCTCCTTTTAGATGCTTTTGATTATTTTTTTAGATTTGCGAAAAACCAATATATGGTTTTTTTGTAATTTTATGAAATAGAACGTAATACATAAATTTAAAAGCACTCAAAAGGAGGGGGTAAAGGTTTTGTAATGATAATTTATTCGGCTTTCAGCCTCTAAATTTTCAACAAAACTCTTTACTTTAATTTATCAATTTCTTTTTGTAAATCCAATAATTTGGCGTTTGGGTTTGAATTATTCGGATCAGTATTATTTTTAATTTCCTGACTGTCTTTAATGCCGTCTCCGTCAGTATCAAGTTTTAAGGGATTTGTTAAATAAACTTTAACTTCTTCTCGGTCGGAAAGACCATCGTTATCAGTGTCAGATTTATTTTTATCAGTGCCCAGTGTGATTTCTTCTTCATCCGTCAAGCCGTCACCATCCGCATCAGGAGCCATTTCAATCGGCTTAATAATGATTATCGGCGCCGTCTTGTCTTCCGAATTTGCTTGAGGCTGCCCGGTCTGATTGAGTTTTTTTATTTTTGCCTGTTCCATTAAATTTTTTATTTTCGGCAAAGCGTAATAATAAACTCCCGCCCCGACAATCGCGATAATGATAATAATAAAAACAACACGGACAAAATTCTTATTGAATTTCTTGCGATTTGACGATGAATTGTCGGAATTTTTATTTTCATCAGAAATAAAATTCTTACGCTCAACATCCTCAAAAATATCTTCCACTCCCCCATCTTGATTGGCAAAATCCGCATCTAAATTTTTTATTTCATCTGGCATAATTATATTTTATCAATTTATAAAATTTATTATTGCTGATAATTAGTATTCATTCCGCTAATAGATCCATATGAATCTATTATTGTTTTCCCAATAACCGGACCATAGACAGAATCAAAACATTTGTAAATATCTGAGCTATAACCGAATAATTTTGACTGACATTTATTGGCCGCCCAACCGCATAAATAATGAATTTCACAGTTGGATTGATCCATGCCGCTGCAACTTTTCTGCCATTTCAAAGAATCTGTCTCAAAATTCAAATACAAACTATAATCCGCCCCTCCATCTTTAACCATGTATTGATAAACGTGCGAACCGACCGGACACTCGTATTTACTCGTACTTTGATTATAACATGTTCCATCGCATTGGCTAGCATTATTGCAACCGGCGCAATAACCGCTTGTCGGGTTTAAGAATTGATTAATCGGATCATTCGGCATACTGGAAATAAATTGCCCTTGAGGATTTTTCCAAGAAGGCCATTTGGAATCGGTTATTCCTTTCATAAAACTGCCCGACTCAAGTTTTGGATAATAATCATAATTTGATTTATAATCCGCCAATTTTTGGCTCATTGTTCTTAAATCATAAAGTCGGAACAAATCCCGTTGGATCAGTTGTTTATCAACAGTTTTATTTGTATTAAATTGCCAATCTTCAACTAATTTATTAAAAATATCAATTGTTTCCGGCTTGGCGTTATCAGAATATGAGATGAGATAAATCAGACCTTCAATTATTTCATTATTATCAACATTTGTCGCGCCGACATAAACCGTTCTTCCTTCTTTAACCGCCTGATAACCATTAACAATTAATGAAGTCGGTGAACCGGGATTGGGTACATTTTTCTTATACCATTCAAAAGGAGTGAGATAATCAGGATTTTTTAAAACCTTGAGACCAATCACGTCATTATTAACACTATTGGTAAAAATAAATTCTTTAACTACGCTTGATTTCGTAGTCTCGGTTGCGACAAGATACGGTAAGGATGGAAAATCCTGATATTCACTTGGTTGTTTACCTTCTTCCAATTGGAGATTATCGAACCAAACTACGCGCGGACACGCACTGGCATCACAAGGTTTTCCTGAAGAATTTCCACAATTACAAGCTTGGGCCGGGTTGCAAACGCCTCCCACGCCTTGGAGGGATATATATTGAATTTTATCATTCGATCCGGAATTAAAAGTAAAATAAATTCGTTTGTAACTATCTTTATCCAAAACACCGGAAAAACTGCAATTTATATCAGCCTTATCTACTCCACCATTATACCAAGCGCAATTATTGGAAAATTGATGAGGATCTTCGGAAATATCATGATAAAATCTTATATCTATGCGCGGCGCATATATATTTTCACCCTTAACATAAGCTGAAAACGTATAAAAAGTATTTGGTTTTATAGTAATGTCATATTGCATAACAGATGAATCACTGGGTTGGCACCATGAATAACCCGGCTTGATAGCCGCTTTACCGGAATAACTATTTTTACCATCAGTACTATATTCTTTACCATGATTTAACCAATTATCGGGAATGCCATCTTTGGTTTTATCTATTTCAAAACTTCCATTAGAAACCAAATTTTTCTTTAAATCTCCCTGGCAATATTGCAATCTGAAATTAGTATAAGGCTCTTTCGTCTCCGCTTGACCGAGTTTATCTTCAAAAATCCATGGAACTTCACAAAGGAAAACTTTAATTGACGCACTATTGGAAATTTTTTCTTTCCCCCCCGTTATTTCAGCCGTGGCCGTAATTTGGGCTGAACCATTTTTATTTTTCACCGTAGCAACAGCATTATTAACTGTGTTAGAAATAGTCGCCACATTTGTATCAGAAGATTTCCATGACCAAGCCAACTGATAACCGGTCACGCTTTGAATTTCTTCTCCTCTATTATTTTTGGCAATAGCTTTAAAATTAACTGTTGAATTTTCCTTGGAACATTCTGCCGATTTTTTATCCGCGCCAACCGTACATTTTTCAGAATTGCCGGTTATGGATGTTTTTACCTCACTCAATTTACAAATTTCCTTGCCGGTGATAAACGTCCAAGATTTATCTGCTGTCATCCCAATGCCATATTTACTTTTTACGCCATTCTCTCCCCCAAGAATTTCTATTTTATAAGTACTCTTTTCATCTAATAAATCAATGTTTAAATAAACTTTAGTTTGTTTTGCATCATCAACCACGGAAATATTAATTTTTTCCGCCGCTTCAGTTTTCTTTAGAAAAACATTTTTTAAATTATTAAAAAATCTAACCAAAATATTTTTATTAATATTTTGGTTAAATGAAAGCGGAGATCCTTCTTCTTCTTCATCCAAATCGGGAACTACTTTATAAAATTTAATTGTCTTTGAATTAAGCGTGGATCCATCCATTAATTGGTCAAAAGTAGCGGAGATTGAAGTATTAAGACAAATATTAGTACTGCCAACCGCTGGATAATTTATTGCTGTTGGCCTAGTAGCAACAATCAAATGGGTCTTATTTGATAATTTAATTTCTTTAGTGGCATCAGAAGGATCCGGCTGAGTTGTTGTTACGGTTATATCTGTTTCTCCCAAATCAACTCCTGTCGCAGTTGTCTGATTGTTAACCGAACTGCCGACTGTGGCAAATTCAGATTTTGTCGAGGTCCAAGTCCATGAAAAACTGGCGGATTTTAGAATTTGACAATTTGGACCAAAAGCTTGAGCAAAATAATTTCTAGTTCCTGGTTTAATAATTATTCCCGCTTTTTCACCGACTAGTACTGTTTCAGATATTTTAACTTTCTCGGGCGAACAAAGATTTGATCCTGTTTTAAAATGCCAAAAATAATTATCCTCGCCGTCTTGAATATTATTTTTATTGCCATCCAAAGAATAATTATTAAGATTTTTAATTCCGGTGGAACCGCTTTTTAACGTAATCTGATACCAATAATTCGCGTCTAAATTATTAGTTGGCGTAAAAATAAAACCTTGACTATTAAAACTGTCTAAAGAAATACTACCTGCCACGTCGGCAGTACAATTTTGAGAGTTAAAATTATCTGAACCATTATTGCATTTTTGAACTAGAATATTTAAAGGAGTCAAACCGCTCACTTTTTGATTAAAACGCGCACTGATAACGGCATTAGAGCAAACAGCGGATAGATCCGCAGCCGGTGAAGGACTCGGAAGATTAGTTTCGCAATTGGCATCTCCAATTACTTGAGGTAAGCCCAACTGACCTGCTCCCTGGCAAGCATAACGATAAATATAAGCCGGAGTGCAATGACAATAGCCCGAACATTGGTCGCACTTATTATCGGCATTCCTACGGTCAACCAAGTCGCCCAACCAAACTTTATTATTAACCCAATCATATTGTCCGGAAATAATATCCGTATTTTTACCTTGCGGATTATTAAGTTGTTTTTGTTCACTCGTCCACTCGGCAATTACTTTACCGGTTAGAGCCTCCATCTTTCTAATCAGATAACCTCCGCCTCCTGCGGTGCCCCATTGAATCGCATAAATATAGTCTCCGTCAGCAATAATACCGTCAGTATAAAAAGATGGAATATAACTGCCCGAACCAATTGAAGTCCATTCTTTCACTAATTGCCAATTTTTATTCGGGTCAAAAATTTTAACTCTAAAACCATTATAATAAGAGCCATTAATACCATGAGCTAAATTATAAACATATTTCCCGTCAGAAGTGATTAAAAGATCTTCATATAATTCAGTTAAATCTCGTCCGGTTTCCCGATTCATTAAAGGCGTTGACGATGGAATCTCAACATAATCAACCGCACCAGTGATCACATTCACTCTTTCTAAATTATGTCCATTATTAGTATAACCGTTATAAAGCCAATCATCAGGAAAATAAGTCATTGTAAGACTGTGATTGACTGTTGCCAAATCTTTTTTATAAATTTTACCGGACACAGTTCCTTGATAACCGGTACCGATTTTACTAATCATATTATCTTCACAGCCGCTGCCATTAGTACATCCGTAAACTCCATTTGGCCATTGATCATAACCTGACCAACTTTTTGTGTAAAGATATTTTCCGTCAGTAGCGAGCGTTCCTACACTTTGGCTGTCAAAAGGATTAACAGGCGGATATTCATTCTCTTTTTCGCCAACTAAAATCGGATCCCTGTCTCGAGTATCCAAAGTGCCGAAAATACCGCAACCACCCAAAGGAACAATATTAAAATGAAGAGGATTACTGGTCATTTTAATTTCATCCCAAACCGTTTGCTTTTTACCAAAACACTTTCCGCCAAAAGAAATACCGATACATTTTTGACGGCTGTTGGTCTGAATTGTTTTTGTGACCACTACATTGCCGCTGGTTGCGTCTTGCGGAACAGCGATATTGTTTATCGCGCCATCAGTTGACCAAGTTAAAATTGCCGCTTCCTTGTCTTTATTAAAGACAAGACTTCGGGCGGATTCGCCACTGGCTAAATTAAATCTTTCACCCTGAATCGTAACCGGACTAAATCCCGGCCAGCCATTGGACGGATTAATCGAGCAAAGCGCCGGACCCAATAATTTTTTATTAAGTGTCCATTTAACCGACTGACTGGCTATTCCATAATCGGTATCAACCTCAATTTGAAGATTATAAGAATCTTGATCAGTCGCCACGTCCGGCAAAATTTGCGGCGCTTCAACTATAATTTGCGTATCGCTCCAAGACGATCCGCAGTAAGTTGGTAAATCAGCAGCTGAATAATTAGTATTATTATATTTAAAAGAAACTACACCCTTCACAGAGCCGAAATTATAACCATGAATTGTTATCCATGTTTTTTTCGGACCATCACCGGGCGTAATACTCGTAATTATCGGGGCTTTGTGAAATGTTACGGGATTGCTAATTTTTAAAGGATTACCGGCTTCAATCGGCGAAGGAACCGAGACAGTCACCTCAGCTTCATTTTGAGCAACTTCAGGCATTTTTATTTTTATTTCCTGATTAGACCAAGATAAAATATTAGGATTAGATTTATTATTTACCGTTTTCACTAATTCTACTCCCCCATTTAAAGGATCTCCAATAATAATTTTACCGTTATTAGCCATCGTATCTCCAAAATTTTTTCCATTTATAGAAACAATGTCGCCCGTTTTACCGAAATTCGGTTGAAGCTTGCAAATCGCCGGATGAAAAGAATCTTGCACCTTAAAACCCACCTGATTACTCGCTCCCTGATCTGATTGAAAAATTGTCACTTGATTTAACCCTTTATCTAAACTTGGCGGCACAATGGCGACAATACTCTTGTCAGACCAATTCTGACAAGCAATATCCGCAGTCACATTACCAAACATTATTTTACTTTCGCCTTGACTTGAACCAAAATTTATTCCGGTAATTGTCACATAAGTTGGAATAATTGGATTATTAGTGCCTTCCTCCGGACTAATACTCGTAATCACCGGTGAAATTAAATCAACTTCAAGATTTGCCAAGCCATTTTTTCCGGCAGTAAACGCAGAAACTCCGGTTGCTCCTTCAGCTTGCGCCTGAACGTTTGCTTCAATAGCAGGATTCATTAAAACCTTTTTTAGATTTCTAGCGCAACTGGGTCCTTGAGAATTAATACAATCACAATTAGCAGGACTGCATGATTCTATATAATTTGCCACATTTATATCATCGGGAAAACCCCAAATAAATCCAGGAACACAAATTGAATTATTTTCTGTATCTTTGGCCTGAGCAGTAAATTTTTTTATTTCTTTAAAACTCTTAATTATAGTTGAAACTGGTGAAACCTTAATTTGATCCACGTCGCAAAAATTATATTTATTTCCGGTAGTAAACGTAAATTCCTTGTCCTTTATGGAAACACCTGATTTGCTTATTATTCCTTTTCCGTTAATCCCCCCTCTGATTGTCACTTTATAAAGAGTCTCTTCTTCCAGCCTACACTCTGATGGATAAAAAACAGTTTCAGTATGATCAGAAACATAATAAGCACAAGAATCTTTATCTTTTTTTACCGTGCAAACTATTTTATTACCATTTTTGCAGTCACATCCTTTGTCTTTATCACAATTCAAAGTAGCCAATTTACATATTTCTTCTCTCTGAACATCTGAATTAATAATTCTTCCCTGAACAGGAATATGCTCATAATTACACTCTTTATTATTTTTATTGACTGTGCATACTGTCGCATTCTTAACTTGACAATTACAACTTGTTTCTTGTTCGCAAATTTTATCAAGTTTGCAAATTCCCGCTGTTTCTTCAAAAATTTTAATATTTTCTTCTTTTAAACTTCCATAATTCATTAGATCACTGAAAATTATGGAAATAGCCGTATTGTTGCCAATCTTTTTTGAAGGATTTTGAGGATTAGAGCAGGCAGAAATCTTAACAGTTGGCTGATTATAGCAGCAACGATTTGAGTCAAGCATCCCGCAACCGGCGCCGGCGCCGCATTGATCATCTCCCGTACAACCGCAACAAAGACCACGTGGATTGATTGCGCTAGTGCTGTTACAACTACCTTGATCAGCTAAACAATGAAGTGGTGAAGCGCATAAATCATTTTTTGGATCACAACAACAGCGGCAAGTGTCAGTACTTTCATTTTTACATTGATATGGAGCCGTACAAGTATTCAATGGATTAGAAGGACACTCGCTGGCTCGACATAAAGATCCTGCCGATCCGACATGCGGTAAAACTGTAAAGGGTATTCCATTACTGGTACCTGCATCATTAATAATCGCGACATTACCGGTCACAGCATCCGTTGGAACCAAAGTTTTTTCTATCAGGTTATCTGACCAAGTTTTAAAAGAAGCTGATTGATTATTATAAAATTTAACTTGTTGCGTGGTTTGACCTGAAGCAGGGCCAAAACGCAAACCGCTTAAATTAACTGAAGTTTCACTTGGATAACCGCTGGAAGGATTAATTGACCAAAGACAAGGACCGGTAGCTGTTTCATCGCTATCAACAGTAAATTCGGATGGATTGCTAACTAATTCTTCTCCTCCAGTTCTATATTTAATTGTCACTTGAACTTGGGGTTGATCGCTTTTTATATAATCTGAGGGGACAACGGTAGTAATATAATTTTTATCTTTTCCGCCAATTGTTGCCGGTTTAGAAACACTATTTAAGATAAATTCAATTTTCGGATCAGCAGATTGTAAATCAGTACCAGTAAAACAGGCGCCGCTAATAGTCAAACATTGGCCATTTGAACCTTGTTCGGGATTCAAAGAAGAAATCCAAGGAGAACACAAACAAGTTTCCGGCGTAGCGGTCGTAAAATTCCATTCGCGAGCTAAAAGAGCGCCTTTTTGGTCAATTACCAAATCAGTATTAATTTTTATCGTATACTTCGTATTGCTTTTTAAATTATTAGTCGGCTCAAAAGTAAAAATCCTAAATCCGTTATCAATCGGATCTTTAGGATTGTCCACTTTAAAAATTCCGCCTGTAATCACTTTTTGATATGGCACCCCGATAACGCTTGGCGTCATATTCGTAGTAAAAGTATCGACACCATCACTAATTTCTATGTCTATATTATTGTCATACATTTGAGTATTGAAGACAATACTAATATTAGAATCAAGACAAACTTTATTACCTTCCGGATAGACAGATGATATTCCGGGTGCCCGATCATTGGTTTGGAACTCCCATTCCATTGCCGCGGCCATTTTATTTGAACAAAGGTCTTTAATATCGCTGACATGAATTCTATACCATGTAAACGGTTTTAATAAATTTGCATCGCTTAAATTTAATCTAAATCCATTATCACTCATATTTACTGTAAATTCTTCGGGGAGTAAAGTTTCTTTAATTATGCCACCTTGTTTGTCTATTTCAGCCAGCCAAATATTATCTGAAATCGGATTAACACTATCTTCTTCTATAACTGTAGTGGCGTCAATCGCTTCCGAAAAATTCACTTCAATCGCCGGCTTAAGGGAGACATTTTGATCCGGATAATGTTTATTTGTTTGGTCTAAAATCGGATAAACGGAAGTAATGGTCGGAGCAACTTTGTCCGTGGTGGTACCGGTTGTAAAGTTCCAAATAAAATAGCTTCCATTCTCTATACATTTTCCGTTAGCCGTTCCGCTAGCCAAACAATCTTGCAAGGTTTTACTGCTTGTATTCAGAATCGCTTTGGGCAAATAAGTTGTATATTCGGTATTTTCGTTAAATAAATCCTGATGCTTGAATATAATAATGCCATCCCTGGTTTGCCATTCGCCATTTATTTTATTGCCTCCTGTTGTTGTTTCAACTCTTAAATCATTCTGAGCCAAATCTTTAATTGCCTCCGCATTAATCCAATTATTAAACATCGGTTGGACAGCCGAACATAAATAAACATCTTGATGATAATCTGTCTGCAAAGAGCCTGCCTTCAAAGAACTGCCGTGGGTGCTCTCAATTCTTTTAACTTTAAAAACATCTACCGGTAGAGGGTTATATGGATTATTAAGACAAGAACTTCCCACACAAGGAGGTGGAGGAGGAGTTACGCTCATAAGTTTGCCGATAATAAAACTGGAAATAGCGTAAGCTAAAACAATAATTAAAATGCCGACAATGCCGGCCATCATTAATTTCTTGGCTTCAGAAATTTTATTTTCATCTCCGCCCGAAGTCATCCATTTAAAACCACCCATAATGACAATAACTGTTGCCGCCAATCCGAGTACACCCAAAACAATTTTCATTATTCTTCCCATCGCCGTCGGCAAATCAGTATTGGCATAATTTGCCGCACTGCGGAAATTTTCCAAACCATTATTCATTTCTTGCGCTTTTGTCATGACCGGACTTAAAATAAAAAATAAAAATCCGGACACCATCAATAAACATAAAAAACCTAAAAATATATTTTTTTTCAATTGTTTTTTGTTCGCTGTTTGGCGAATTATTTCAATTTTCATAAAAAAAATTTTAGGTTTAAATTTTAGATATTGTTTAATTGTTCTTTGACTATTTGGCTGACTTGATTGCCGTCCGCTTTTCCCTTGGTTTGTTTAGACACTGAACCCATCACCTTGCCGAAATCCGAAGGACCGGCGGCATTAATTTCTTTAATAACATTTAAAACCATTTCTTTCACTTGATCACCAGATAATTGTTCAGGCATATATTTGAAAAGTATTTCCAATTCTTTTTTTTCTTTGGCGGCTAATTCCGGCCGATTACCTTTTTCGTATAATTCTATCGCTTCTCTGCGTTTTTTAATTTCTCCTCCGACAATATCAACAGCCACCTCGTCCGTCAATTCTTGTTTTTTAGGTCTCAACTCAATGGCCTTATACGCCAAAGCTGATTTTAACATACGCAAAACAGCCTTCGTGTCTCCCTCTCCTTCACGCAAGGCTTGTTTAAAATCTTTTTCAATTCTTTCTAACAGCATACTAAAAAATTAATTAATAAATTAAATTTAGAAACCGAGAAAGTTTTGACAAAACTCTTTATTTAATTTTACCAAGTTTTCTTAAATATTCCATTTTCTCGCGAGACGTTTTCCTGCACAAAGCGCTTGCTCTGCGAAGAAGCTTACTTTGCGGTTTAACATAAAATTGACCCTTTTTGGCAAGGTCAAGTACGCCGCTTCTTTTAATACGTTCGCTGAATCTTCTTAAAAAGATATTTAAGGATTCATTTGGTTTTCTTTTAAGTTCAATACTCATATATTATTATTATAACATTTGGCTTAAATATGGTCAAGACATTGATAGATAAGATGAGTTATTTTATAAAACGGGAATAATTTAAAATTTAAAAATCAAAATGTAAAATGACAATGTAAAATTAAAAATAGAAAGAAATAATTTTAACATTTTGAATTGTCATTTTGATTTTTGATATTTACATTTTGCATTTTTATCCCTGATGTTTTTGATAATATTTCGCCATATTGGCGCAATGAGTGGACACCCCTCCCAGATTAACCAGAATATCATTGAAAATAGGCCCGTCCGCCGCATTGCACTCCCGTTGATAGAATCTCTCCAAATGTTTTTCTTTTGCCGTAATTATCATTTCTCTTATTTCTTCATTACCTTTTAAAATTTTCTCCGCCAACTCTTGATCGGGCATTTCAATTAAAATAATCAAATCTTTAATAATTTTATTCAAAACTATTTTTATATCTTCTATTTCTTGCTTGGCCGCTTTGGAAAATTTTACATTACATTGAACGCGATATTTTGCCAGTTCAACCAAATTTATAATGTGATCGCCGACTCTTTCTATGTCGTCAACCATACTTGAACATTGAATCAGTTGAGCGGCATTTTTCGGAGTTAATTTATTCTTGGGTATTCTGTCTATAAAATTCATTACTTCTTTTTGAAGATTATCAATGACCAATTCCAAATAATTTAAACTTCTATATCCCCTGTCGCTAAAAGTAGAAATTATTTCAAAAGCTTTTTTAAACATTTCTTCGGTTAACTGCACTCCTCTTTTTAATTCTTTTTGAATCGCTCCTAACGCCAATGATGGTTCTTTTAAATATCGATTGTCTAAAAATTCCGACCAAAGCGGCAATATTTTTTCTTGGCCGGGAATTATTTTTTCCAATAATTTGGCAAATGGTTTTATTAAAAAAATAAACAAGCAAGCTACTAAAATACTAAAAAAGAAATGGCTGTTCACGATTTGCTGAGCAATACTGGGAGTTGAATGTTTTATAAAATTGATGTAATAACCAAGAAACGGAAAAAGAATAATAACGGTTATGGATTTGAAAAATATATTGGCGATGCCTGTTCTTCTGGCATTTATTCCTCCACCCAAACTGAATAAAAATGGAATTATTGTCGCGCCGATATTGGCGCCCAAAATTAAAGGTAAACCGACTTCAAGAGTTATTAAAGATTGCTGTCCCAAAAGAACAAGAATACTGGTAATAATAGAACTTGATTGAACCAAAACTGTCGCTGCGAATCCGATTAATATGCCTAAAATAGGATTTTTTATGCTTTGAAAAAAATTCAAAAAATCTTGGTTTCCTTTTAAAGGAATAATTGCATTATTAATCAAACCTAATCCGAAAAATATAAGTCCGAAATAAAAAAACACTTTACCGATATTTTTTAATTTTTCCGCAGACGCGGCAAGCCAAAGTATCATACCGATAATCAAAAAAATCGGCGCGATATTCATAATTTTAAAAGCAACTAATTGTGCGGTAAGGACCGTGCCGATATTGGCGCCTAAAATTATGCCCAATGAATTTCCGACATTAATCACTCCGGCGCTGACCAAACCGATGGTAATAAAAATAATAGTCGCGCTGCATTGAAAAATCGCCGTAGAGATGGCGCCGAGCCCCACTCCGTAAATCGGTTTTTGAGACAGATATTTAATGTATTGGCGAATTCTGGAATTAAAAACCATTTGCATCCGATAACTTAATCGGATCATACCAAATAACACAAACATTAAACCCGTCAAAAATAAAATGATTTCTTGAGCCATAATAAAATTTATTTTGCAACAATATATTTGCTGATTTTATCCAAAATATCGGTCAAGTGAACATTGGATTTAATCAAATAATCCACTGCGCCAAGTGATTTACCCTTGACCACTTCTTTATCCTGTCCGAGATTGGAAAGAATAACTACCGGAATTGTGCTGCCGACCGGGTCATATTTTAATTTTTCTAAAACTTCAAAACCGTTCATTTTCGGCATTGAAAGGTCAAGTAAAATTAAATCCGGTTTTTCTTTAATCGCCAAATTGAGCGCTCGCTCGCCGTCTTCGGCTTGAACCACATTATAACCGGCGCTTTCAATCATGCTGGCCAAAATGCCGCGCATGTCCGGTTCGTCTTCGGCAATTAAAATTTTTTTAATTGTTTCTGTCATAATTTAAAATTAATTAATTAATATATTTTATTTACCCCGTTGGAAGTTCCAACGGTTATTAATGTTATCAAATAATTTTATTTGAAATTTATATTTAAGAAACTTCTAACGGGGTGAACTAATCGGCAAGGTGAAATAAAAAGTTGTGCCTTTATTTTCTTCACTCTCAAACCAAATTTTTCCGCCGCTTACTTCCACTAAACCTTTGGCCAAATAAAGCCCGAGGCCGGTTCCCGGTTTTTGACTGACATTATCAGCTCTAAAAAATCTGGAAAAAATTTTCTCTTGCTGTGATTTCGGTATGCCTACGCCCTGATCGGAAGTTTGATAAAGTATTTCTTCTCCTTTTTGTTCAATTTTTATTTTTATTTCCGAATTATCAGGAGAATATTTAATGGCGTTATCCAATAAAATAATAATCACTTGGCGAATTTTTTCTGAATCAATATTAACTTTTGGCAAAAGAATCGGCGGTTTTTCCACATTTAATTTTATATTTTTCTTTTCCAAATATAACTTATATTCATCAAAAATAGAATCAAGTAATTCTTCCAATTGTTTTGTTTCTGTTTTAAAAACCAATCGACCGGCATCAAGCCGCGAAACATTAAGCAGGTCATTAACCAATTCCACCATTCTCTCGCTTCCGCGACAAATTCTCTGGACTTCTTCTTTTTCTTTATCATCCAGTTTCCCGCCTAATTTTTGAAGTAAAATTTCCGCCCCCCATTTAATAATGGTTGCAGGGGTTCTAAGTTGATGAGAAGCCAAAGAAATAAATTGAGATTTAAGTTTGTCAATTTCTCTCTCCCGGGTAATGTCGTGTAGAATAACCACTCCTCCGATAATTTGACCATTCTCATCTTTTAAAGGCGCGGCTGAACTGGCAATCGGAACCTCCTTCCCGTCACCGGTTAATAAAACAGAAGGATCGACTAAACCGGTTAATTTTCCATTTATTAAAGCTTGATTGATAAAATCTTTATTTTCCGTTCTATCTTCTTCTTTGATAATTTTAAAAACCTGATCATAAGGCTTGCCTAAACAATCTTTCTCCGTAAAACATGCAATTCGCGTAATAGCCGGATTAATAAGAGCCAATCTTTTTTCCGAATCAATCACGAAAACTCCGTCACCGATGCTGATTAAAATTGTTTCCAATCTGTTTTTTTCTTGTTCGATTTCCGCCTTGGCTATTCTCAATTCTTCGGTTCTTTCTTTCACTTTTTGTTCCAAAGTTTCATAATAAGCTTTCAGTTTTAAAGTCATTTGATTGAAACTGTCAGCCAATTGTTCAATTTCGTCATGAGTATTAATTTTTATTTGATAGAATAAATTTCCTTTACTGATTTCTTCCGCTCCTCTGGTTAATTTTTTAATCGGCGCGCTGACCATTTTGGAACTTAAAAAAGCCAGAATGATTAAAATGATAGCCAAAACCAATAAAACGATAAAAATAAAATTTTTGGTATTCTGAGCGCTGGCGATAACTTCATTTACCGGAACCACTAATCCCAAACTCCAGCCCGTATCCTTGATTGGATAATAAGCAATATATTTCTCCGATTGATTGAATTTAATTGTTTCAATGCCGTTCTTGCCTTTAATCATGGACATTACCGCGTATTTCAAATCGGAATTGGAAGTTTCCAGCAAGCTTGATTTTCTGATTTCAGAAATTCCTAATTGCTCTTCTTCTATCCCCAAATCAGACTGGGCTCGCACCGGTAAACTGATTAATCTTGCTTCTTTGTCAATCATAAAAGCATAACCTGTCTTCCATAATTTAATATTCAAAATACGATTAGTTATGTCTTCCAGGGTTAAATCAACGCCGGTTAACATTTTCATTTTATCATTTTGATAAACCGGGGCCAAGGCCGAGATCATCAAACCATGTCCTGTTATATCAACATATGGCGGTGTCCACTTGGCAAGTTTATTAGGATTATTGATTTCGGTTAAATCATCCCAGAACGGAGCGGCTACGCCATTTTTATTGGCATCAGCCGGCAAAACATCCATGGCAAAACCGCCTTGATTATCAGGATTGGGATCGGAGTTCGGATAAAGACGATACCAACAATATTTATTGCCGATAATATAAATATTATCAGTATTCGGATTTTCATTTTTTATTGTCGGAAAAATAAAATCCAAATCAGCTGATAAATTCAAATCATTTTTTGCTTGATCATCAAGCGAACACCAATTAAAAACAATGACCGATGAAACTTCCTTGGCTGAATTTCCATATTGCCCTTCCGGCCCTCTGAATAAACTGTCGGCTGACCAATAATCCGGATGATAAAAAAGATCAGGATTATTAAAAACATTGGTGGCAAAATCAGCCAAATTTTTGCTGGCCGAACTTACTTTTGACAATGACAAATTGATTTTATCAGCTTCGCTTTGGGAAAGACTTTTTAAGCGATTAGTGGCTTCATTCTCCAGCTCCGTTGTTGTTCTGGAAATTGAAATAAAACCGATCAAAGCAATCGGCAATAAAGCAAAAAGAGTAAATATTAAAATCAATTTAACATTAAGCCCGAATCTAAATTTCTCTTTCATATCCTAATATTATACAATAATTAATCTAATTGTTCAATCCATTATAAAGCAAAAAGAGCCCGTTGATTAAGAGCTCTTTTTTTCTGAAAAATGTTTTGATACTTTGCCCGCAATATATGACAAAATTATTATTCCGCCAAAATACGCCAATGCATACGGCAATAGATGAATAAATCGCTCAAACATTTTAACCTCCTTTTTTTATATTCAAAATAGCTAATTTAAAGTATGAAGATTTTTAAAAAAATGTCAATATAAAAACGGCTATTAAATTATTTAATAGCCGTTGATTTGTGACTTATTGACGATAAGCCGCTCTAATCTCCCTTCTATGATATGAAAGCTTTTCCTTAACTCTAATTTCAATCTGGCGGATTCTCTCTCTGGAGAGATTAAAAATTACGCCAATTTCGTCCAAAGTCATCTGCTGTTTATTCCCGAGCGGATACCTTAATACGAAAGTTTTATATTCTATCATTGAGACTTTCTTCTCTTCTCTCAGTCTCTCGAGTATTTCCATAGCCTTTTCCGCCGCCCAAGTATTATGAAGATGAGTCATACTTTCGTCTTCATACTTTTGCGGAATTAAATCCCCTATAGTTGCCCCTTCACCATCGATTGGACTCTCTATTGAGACGACCATATTCTTATGAATCAAAGTTACTATCTCTTTTACTCTTTCAGGAGAAACCTTCATTATCTTGGCAATCTTTTTGAGATCTCTTCCCACCGGATCTATGTCTCTTCCCAATTTACTTTTCAATTCTTTCTCGATAAGATTGAAATGTCTTATATCAACCTGCAAATTAACCGGCAAACACAATGAGGTTCCCTGTTGGTTGATTAATGTTATCATTTCTTGTCTAATCCACCAAGTGGCATAAGTAGAAAATTTAAATTTTCTTCTATAGTCAAAAGTGGTTATTGCTCTTCTTAACCCATTGTTCCCAACGGAAATCAGGTCGGAAAGTTCAACCCCTCTATCTTTATACTTTTTCGCCATATAAACGGATAATCTGAGATTGCCCTCTAACATTATTTCCGTGGCACTTTTGATTATCTGTCTAAGATTATCAATCTCTCTAAGATTTTCAAGAAGGACATCTCTGCTTAAACCGGTTTTTCTCATTATTTTTTCGTCTTCTTTTATTTCCATTAATTTCCTGAATCTCCCTTCAATCTCGTTAATATAACGATATTGTAAATCAAATTCCACTATTTGCCGAGTAAGAGAATTTCTCTCTTCCAAATTCAGCTCTCTTGTCTTATAGACCTGTTTCATGATTAACCTTAATTTTTCTTTCCCTTGGACAATAACATCTTTGGAAAATGAAGTGCCTATTCTAATGAATTTTTCAATCTCAATTATCTTTGATTTCTTAAAGAGCTTTCTGAACTCACTAAGACCAAAATCGTTAGAAAAAAGAATTTTTGCCATCTCAAAATAGGCATTCTCTATGGTTTTGGAAATCTGAATTTCTTCCTCTTGAGAAAGCAAGGTTTTATTACTTCCCCCTATATCTTTAAGATACAGACGAAGCGAATTTGTCCTTTGTTTATTACTAATCTCTTCGGGGTATAAAAATTCTTCCTTTTCTACTTCATCTCCTAAAATTAAAGTTTTCATCTTATCCTCCTTGTCTACTAATGATAGACGGATTTTTTGTTCAAGAACTGTCATTATTTAAGCAAATTTTTATGTTTTTGTCAAGAGTCCCCAAAAGTCAAAAAGAGTGATTTATTAATGAATAAATCACTCTTTTATTTAAAACTTTATAATAATCTATTGGGCATTTTCTTCGTCTGTAGTCGAATCGGTCTTCTGAGTGCCGAATTTTTTGTCTATCAATTGATTAAGCTTGTCTATTTTTGTTTGAATGGCCGGATCTATATTTGTTCTGTTTTTGGTGGCATAACTCATTACCTTGTTCAATTCATTGCGAACATCATTGATACTCTGGCAAGCATCTCGATAATCCTGGTTTTCAATGGATTCTTTGATCGGGTCAATAATATCCTGGATGGATTGTTTAATTTCCGGATCTTTTACTTTTGTAAACTGTTTATTAATATCTCTGAAAGAAGTCACTACGCAATAAATATCGCCCGGGTGCATCCCCTCCCGCATTGGTGTTAAAGCATCTATCGCATCTTCTATTTCCCCGGCTTTATATTTAGTATTAGCTTCGGTCAAGGCGGTTCTAACTTCAACAACATCAGCTTTAATTTTCACCATATCCAAACCGATTGACTGATAATTTTTGTTAGCCACTAATTTTTCCGTCTTTTTAAGCTGAGTTTCTATTTGTTTTGTTTCTTTCGGAAATTCAATTTTCATCCTTATTTCATTAAGAGTTTCCCAAAGTTGGGCGTCATAAAATTCTTGCATTACTTCGCGCTGAGTCATATCTGTTGGCGGAGTTTTAATATTTTTTGTGAAAGTATCTAATTGGCTGTTTATTTCTTGCAAATTAGCCGATTCTTCGGTTAAATTCGGTAATTTTTTTAAAGCAGTAGTTAAAGTTTTAATCTGTTTTTTCATATCTTTTATCTGCTTGGTCACTCCTTTGATTTCTTGGGGGTCTACAAAATCATTTTGATCTTGTTCTTCTTCGTTCTGATCTTGATCTTGATTTTGATTCATCTGAACCTGTTTTGGTTTGGTTTGATTCGGTTTAATTTGATTTGATTGAGTGCCGTTCATCGGCGGATTCATTTGTTGGTCTTGCATGGGTTGCCCTGGCTGAAAAGTTTTCTGACCTTCGCCTCCTGATGTTGTCTGTCCTGGCTGATTTCCATTTTGATCAAAATTCATTCCCGGCTGTTGCGTGCCGTTCATTGGCTGATTAATTTGTTGGCCTGGCATGGGTTGTCCTGGCTGAAAATTTTGCTGATTTTCATTTCCCGGTAAAATTTGTCCTTGCTGATTTTGCATCGGTTGATTAATAATCATTTGCTGCTCCTGATTTATTGGAGGTAAGGGCGATAAAATTTCAGAATTTTGAGCAATAGTTCGACTGATTAAAACCGCTCCGGCGGCCACTGAGGCCAAGCCGATCAATAAAGGAATTTGAACAAAAGCTTTGTTGTTGATTTTCATAAATTTATTATTATTTAATATATTTAAAAACCTTTCCTATATTTAATAATAGACCAAAATATAACATCTGACAAGTGGATAAGGGTGGGCTAATTTTAAAACTAAAATCTCGATTTTTTGTTCGCCATAATTATAATTCATTCCCGCTCTTTTATCAAAATTTTTAACAAAGTAGATAAATCTTTATTAATACATCAAAAAAAATCAGGGCGCGAATTTATCGCGCCCTTTTTTATTTCTTCCACAAATTACAGCAAAACTCTAACAACCACTATTCCCTTATCTTTAAATTCCTTATTGAGCAATTCTGTAATTTTAATCTGAACTTTACTTTTTGAAAAATAGAAATCTTCTCTTTTCATTTGACTCATTACATCTTTAATTGAAGTAGAAATAATAGGGATAACCATTCGACTGGTATATTTTGACCCCCAATCTTCATATACTCGAGTCGCCGAAGTCAATCTGATCCAAATTGTTGCTTCAAAATCTTCGATAAGACTGTCTTTTGTCATGATCCGGAGATTGATAAATCCTTTAGATTTATCACTTGAAGAAACAGTGAAAGATTGGATTTGATTATCCATAAAAACAATTCTTGTAAGTGGCGAAACGAATATAACCCCTCTCTTTTCTACACTGTAAACCATGCCCAATTTAACCTTTATTGCGATTTTTCCCACCGGGACAACCTGAAAACATGAAAAAAACAAAAACAATACAGCCAAGATACCGAAAAATCTTATGATAAAAGAATTTTTTTTGAGACTGTCTCTGTCATCCTCGTCAACATTACTAAATTCAATCTTCCGATAAATAAATGCAATAATGGCTACCACTAAACATACACCTGCTATAATTCGTAGTGTAAGCATTTTTCCTCCTTGTCTGCCGAGGGGGCAGACTTTTTTAAAAGAACCAAATCATTTAAACATATGATAACATGTCCTTGTAAACTGGCAATAGACTAAAGCCCTGACTTTTTAATTAAGTCAGGGCTTTAAAATTAATATCCTATTCTAACCTTTTATTTCATTGCTAAAAATTTCGGCGTAACCAAATTTTCGGCAAAATCAGAAATCGTTCCGCCGTCAGAATAAGTTTCAGCCTTGGAAATAATCATTACCGGCGCTTTGCTGTAACCATTATTGGTTAAAGCCTTGGTGGATAATTTATATTTCTTGCCGTCTTGAATCAAATAAATCTGACTAGTACCCGTGTATTTAACCAATGTTCCGTTAGGATGTTTGGTTGTGGAATCAATCGTATTGCCCAAAGGATAATTGAATTTGGATAATAAATCATCAGGCACCCAAGTCACCAATTTCCATTTCGGATCATTGAAAAGTTTCTGATAAATCGCCGAAGATTTTACCGGTCTTAATTTACCATCCGAAACCATGAATACCGCTGAAGCGCTTAAACCATGGAGCGATGTGGTCTTGCCTCTGAATAATGAACCGTCGCGGAATGTCATTGCTACGCCTTCGGAATATTTCGCCAATTCTTCAGGAGTGACTTTTTTGACCGTTGAGAAATTGGACGGATAGCCCCAAGAGAGATAAACATTAAGATGCGGGAAGACGTGTTTCTCGCCATTCAAAATCATATAAACCGCGCCTGATTGAACAGTGCAAGTCGGACAAATAACCAAGTCTCTATTTTTGAGATTATAAGTTATGATATCGGTTTCTTCTGATTCAGAAATAATTATTGAAGAAATTATTGAAGAAAGATTAAAATCTTTATCTCTGAAACGCATATAAACAGACTTCTCTCCTTTGCCGATTGTTAACAACCAAGAACGGGTAGCTTGATATGGTTCCCAATTTATACCTGTAAAATCAATTGTATTACTAACCATCATTTCCGCGGCATTGGTTGCAGTAATATTTAAAGTAACCGTTCTGGAAGAAGTTTTTGCGGCACCACTATTTATCTTTAAAGATAAATTCGTCGGGCCGACTACGCCGGCATTACCGCTGCCTCCCGTACTTCCACCTGTTGGGGTGTCACCACCATCATCCTCCTCGCCGGCCGTAACAAATTTTCCCCCGGTAATACCGCCGGGCGTAAAGTGGTTTGTTGTGACAATTATTACATTATTAGTCGCATCGCGAACCACTGATTTATAATTTTCCCATGTATTCGTGGTATCATCAAAATATTTTGGCGTAATATCTTCCTCTGTATATCCATTATCGGTAATCAATTCCGGATCATAAGGGAAAGTAATTTTCACATCGCTGTCAAACTGAGTAATTTCTTGACCGTTGGAATCTTTGGCCACAAAATCATAGTTAACGCCAAGTGGTTTATCTTTAGCATCAGGTTTAACTGATACCGTAGTTTGATTTTCCTCGCCAACAGTCGGTGTGATAGTTACGGTCACTGTACCGCTACTGGCTAAAGCTCCGGCCGGAATTTCAAGTTTTAAACCATTTGTAAGTTCAATAGTTTTACTGTCAGTAGCGCTAAAGGTTGTAGTCTTTGATTCAGGAACAGCAACACCCGTAGTGACAAGAATTAAATTCTGAGTTTGAGCGCCAACTACAGTTACAACTTCGGTCGCGGCGCTTTCATAAAGAATTCCTTCAATTTTGGCCGTGGCTTTTACATTCCATGTTTCACCGGACTTAACCTTTAAAGTATAAGTGCCATCAGAAGCCATTGTACCGGTTCCTTTATCATCAGACCAAGCTTGTATCATGGCCTGTTCTTTAGTACCACCTAAAGTAACTTCACCGGTGATAGTGGCATCTGACAAACTGAATTGAAGATCTTTGCCAGTTACATTAGTATCACCAACCGTTACGCTAAGTAAAGGCGGATTAATCAAATCTCTCGCATCCCATGGCGGAATACCGGCGCCAATTTTGAAAGTACCACTGGTAACATTTAAAGTATAAGTACCGTCATTGCTCGTAAAAGTACCAACACCTAAACCGCCCGGACCCTTGAAATCATCTTTGGTTGTTTCATCGCCGAAATCAGCATAGACCCAAACTCCGCTCATACCAACATCATCCGGATCCGTAATTGTACCGCTGATTGTTTTATCAAGTTTTTTAAGTTGGAAATTTCGAGTGATTGGATCTGCGTCATCTTCAGCATCTCCAGCGCTAACGATTGTTTTTATATCTTCGGCTACTATTTTATATTTATCATTCTCTGCACCAAAATTCATCATTGGATCAATAAATGCGTCAACGTACCAACTGCCTGCCGAAACTTTTAATGAATATTTATCTGTAACGCTATTTGGAGCAAATTCTGTTTGCGACCAGCCGCCATTTTCTTTATCACCATTGATAAAAGCACGAACTCCGGTCACAACCGTATCTGTTCCTGCGGTATAAGAACCGTCGCTGTTGGTATCAAGATAAAATTTACCTTCAATCGTGGCATTATTCGGCGCCACCACTAAAGTAATTTCTTTGCATCCGGTTGTTTCATCTGTACAAGTATCATCTTCACCGACGACAACAGTCTTGGTCGCAGTTAAAGTATATTTGGAACCCGGAGGTGTATTTAAACCCAGTTCATAACTGCCAAGTGGAACTTTAATTTCAGTATAACCATTGGCTAATCCTCCGCCGGCAAAACCGCCTTTATCCATACCAGCTCCCATTGCTCCGCCACCACTGCCTGCCGTACCACCGGCTCCCGCATCGCCGCTTCCGCCTTGCATCATTTTCGGATCACCGAAATCAATAAAATCATTAACTGTCGGATCCGTATCTTTAACCCAAACACCACCCCAAATATCAGAAATACGATTATCTTCGGCATCTACTATATTTATTTTAAGCAAACCATCAGCTACTTTTAATAAAAAGTCATTATTATCAGAAGTTTGATTGGCGGTTATTGTTACTTGTTGCGGACCGCCTTGATAAATATATTGAGTTGACATTGGCATAATCATTACACCCCAATTTCCTTCACTGACTATTAAATCAAATCTGCCCGTATTGGAATCTGTTTGTGTGTTAGCCCAGCCCGGTCCGTTCATCTGCCAAGCATTAACCATTACACTGCCAATCGCATTACCGGCTGAATCAGTGACAGTTCCCTTAATATGTGAATTTTTTGCTGTCAAAATAAGTGTACCCGCATCAGTTGTTTGTTCGGAGATGGCTTTGATTTTAACCGGAGTGGAACCGCCATAACTTTGGCCCTGTTCACCCCAGTTCGGATTTGCCACTAAATCATAAGTGCCTGCCGGAACTTTAAAAGTAAAGCGTCCGTCAGAATCAGTATTAGTACCATTGCCTCCACCCATCATGCCGCCGCTATTAGCCATTACCCAAGAATTGGCAATCGCCGTAGCTCCGGTTGGATCTTTAACCAAACCGGTAATAATAGCATCAGCCACTTTAACTTCAAAATCTAAACCAACATCAAGTATGGTTGCGCCTCCCGGACAAGTTGCTTCTGTACCGCGGCATTCTGCGATGCTATCTTCGGTAAAAGTAATTTTCTTTTGCGCTTCATTATAAACCCAATCCGGCTGACCCATGCTCCAATCCGGATTCACTCCCAACCACCAACCGCCGCCGGCAAGTTTTAAAGTATATGTACCATTCGCATCAGTTAATGTTTCAAAAAATCCACCACCCATATCGCGGTTAGCTTGAACACGCGCGTTAGCTACTACCGCACCACTGCCTTTTTTAGTTACTGTACCGGTTAAAGTTTTTGTCGGAGTGGTTAAAGTAACTAAATTATTCGCCTGAGTCACGTTGGATAATTTGACCGTGCCTACATCATTAACAATATCAACCGTTAAACCGCTTGGTTGGATCCAAGCTTTATCGCCACCTGAAGGCAAGTTAATTTCCATGGATAATCCGGTGGCATCATCCAAACCGCCGATTCGAAAATAACCCTGATCATCAGTTGAAGAACCACCCTGATTTTGCCACATTTGATCATGAATCATAATCCAAGACCATTGAACCGGTTGATCATCTGCGGTTTCGGCAATACCGTCCGCACCCGGATTCATTACTCTTCCTGTAACTTGCGGCGTGCCGAGAATAAGTTTTCCATCAGTTCCATAAGTCGTGCCCAAATCTAAACTATCAGTTCCGGCCGCCACCGCGGAAGAAATTGTAATATTAGAATATTTTTTTGTTGAATAATTTCGATAAACAGCCTGTTCTTCGGCTGAACCCCAACGAGGAGCTTCAATTTCCAAAGCATAGGTTCCGGCAGCTACACCGCCAAAAGAGAATTGACCGTTTTGATTAGTGTTTGTGCCATACCAACCACCGGTAGTACCGCCCTGCATTGGTCCTTCAATATGAAAATTAATCCAAGCATTAGCCACTGTTGTGCTGGTATTTGGAATAACAACCGTACCGGTAATATTCGGAGTGCTTAAAATTATATTTTTTCTTCTACTTGCTTGAGAGCTGGTAACTGTAACATTTTGAACAAGTTTTCTCCCGCAATTAATACTGCCGCAACCATTCCAAGGATTTGCTTCTATTTCATAAGTTCCAACTGCCACGCCGCCAATAGCATAATTACCACTAGCATCTGTTTGTGACCATTGAGAACCTGACATTGAACCTTGTGATCGCATATTAATACCAACATTAGTTGCGCCAATATCAGGATAACCAGCTGGATCATCGCATTCGGCTTGAGTCACAGCTGAATTATCATCATGTTTTGGTTTACAAACACGACCGGTTAAACCATTAACTGACGGATCGCTTAATAAAATAAGTAAACTATTGTTAGCAATTGTTAAAGCAGTGCCCGGATCTGATGTCTCAGTAATAGTAGTGCCGGCAACAGTTATTACCATGCCTTGCGGCGCAGCATAAAGACTGCCGTATTGAATGTTAACATTTAAATCCCAATTGCCAGATGGAACGTTTGAACTGAATGTTCCGTCACTTTGCGTGTTGGCGCCATAGCACATACCTGGTATTTGATGAGGACAAAAATTAATCCAAACTCCGCTTTGTCCGGTTGTATTGGTTGGATCTTTAATTACACCTGTCACATTGGGTGCTGATAAAGTAAACGCGTCATCGTCAACACCATCAAGAGTATCAGCTTGATCTTTCAAATCATTAGATGTAGTTGAAGTAATGGAAACGGAAAAATTTCCGCTGGCGCAAGTACTGCCGCTTGCCGGTTGAATTTGGAGATTGTAAGTACCAATCGCCACGCCGCCAAGAGAGAAATTACCGCTATCATCAGTATTTACACCATACCAAGAACCATCTTTATTCATATTTATCCAAGCGACTGTTGCTACGCCCCCGCATTTTACTTTTCCAAAAACATTTGGCAAAGCAAAAGTTTTAACTCCCAAATCAGTGATTTGTCCATCCGTAACATCAATGGCAAATTCCGCAGTTCTTGTTCTTGGATAACTTCTGAAATCACCGCTATATGGCGGCTCAAGTTCTAAAATATAATGAGTACTATCAGTTGCTCCCCCAAAATAAGCCACACCGTCAGCATCAGCTTGAACCCATTGTTGATAACTCCAATCCATGGTATGAAGACCAACACTGGCATAAGGCACCGGCAAACCCGGCTGAGGATTACTTGCCGTAGGAGTATCGCCTAAAGTACCCGGAGCTTTAATCGTTACCTTAACATTTTGAGCAGATAAATTAATATTAATACCTGTTGCTGTTTGACCTGAAGTTAAACATTGAGTAGTTCTGACGCTTTTATATTGTAAAACCCTGTCTTGATAATCTTTAGGTCTGGCTTCAATTTCATAACATTGGCTGCTTGTATCATTTGGTACATAAAGTTTCCATGTTCCGTTTGGACCGGTTGTTGTTCTTTGTTCATAATCCCATGTAAAAGGACGCGCCACCACTTCTACGCCTTCCAATAGTGTTGCGCCACTGGGAGATTTAACTGTACCCGAAAGAGTGGCGGCTCTAAAAGCTTGAGTGGTCAATTGCGTTACTGAGCCGACAGTGGCAGTTTGACTGCTTAACTTGGATGGCGCCACATAAGTCGCGCCGGCCGGTGTGCCAAATTGTATATTATAACTTCCTGTCGTATTTAAAACCAAGGCATATTTTCCATTGGAATGAGTTTCGCCCGGTACGACATTTCCCATTTGTCCGGGAACAAAAGCTTCAACTTGAACACGATCTATGTCAGTAGATGTATCTGAAGTAAGATTGCCGATTAATACGGCTTGCGTATTATTCCAAATCATAAACGGCCTGGAGTCAGCCGAAAAACGATGCGTATTTAAATCGCTAATCACCATATCCACTTTACCATTTAACCCGGTTGGAATTGTAGTGGTGAGCTCAGTAGCTGAAGCGGTTGCGGGAGTGGATGTTACGCTTCCTCCATTAAAATTCCAAAAAATTTCTGTCGCATCAGTGGAGGTGGCAAAATTAGAACCAATAATTGTTACTTCATCACCGACGTTGCCGCAAGGATAATTATAACAAGAATCAGCGGTAACATTATTTATTATATAATTGATAGTCGGATCAATAGAAGCAGTGACAGTATTATTGGCCGTAAAATCTTCTATAGTTTGAGTTCCAGCTAAATTTTTAATATCTCCGGCTGTCATCTGCCAAGCTTGTCCTTCACTTAATTTCAAACTTTCCAAACCGTAAACTCTCAAACGATAATCATTTTCACCCGCCTGAAAATTTTGAGTTGACATATCATAAGGACTAAATCGACTTAATGTTCTGTCTGTCAGTCCTGCTCCTGTTTCAAAAATAAAATTACGCAAATCTGTCGCGTAATTGGTTACACTTCCTAATTCAGTTGTTGAGGATGGACTTGTCTCTGCGGAAAATTGTCCGTTAAATGTAATTTCCGCGGAAGTTGTTGAGACCGTAATGTTGGTTACGGCTATGGGTACTAATGCCCCTGCTAATGTTGGCAGCCCCATTGACCACAAAATGGTTGTGGCTGTCACGAAAATTGAAAAAAACTTTTTTGTGTTGCTCATAGTTTTTCTAAAAAATAAATTTAATAAAAATATATATAAAATTTCTAATTAGTAAAACTCCCCCTGAATTTAAATAACCTTGTTTTATTTTATAAATGAATGAAAGAAAAACAAAATTAATTTGCTTTTCCAAATAAATAAAATATAAAGTTTAATGTCCTTTTATTATAGCACTTTAAAAATGAGAGGGTGGGGACAATTGTGGATAACTCTGAGTAGTCAAAATCATAAATTCAAAAGGGTTGACAAAAATCAAAAAATATGTTTTTATTAAGACAGTTCTTGAAAAAAATAGGAGGAAAAAATGGATACTAATCCAAAATTAGTTGGTTCAAATTTAATTGAATGTATTCCCCAAACCGGTAAATGCCCCAATAAATGCCCTGAATGTTTTTATAATGGCGCATTTTACCGCCCCCTTGACACGCCACTGATACCGACGAAAAAAGAGGCAATATTCAAACTTGTCCGCGTTAATTCCGGACACGATTCCAATATCCAGAGAGAATTGGTTATCAGGAAAACTAAAGATTTCCCCAATAAATTCTACAATACCTCAATTCCTAAATTTGATTTTCCCGGACCGGTTGTTTTCACCTGTAATGGTCATAAATTAATTTTGGTTGATTCCCCTCCCCCAAACATAATGTTTGTCCGTTTTCGTTTGGCCACCAATAATTTGGAAGAGGCCGATGAAGCGGTTAAATATTATTGGGTAAAACACCAAATTCCGGTAGTGATGACTTTTATGCGTTATTACAACAAAGAAAATGTTCCTGATTTGAAAAAATACAAACTGAATAAGCATATTCTAAACCACTGTTACGTGCTTAAACCGGAATTCATGATAGAAATAATGAGTCGCTGGAATAAAATGAATCCGCCGATTCTGGGAGTAAGAATGTGTGGCACTCCCTACAGTTCATTTTGCGCTGATTGCCGAAACTGTGAATTCCTTTACGTCGACCATATGAATAGACGTTGCTTTGCTCTTATGTTAAGAATTGAAAGCTTAATTTCTTAAAAAACACAAAACCCTGCAAAAAAATTGCAGGGTTTTTAATTCATTTGCCAAAAATTATTTTATAAATTCTAAATATAAAGTCTTGACAAAAATTTATAATATGATAATATTTATATTATAAAAATCTATCAAATTAAAAAAGGAGGGAGAAATGGGTATATCAGCCTATGTCCAGATAAAGGCGCCAACGGTGTCCGAAGAGGCGCAAGAAAAGGTATTAAAAGCATTACGCCTTATCGAGGGAGTAAGGGAGGCACATTTAACAAGTGGCATTTATGATTTTATCGCCAAAGTTGAAGGTGAAAATATAGGGATAATAGGACAGCTTATAGCGGAGAAGATTCATAGCATAGAAAACATAAAATCATCTGTTACCTCGTTTATTTTGAAATAAACGCAAACACAAAACCTTGCAAAAAAATTGCAGGGTTTTTAATTTTATCTAATTTTATTTTTATGGCTGTAAAATGTCTTCAATTCGGCCGTCAATGGAAATAACCACGTTTTTAACAGTCGGAAATTGTTTTAATGTTTCAACAATTTGGGCTCTGATGGCTGATACCCGACAAGAACCGCCAACTTGAAATTCCAATTGCTTGTCAAAATCAATTTTTGCCGTTCCATTATCAATGATTAATTTTTGAATTTTTACGCCCGAATTGATACTGGAAAAAAATCCTTGCGCTTTTTCCTCTTCAGTCGCCCCTTTTAACAATTCTTCCAAAGCAGCGCGTCCGATTGCTTCTGTTTTAATAATTTTTCTTTCAACCGAAAAAACTTTATTGCAGGAAATTTCCGGATCTAATTTATTATTATTGAAATAAACTCTGATTGTCGTCATTTCAGTTGAAGCGATAATAACCGGCACTCGCAGCTCATCGGCATTTTCCGGCAAACCCGAAGGATTATCTTTTTCCAAAATTAAAATTCCTTTGGTTTCAACAGGTACGTTAAACTGTAAGGTGGCGGTAAAGGGCACAAAATCTTCCGTCATCCAGTCGCTTTTAGCTTGAGCAATTCCTTTGGCAATTTCCGCGCCCGAAGAATCCAAAAGTTTGACTGGAAAACTTGCTTCAAAAAACCAAGTTCCCCGCGCCTCGCCTTCAATTTCCAAAGGACTGGAAATAATTTCATTGGGCTGAGGTTTTGTCACTTTTATGTCAGTAATTTTATTTTCTGTCTGTTGATTATTTTTTAAAGCATCGCCGCACGATTGAGTCGGCATTGACGCTGACGGATTTCCGTGTTTCACCCACCCGCCATTTGAACAAATCCAATTATCTTCCGGTCCGCCGATTAAAAATCTCAAAATTAAAATAATAACCACCAAAATTAACGGACTTAATATTATTAATCTTTTTTTGAACATACTTATCAGCTTATCTACTTATTAACTTATCTACTTCCCCCAAAAAACATCTGCTTCTTTTTCCATTTTATCCAACCTGGTGTAATAATCTGGAAATTCATTTAAATGCGCCAAGGCAATTTTACCGGTTGTAAACAAATCATCATTAGTCACATTGGTGTGATCATCTTGCAAGCCGTGTTCCAACTCCACATCCATTCCCATTCTAAATTGCTCAACATCAAATTTAGTCCAATCAATTCCCAATGATTCGCCTATTTGTTTGGCTTCTTCAATTGAAATATATTTTTTTGATTCCATGTCTTTATCTTACATTAAAAATCAACAACAGTCAATTTTTCAAAAATACAAAGAGCGAGTCTATGACTCGCTCTTTGCTAAACGAATTTACGTTCTGTGGACTAATTGTCTCTGCCGTATCCGCCTCTGCTGCTTCCACCGCCGTATCCACCGCGGCTTCCACCACCATATCCGCCTCTGCTTCCACCACTGGTTCTTGGTCTTTCTTCTCTTGGTCTAGCTTCGCTAACCTTGAGACTGCGACCGTCCATTTCTTTATTGTTAAACATTTCGATAGCTTTTGCGGCTTCGTCTTCTGTGGACATTTCCACAAAACCGAATCCTTTGCTTCTACCAGAATATTTATCGGTAATAATACTCGCTGAGACAACTGTTCCGGCCTGGCCGAAAGTTTCTTTCAATTGATCTTCAGTAAGATTATATGATAAATTTCCGATGTAAAGTTTCTTTTCCATATAACTCTAACATTTTATGCGCGGGTAAGTTTTAACACTTATAAGCGCAACTCTTTTAAATTAATTTCCCTGAACTCGACCGCGCATCATATATAGATGCGTAATATTAAATTATATTAACTACAGGGCTACTTTTTCAATATATACCTTTTTCGATAATTGTCAAAAAAGTTATTAACAGCTTTTGCATCATTTATTTGTACACTTATTTCACACGGCCGTGTGAAATAAGTGTATATTTTTAAAAAATAAAAAAGAGTAGTTTTTGTCTACTCTTTAAAATATAAAAAACATTAAATTTACTCATAACGCAGGGCTTCAATCGGATTTTTCAAAGATGCTCGGCGAGCCGGATAAATTCCAAAAACTAAACCGACAAAGGCCGAGACCCCCAAACCGAGTAAAGCGCCGGAAACAGGAAAAGCGAAAGTCCAATTCAAAGCCATTATTTTTGACAAAATCAATGAAATCAAAAACGAAAAACCCGCTCCCAAAAGAATGCCGATAATTCCACCGATGATTGTCAGCATCATAGATTCTATCAAAAACTGACTTAAAATATCCTGATTGGTCGCGCCCAATGCTTTTCGCAAACCAATTTCATGAGTTCTTTCCGTAACCGAAACCAACATTATATTCATAATCCCGACCCCGCCGACAACCAAAGAAATAGCAGCCATGGCTGTCAAGAAAAGAGTTAAAGTATTCATTACCGTTCCAACCATTTCCATTACTTGAGCTTGCGTTTCAAGAAAAAAATCGTCTTTGTCCGGATCGGTAATATTGTGATTATTGCGCAATGTTATTTTAATATCTTCAATTGTCCGATCAACATTCTTTTCTTCGTCAACTTCCACAACAAGACGATTATAATATTTAATGCCGAAAATATATTGCTGAGCGGTTGAATAAGGAACGATTAAAGCATCATCAAAACTGATAAAAGAAAATTGTCCTTTTTTGGGCAGAACTCCGATAATGCGCAAATTCTGATTTTTAACTTTTATTTTTTGGCCTAAAACTTGTTCGTCGGTTTCAAATAATTTTTCTTTGATTTTTGAGCCGATAATCACCACGGCTGATTTGGAAGCGATTTCTTCGTCGGTAAAAATGCGTCCTTCTTCCGGATAAATATCATAAATTTGAGTGAAAAAATTATTAACACCGAAAATCGTAGTTTGGTGAATTTTATTTTCCCGAGTGGCCGATTCCGAACCGAAAACTATGGGCATAATTTTAGCCAAATGCGGCACATTGGATTTTTTTTGCAAATCTTCCACATCTTTATTTTTCAACGAATCGGTGAAAGTGTTAAGCGAATCAGTCATACCGCTGGGTTGGCGGCCCGGAGCAATGGCAATTGTTTTTGAACCCATGCTCTGAATCTGTCCCAAAATTAAATTTTGCGCTCCCCTTCCCAAAGACATAACCAAAATAATAGCCGTGATACCGATAACAATACCCAAAATAGTCAAGAATGATCTTGATTTATTTGTTTTCAATCCGGTTAAAGATGTTTTAATGCTGTATTTTATGTTCATGATTAAAAATGTAAAATGTAAATATCAAAAATTAAAATGACAAATCAAAATGTTAAAATGTTTTTGAAAATTAAAATTTTAAATTTTACATTGTCATTTTACACTTTGATTTTTGAATTTTAAATTACTTAATAAAACTATCTTGGGCTGTCCTGCGATTTTCTACATTTCTGTCGCTGTCAATTTGTCCGTCCAACATATGAATAATTCTTTGAGCATGTTCAGCCGTATTGGTTTCATGAGTGATTAAAATAATTGTTTTGCCTTCTTTCTCGTTTAATCGCTGAATGATTTCCATGATAATTTGTCCTGATTTTGAATCAAGATTACCGGTCGGTTCATCGGCAAAAATAACTTGCGGATTATTAATCAAAGCTCTGGCAATGGCCACTCTTTGTTTTTCTCCGCCGGAAAGCTGCGAAGGCAAATGATTGATTCTATGCGAAAGTCCGACTGACTCAATCGCCTTTTTCGCCATTTCATTCCAAAGCGATTCTTTAATATCAGAATAAAGAAGCGGCAATTTTACATTTTCCAAAACACTAGTTCGGCTGAGTAAATTAAAAGTCTGAAAAATAAATCCCATTTTTTTATTTCTGACCATAGCTATTTCTTTTTGTGAATAATCACTGAGTGATTTCCCGTCAAAATAATATTCGCCGCCGGTCGGTTCATCCAAAAATCCCAAAATATGAAGCAAGGTTGATTTCCCGGAACCTGACGGCCCCATGATTGCCACAAATTCTCCTTTTTCTATCTTAAAAGAAGTATCAATCAAGGCAGGCGTTTCCACGCTGTCCGTATGATAAATTTTTTCCAAATTTTTAACTTCAATTAAAGCCATAATGAAATTTAAAATGTAAATATCAAAAATTAAAATGACATTTCAAAATGTTAAAATGTTTAAAAAAATTAATTTTAATTTTGAATTTTACATTGTCATTTTGCATTTTGATTTTTTAATTTTGATTTTAATTACTTCTACTTCTTAGAAGTAATGACTTTATCTCCTTCATTAAGTCCTTTGAGAATTTCTATTTCTCCTTCCGAACCGCGCATTCCGGTTTCCACTTCCACTTCTTTAAATCCGTCGCCGTCAACAATTTTCACCATTCTCTTGCCGTCTTTATCAGTAATCGCTCTTTGAGGAACAGAAATCACATTATCATGCTGGGCGGCAATAATATCAATATTGGCCGTCATCCCGGATTTAATTCTTTCATCTTCATTTTTAAATTGAAAAGTTGTTTTGTAAGTTGAAACTCCCTCAATCATTGTTTCCGACGGATCAATTTTTACCAATTCAGCTTGCCAAACAACGCTTGAACCATAAGCATCAAGAGTTACATTGGCCAGATTTCCGATTTTAACTTTGGCAATATCCGCTTCGGGAATATTTGTTTCCATCTCAAAATTTTTATCGCTCATTATTCCGACCATTATCGTATTGGCGGTAACAAATTCTCCCACTTTGGCTTCTTGTTTGGTGACAACGCCGGAAATCGGCGAACGCAAAATCAATTTTTCCATTTGAACTCTGGTGTTTTCCACACTCGCTTCGGCTTGATTAATTTTTGCTTGCTGCGAAACAACATTGGCCTCGGCTTGTTTTATTTGAAATTTTTGAGAATCAATTTGTTCCTTGACTGTCCCCGCCTTGCTCAAAATAAGTTCTTGTTCTACCAAACTGAGATTTGATTGAGCGGTTTTAATTCCTTCCTCCGCGGCGCTCAAATTGACAACCGCCGTATTCATATTTGTTCTGGCAATTGAAGTATTTGATTTATGAGTGTCAATCGTCGTCTGAGAGAGACCCGACATCGTCGGCATTAAACCGTTGACCACATTGGCGATTTGTTCCAAAAAAGAATTAATTTGGTCTAAATTTTTTTCAGCCTGAGATGAATAAATATTTAAATCGCTTGAAGCGGAAATTTTACTCAAAGAATTATTCCAATCGGCCAGCATACTTTCAATTGACATTCTGTCTTGTTCAAGCTCTATTTCCAAACTGAAATTATTCAATGAAAAATTAAATTGCGGATCCGCGGAAGTTGGATTATTAAACATTTGATCGATTTTATTTTTAATCGAATCATCTGATTTTGTGTAAGCATCTTTCAATTTATCAATCAAGTCGTTTTTGGCGTTTGTTAAAGATATCTTGGCATTTGCCACTTTGATTTCTTGAACCTGAATTTCTTCTATTCTCGTGCCGCTTTCCATTTCAGTCAGTTTTGATTTTTGAGAGTCAAGCGCGGCTTGATATTGATTAAGCTGAGCCTTGGCGCTTTCCAAATTAGCTTGATTTTGACGAAGCTCTGTTAAAACTTCCGTATTGTCAAGTTTAACCAATACTTTTCCTTTTTCTATCTTATCGCCGATTTTCACATTAACTTCAGTCACTTTGCCATTTTTTTCAAAAGCCAGATCAACTGTTTCCACGGGCTTGATATGACCGGTGACACTGACTTCTTGGATAATATTTCGCTTGCTCAGTGTTATGGATTCAAACTGTAATTTTTGCGGCCGACGAGAAATAATAAAACCGCCGATCGCCAAAATAATAATGATTATCAAAATGATTAATTTTTTGTTAAATTTGGGTAAACGCATATTTTATTTATTTATTATTTAATTAATTCTGTTAATTTATCAAGTTTTTTATGGAACACGGAAACAATCTTGCCGAATTTATTGCTCGGAATAAGAATTATTGTTTCTGCCGGAGTTAAAAAAGCCACCATTTTATCGCCGCTTTTCATTTTTAATTTTTTGCGGATTTCGGCCGGGACTACAATCTGTCCCCGCTCGCCAACCGTGGCAGTATCAAAACAAATTATGCTTTCAAAAAAATCTTTTTTCATAAATTTTTCTTTAAAATAATATGATTTATATGATATTTCATACAAATCATATTATAATCCATCCATAATCTTCGTCAAGAAGTTAGGGGGTGAATAAAAAAGAGTCCTTGTTTTATTATAAACAAGGACTCTGAATATTTATCATGTTGGTATTATCTGGCTTGCCAGGCCTACTCCCTCTAAACGAACACTCTTTTCATATTTATATATCCGAATATTTGTCGGTCTGGGATTACCGATGTAAACGCAATTGCCATATCTGTCTATATCGTAGACCCTCAGAAGCCGATGCTTAAACAGTCTTTCCCCTAAAATACTGAATGCCACTATGGCATTTACGAATTCTTGCGCTGTCGGCACTTTCTCATTTTCGCGAAGCAATGACATTTGATCGCTCCAAGATTTATTGATAGAACCCGGAATTTCTGTCTTCCTTATTAAATTCCATCCTATCTTTCCCGGGTTTTTGGCAAATTCTTCGGAATTATACCAGGCGTTTTTGCTGCCATAAAAAAATTGTGGACTTAAATCTCTCTGATCAATAATTGATTCGCCATAATTAACAACCAGAATATGGCTATCTTTAAAAACTCTTAATACTTTTTCTGAATATGGTACTTGCGATAAAATCGCAAGATCTTCGTCGGTTGGATGAAGATGGAAATGTTTTATCACCTCTTCAATGCCGAAAATATTTCTCTTCATAATCTCGCGTGCTACAGCCGGATATACATACTTGGGCTCAAAATCTTTCACTCTTTTTAAATCTTTTACCCTTCTTGAATTTTTCATTAAGACCTCCTTTTAAAGAACTATATCTTATTTATAATTTAATCAAAAAAATCTATTTTTGTCAACCCCGTTAAAAGTTCATCTATAAATTATTGATATAGAAAAGCTTAAGGCGAAGCCGCTTTGCGGTTATGACTATTTAAAATATAAAGACTTGCGCCAAACTTCTGACGGGGTCAACCCCGTTAAAACAAATAAAATGGCCGAGAGTAATTTCTCTCGGCCCCATTATTTTTTTGTTTTTAAGGTGGCGTTCCCTTATTTCGAGACATTCTAATCACCTCCTTTTTTATAGTTTCAAAAAATATTTCATTACTTATTTAGTATCTGTTTTAACGTCTGCTTTAACACTCTGTTGGTTAACATCGAGAAATGGTATAACCCCGCCTGTTACATTCGGCAATTGTCCATTCCATTTTCCTACAGCTGCAAGTTGAACTTCAATGGCCAAACGCTGAACTTCAATTTTACGCAATGCGATTAATTCCGGCGTCACTTGTTGTTTCTGAAGTCTTAGTGCTTCTGCTTCTGCTTGTGCTTGCGCCACTTTTTGATCCGCCTCTATTTTTATTTTTTCTAAATTATTTTGGGCGGTTAAAACATCTTGCGCGGCTCTTACCTTATTTTCAATACTTTCGGAAAATTTAGGCGAAAATTTAAAATCCGTGATTGAAACAGCATCCATTATTATCCCATGAATAGCGATTCTTTCTTTTAAAAATGATTCAATTTTTTCTTTTACAAGCGGTCTTTTGGTAATTAATTCAGTCGCGTCAAACTGAGCAGTTGAAGATTTCACGGCTTCTTGAATAGCGGGTGAAATAATACGAGTCTGATAATCATATCCCAGAGTTTGATATGTCCTGCCCACTACTCTTGATTCAAGAAAATAATTCAAAGTAATTTTGGCATTGACATCTTGAAGGTCTTTTGAGGCAGCTTCTACTTGCACCTCGTATGCTTCTACTTTCACGGACATTAATTTTACCGTCTCTGTAAAAGGATGAACCGTATAAATTCCTTCACCTAAAACACGACCGGTAACAGCTCCGAATTTCAGTACTACGCCTCTGTATCCGGCCGGAATCGCTCCAATCGCCGGCAATATGATAAGAGCTAAAAAGAACAAAGCTATTCCCAAAATTAATCCTTTTGGCTTTATTCCGACACCCTCAAACTCTTTTGTGCCAAATTTTTTATTTTCCTTAAAGTTAAATTTGACACTTAAAAAGATACAGAATACGAATACCGCCAAAAAAATCAAAAATTTCAGAAGACCCAACATCTGATACCTCCTTTTCTTGTTTTAATTTGCAAATCCGCTCTAATCCTTCCTCGGGATTTGGCCGGGATCGCTTAAGCCATTTTAAAGAACCATTACTTAATCACCTCCTGGTTTATGTGAATAAATATAGCAAATTTTAGAAAATTGTCAAGAGTAAAATAATAAATAAAATGGCCGAGATTGCTCTCGGCCTGAAGTCCTATTTGTTATTTTAAGGCGGTAAGCCCGTGTGGGACATTTAACCTCCTTTATTGGCAATTTTAGGGATAGCGCTCAAATTTAATCCATTTTCAGGATCTGGCTAGCGCTCACAGCCAGTGCTTTCATACATAAAAACCACCCCCTTTATTATGTAATAAATAATAGCATATTTTCAGAATTTGTCAAGTCTTTTATTGTGGATTATTTTCCCGGCACCTTTTCCAAAACAATTTTTTGCAAAATGCATTTGCGATGCTTAGTGCAATTCCGCTGATTAAATAATAAATCCTTGGTTAAAATCTTTTTTGAAATATCAAAAGGGCAAATGATTTTTTCTTTATCGGGGAAAATATTTCCAAAACGGCATTTATGAAATTTCATAAAATTCTGTTTTTTTGTTACAACAACGCCTCTTGTCGCCAAATGAAGTTTTTTGATATTGCCTGAATATTTATTGACAAACTCCTGAATAATTTCAGCATATTCGTCCATAGGAATCGTTTCCGGAGTATCTTTCCAAAAATCATCGGTAACGGCAATATCTCTGATGCTGGAAATATAAAAATTATCGCAATTGAAATTTTTTTCCGCCATTTCGGCCGTTTCCATTAATTCATTAATATTGTCTTTTCTTAACATATAAACAATGGTCATTGGCAAATCAATTTTATCTATTTTAGACAACGGTTTTTCACTGGAATAAGATCCGTAAACTCCGACCCTGATTTGAACATTATCAAAATTCTTACCCTTGAATTGCTCTAAATTAAAACCATTGGAATAAATCGTGGTTTTCAGGCCATATTGATTGTTAAACTTAAGCATTTGCGGCAGATTTTTATGCATCGTCGGCTCTCCTCCTAAAAGAATTACTTTTTGAATTTCTGGCAAATATTTCAAAATGTAATCCTGATACTCTCTTAAACTCATTTCCTTGGCGCCTAATTTATGGGCGTAGAAACATCCTTTGCAACGAAGGTTGCATCGGTTGGTGATAAAAAGCTGGAGAGTGTTCACCGGCACCACCTCTCTCCGTGTATTTGGCGGTGTCGTACTTCAAAATAAAGTCTTCCATAATTTTAAATTTTAAATTAATTAAATTATCCTAAAAGAAAAAGAGGCGGGTTTTAACCCGTCTCTTTTTTATTAATCAGAGCTTTGAATGAAAATAAATTTTTTCTTCCGCCTGTAAAACATAAACTAAAATTTTTAAACTATAGAGTATATGATAACTGATATCAAAATATCAGTCAATACTTAAAAACAAAAAGGCTGAGAGAATTTTCTCTCAGCCTGATTTTTAATAATTTTCTAACTTATCGTCGATAATCTTTTTATATTTACCGTTAATAACGGTAAATACTTCTATATCCGAAAAATTTTTAATCGAGTATATCGTATTCCACGTGTTATCTAAATTAAAAACACCCTCTTTCATCACTATGTTCAAGCTTTTTTCATCCTTAGAATTAAAATATGTAAGGATGCCATTTTTAATAATTACTTTCTTTTCCGTAATATTGAATATTATGCTGTCAGCGATAATACAACATTTCGGGCTTGTTATGGAATCAATATTGGTTGACTGTGTTATAGTCATTGCATTTGGGACATTTACTTCTGCTCTGACTTGATTGGTCAGAAAAATACTGCAAAAGATAAATCCCAAGACAACCAACACTCCCAGCTTCAAAAAATTTCTCATTTTCTCCTCCTTGTCTGCCAATAGACAGACTTTTTTTAAGGTACCATGCCCTTAAGTCTGTTTTTGATTATAACAAAAAAATAAAATCTGTCAACCCCACCACCTAGAAATTATATTTTAAAAATGCGAGGTATAAAATTAAATTTATAATTTATTAAACCTTTCTGATTAAAAAATATTTTTAAATCAGAAAATATAAAATTGAGCATTATAATTTCAAGGTGGTGGGGTCAAGAAATAAATAATAAAAAAATGGGCGCGGATTTTTCCGCGCCCTCAATAATTCTTATTTGCAAGCCAATTCTATCGGCTTGGCCATTTCTTTGTTTCTTTTGTCGAGCTCTTTCTTGGCTCGAGAAACGGCAGTATCTCCATTATTCTCAATCCCTACTTTTTGTAGAGACAGAACTTGGTAATTTGAAAAAACCTTTTCGCTGCGTATCGCAGTATTTTTTATCTTGGGTAATCCCAAGTCAATTTGATCTTGAACTTTTTTTACCGGTGGCACAAGGTTCTGTGCGATCAATATAATTGCAGATCTTTTTACAAATTCATTTGCCGTATTTATCTCTTCTGCCGGATTAACTGACAATATGTTGACCTGATTTTCCGGCATAACCACTACGGTTTTTTGAACCGGTACAAACTTGTTTTCCAAGGTTGGCGGTTCGCCATACGCTTCGGCAAATAATGTCATTAATACGGCTACAACAAAAATTTTGTTTAGTTTTTTCATTTTTCCCCCTTTTTCTTTCTACTATTATGCGATCCATTTTTGATCTTTTGAGAGATCTAGCCCGGATCGCTTTAGCTATGTAAAGAACTATTGTGTTATATATAATAGCATATTTTTGAAATTTGTCAACCCCCTCACATGTGGAAAACCATAAAGGGTATACTGTCTTTCATTTTTTTATATATACAATGATTTTATCTTATCTAAATGATTATTTTTAACTTTATGCCTATTAAACTGTAATTTCTAAGGAAGACAATGGTTTTCCTTGTGAGGGGGTCAACCCCCTTTTTGGGGATAAGTTAAAGGGGCGACTTTTTGTCGCCCCCTATTATTGGCTTATTTCTTACCAAATTGTTTAATCCATTTTTCAATGGATTCGCAAACATTCGGAAAATCCATGAAAGTTTTCCCCCATGGACAACGAATAATGATAATATTCGTATATTCGAGAGCGAGATCCAATTCCGGAAAAATTAAGACGCATACGTGCTCGTTGCCGTTAAAAAGTTTTATATCAAGATCTTTAATATTCCTGAAAATCGCATTCGTGCAAAGCTTGTTATCTTTAAAAGAATACGCGCAAAATCTTCCATCTCTTAGAAACACTTCTTCGTCTTCTTCTCTATTCACCTCTAAAACCGGTAAATCAATATTCGTATCATCGGAAATGCGATGAATAATCAAACTCCATATATCTACTTTTTTCAAAATATTGATATCTTCAGAAAGATTGATATCAAGAACAAGCGGTAAAATTTCCCAAATTGCCTTTACTTCAACTTCTTCGTCGGTATCCTCAAAGCTAGGACTGCATCCGGCGATTATCCGATCTTTCTTTATTTCCATTTTTTCCTCCCTGTCTGCCGATAAGCAAGACTTTTTTCTTTTTATTTGAATGAACTATATCCTTTATATGTTTTAATAATAGCATATTTCTGAATTTTGTCAATATAAAAAGAAGGCGCGATTATTACGCCTTCTTATCCATACAAGTCAATATTAGTTCCCGTCTTTTCTTCTTTTGGTTTATCCGCGCTGGAACAAGCGGAAATCGGTTCTATCGGCTGAGTCTCCAGTCTCTTTTTGGCTTGTTCAATCTCTTTTATTGTCTTATCAATTTCGTCAGTTTCAATCACTTTATTGGGATTGGTCGCAATTTGCTGATAGCCTTGATGACCTACATTATTTATTGCATCCATTGTTGCCTCCTTATTAAAAGCATAGCATAAAAATTAGAAAAAGTCAATAGGTAAATTCCATTAAATTTATTATTCAACGAGAGGGTCTTGCGAGGGACTTGACAAAAAACACAGATATGCTTAAATATATATAAATTTAAACCATAAAGGTTTAACGCATCTTAAAAAGGAGGAGAAATGAGTAAAAAGTACAACAATCGATTGCTTAAGGCACTCGAAGAACTGGGCTACAGGGATAGAAAAATCATTTATAATAGTGGAGAAATAAGGACTACTATTCCACTAAAAACCGGTAAAAACAATTTTAATTTGAAAGCTACTTTCGTGGTCAATCCTCGCAAGGTATATGTTGATTTCAAATATAAAATTAAATCTCTGAGTGAAAAAATAAATGAAGAAATCTTGAAGGAAAGGTTCGAAAAAATAAACAATCCTGATAAAAGTAGAAGTCCGATTTTTAAAATCAAAGACAAACAAACCCTGGTGATGGGATTAACGCCGAAATCGAATTCTCTGACAATAGTTGCTATTATCACTTCTGAGCACATAATGTCTCAGGAGTTTATCAGAGAAGGATTAAGATCAACAATCGGATCTATCACCCAGTCCTGGCCATTAAGATAAAAATAAAAAAGAGGCGGATATAATTTCCGCCTCTTTTACTTTATAATTGATAATTTATTTATTCATTTTATTGATCAAATCTTCAATTAATTCTATTGGCAATCCCTCGACGCTGTCTAATGTTCCTTCTATATAATCAATATACGGAATTAATAAAGGATCTTCCGCGGAAAATGATCCGGCTTGTGAAAAAATATCTCCCTTGGAAATCAATTGATCAATGATTGTTTCCGGAATCTGTTTGAATTTTATCTTGGATATTTCCAATTTTACCATTCTCTCTTTTGTCTCAGTATTCACAATCGCGATTCCGTTAACCGCCTCGGCCGGATAATCAGCATAGCTTCGCAAATATTCTCTGGCTTGTTTTTCATCAATGGGTTTTTCTCTGATTTCATTATTGCAAACCACCACTTGATCCGCGGTTATTAAAAAAGCTTTTTCTTTAATTTTCGGCAGAATCGCATCGGCTTTGGCACTAGCAAGAGCCATCACCAAATCTTTGGGGTCATCAAAACGAATCGCCTTTTCGTCAATATCAGCGGTTATTATGGTAAATTTCCAACCAGCCCTTTCCATGACTCGTTTTCGTGATTTTGAAGCTGAACCTAAAATTATATTCATATTGATTATTCAAAATAATAACACATTTTTATCCACTTGAGCCCCCCACATAGAGGGATTATTAAAATTACTGTCTTTCGTTTCTTATATCCACTCTAATTTTATCTTAATTAAACATTTATTTTAGTCAACCTTATTAAATCATAATTTTTAAGAAAGACAATAATCCCCATGTGGGGGGCTTGACAAAAATCGAAAAATGTGATATTTTAGATGTATAGTAAATTGATAATTTAAAAACCAAAAAAAGTAGAAAGAAGGAAGGAGGTGAAGTATGTTTACATTTTTAATGATGTTGGTGGCTGCTCCTTTAAACCTAAATATGCAATGTGGACTAACGGGGGGGCCGGATTTCCTTGGAGGAAAGATCGTATTAACAAACGGTCCATGGGGTTGCCAATATACCTTAAGCGGACTTCCGCAGCCTGCTAATCACAGCAAAATACTGTGGCAAAACAGGTGGGAGGCGGTATACCTCATTAATTCTGGAACTGATAAAAATATCAGTTATCTCTTTGGAGGTATTGGTAAATCCAATATAGACGGTGGTCCTACAGGGGTCTTTGCCTCATTTGGTGGTGGCAGTGATATCTGTGCCCATTTAAAATTTGAAGTGGGACTAGGCCATCGACTTGCAGGAGATACACCAGGATCAAAGTTGGTAAATCCGTACAACACTTATGAGAATTCTCCTTGGATAATTCTCGGCGGATTTTTCGCTTACTTCTGATGATAATTTTTTCAAAATAATAGGGTTTGATTGAGAACAATCAAACCCTATTTTATTTTATCCAAAATATTTTATTTATTTCCCATCACCCATTTATTGAAATACATAAAAGGTATATTAACCAACCCCACCAGCCATTTAACTACGATCTGACCCAAGATTAACGGCCAAATCGGCGAAACTCCCAGAAAAGCGATGGTTATAAAAAGAATTGAGTCCAAGGCGAGTGCCGGCAAAGAACTGAATGCGTTTCTCATCCACAAATATTTTCCTTTTGTTTTTGCTTTAAAATATGAAAAAATAATGGCATCAATATTTTCACTAATTAAAAAGGCAATCCAGCTTGCCGCCACGATCCGCGGTACCAATCCGAATATCTGTTTCCAAACATCTTGCATCTGCCAAAAAGGCGCGGCCGGAAATATCACTCCCAGCCAAAAGAAAAACACCATCGCCACCTGAGAAATAAAAGCGATTAAAATCATTTTTTGGACTTCCCTTCTGCCGAATTTTTCATTCACGATATCCGTCAAAAGATAAGTGATGGAAAAAACAAGAATTCCGCTTGGCGCAAAAAATGTCTTGAATCCCAAATCAAAAGCGGAAATTTTTACCGCCAATATCTGGGCGACCAAAATAAAGGTCACGTAAAGCGCGATTAACAAATCGGGCTTATTGTATTTTTTGACATACCAACTGCCCAATAGCGTAAAACTCGTTATTCCGATAATCCACAAAATTAAAATCAACATAATTTAAATTATAAATCAAATATTGTATATAATATAATAAATCCCGGTTAAAATAAATATTGATGCCACGCTGTAACGCATTATCTTCTCAATTTTCTGCACAATTTTAAATGCCTTTGCTACTTTTTGTACGCCAAAAGCGATAAAAAAAGAAAAAATTATCACCGGCAAACCTGTGCCAAGAGCAAATAACAAAGGCAAAAATATTCCGCCGGTTGATTTAAGAACCAGCGGTATTAACGCGCCAAAAAACAATACTCCGCTGTATGGACAAAAAGCCAAAGCAAATAATACGCCCAAAAGTAGAGAGCCTAAATAACCTTTACTGGAAAGCCACTGTTCTAATTTTTCTGTTTTTTTATTCTGACCTACGAAATTTATCTTAATTATTCCGAACATAATAAGGCCGATAATTATCAAAATCGGACCCAAAACTTTATCTCCCCAACCTTGAAAAATTTTTGATATTTGGAAAGATGATAAACCAAAATATATAAGTAATCCTAAAAGTGTATAACTGATCCCTCGACCCATGGTATAAAATAAACCATTCAAAAGAGTATTTTTGACGGTTTTCAGTTCACGAGAAATGTAAGCAATAGCGGTAATATTGGTAGCCAATGGGCAAGGGCTGATAGAAGTCAGAATGCCCAATAAAAAAGCAGTTAAAAGCGGAATATTATAATTATCAATTAAACTATTAATCCAATCCATATTATTTTCCCAAGAAATTATTTATTTTGTCTTTTAAATAACTTTTAAATTGAACTTCATTCTGGGTTAAACGCCAAACATTCACATCTTCGGTAATGTTATTTCCTCCATTAGAAATAACATTAATAAATAACGATGAACCACTGGCCTGAAATTTTTGCGCCAATTCTTTGTTTTCCGGCAAATCAATATTGATCTCTCTAAATTCAATTTTGCCGTCTCTAAGTTCCGGCTGAAAATACTCGTTAACCGTTTCGCCCGCCAATTGACCAATCGCAATACAAGTCGCACAACGTCGAGTTGTATGAAAAAGAAAAACTTCAACCTTATCAGCTGATTGTTTTTGCGGTTGATTTTGAATAACTGAAACAGTTTTTGATTTAGGTGAGCCCAAACTAACAACCCATAAAACTATTATTATTCCAAAAGTAATTAATAATCCAATAACAATCTTTTTATTCATAAATTATTATTTCAAAATAGCATTAAATAAATACCCGGTAAAAATAATACCCATACCAACAATTGAGGCAAAAATAATTATCAATTTTGTTTTCATCACCTTTTTTAAAATCATAAATTCAGGCAATGATAAGGCGGTTACAGCCATCATAAAGGCCAGTGTTGTGCCAATGGCCACGCCTTTTTCGGTTAAAGCACTTACCAAAGGAATAACACCGGCGGCATTAGAATATAAAGGAATACCAATAATTACAGCCAAGGGTACGGCGTACCATTTATCCGCTCCGGCATATTTTGCCAAAAAATCAGCCGGCACATAACCATGGATCCAAGAGCCGACACCAACCCCAATTAAAATATACAGCCAAACTTTTTTAACTATGTCCCTAGTATAACTCTTGGCATAATTACATCTTTGAGACCAATTCATTTTCGGCAATTGCAAATTGTTTTTGGCCTGATTTTTACGCACAAAATCGGCGAGTAAATGTTCAACCGGCAGCTTGCTTATCACTAAACCTGAGATAACGGCAATTGCAAGACCGCTGACTACATAAATACCGGCGATTTTCCAGCCAAACATACCGAGCAATAAAACTAAAGCAACCTCGTTAATCATAGGTGATGACACTAAAAAAGAAAAAGTAACTCCAAGCGGCACTCCTGCTTCCACAAAACCCAAAAACAAAGGCACAGCCGAGCAAGAACAAAATGGAGTGATAATACCGAATAATGCGGCTAAAATATTACCGACAAATTTATGTTTGTGAGATAAAATATTGCGAATTTTTTCAGGTGGTAAGAAAGATCTGATTATTGAAACAACAAAAATAATTATTGTTAGCAAAATAAAAATTTTAATCGTATCAAAAATAAAAAAATTAACCGCTCCGGCCAATAATGTTTTCGGTGTGATGCCAAAAATATCATAAGTTAGCCAATCGGCCAATAATTGTATCGGATAAAATATACTCATATAATTAACATTTGCCTCCGCATTTACACCCGCAATTGCAACCACCTGTTTTTGATGCGGAATTATTATCGAAAGGTTTAATTATTTCCGGGTTGACCAACATCGCTTTAATTTCGGCAACATCAGGAATACGGCCATAACTTACCACTTGTTCATTAATTACCAAAGCCGGAGTGCTTATTATCCCATAACTCATAATTAAATCCATGTCAGTTACTTTCTCAATTACGGCTCCCAAATTTAATTCCTCCACTGCTTTTTGCGCATTAGCTTCCAATCTTTTACAATTGGGACAGCCGGAACCAAGAACTTTAATTTTTATATTTTTGTTTTCCATAATATTTTATACTTTTAGTATAACAAATTTAAAGAAAAAATACAGCAGCTTGCTCTGAATAAATTTAAAATGAGGAAAAGCTTTTGCCTTTCCTCATTTATTTTTTATAAAATTCTAATCTTCACATTGGGGAACAATGATTCTATGATTGATTTAATGACGCGGCATTGAAAATCCACTGCCACCAACCGGAACGGTTTCTCTTCTTGAACCATTACTTCTAAAATACTGAAAATACTACGAATCAGACTTCGGCGCGATATTTCATCTTTCTTTACTTTCTCAAGCTCCCACAGGTAGTCCTGAAGCCCTAACTTACAACTCATTACTAACCCATCTATCTTGGCAGGTTGATCCGAATACTTAACCGCTTGCAGAGCCTTGAATATTTGTTCCAGGGTGTTCTCTTGAACTTGTACGGCATAGAAAGTGCCATCTTCTTTGGCTAATCTCAGTGTATCCTGTTCTTTTTTTAAAATCTCCTTGACTTGTTCCCATTCTTTTTGGTAAAGAACTTTTTCTTTCATTTTAATCCCCCCCCTTTTTTTTTAATTATTTAAAATATATCATAATTTTACAATTCCGTCAAGACATTTTTAAAAAAATATCCATTATTATATTTATATCATAGCATCTCTTCTCTCTTTTACAAATCCTATCCGCTTATTTTGCGCTGTCATTTTTATAAAATGAGCGAGTGTTTTTTTGTACACATCCATATCGTACCCTTTGCGATCCTCAATGTACGCAATTCTGATGCGCCGATAAGAAAGCGGAAATTTTTGAAAATATTTCCAAGCATTCTTGTTTGCCCGCAATGCCTTATAAATATCTTTGGAAATTACGAATTTATTGGATTCATCTATTTTCGGATTGAATGCATGCGCAATGGCCTTGAATCCCCATTTTGTCATCTTTTTTTCTTTTATGAGTTCGTATATGCGTTCTCTATTCATTTGCGAAAGACCGCTTTTTGGTTGACGCGGTGAAAAACGTTGCGCGAAACGCTCTTTATCAATCTTTTTGACAGTACTGTCAATCCACCCATAACAAAGAGCTTCCAGGACCGCATTGTCATATGAAATACGAGGTTTTCCGGTTTCTTTGCGATAATATATAAGCCAAACTTCTTTCTGATTTTTATGATTTTTTATCAGCCATTTTCGCCAATTATTTCTATTGATTACGTAAAGTGTATTTTTAATTTCCATATTCTTATAATATCATTTTTTATTCAAAAGTACCATATTTATAAAAAAATCAAAAGTAAATTTTCGTTAGACTACTCCCCTTTTTTAAAAAAATTCTACTAATCCATGATGGGGCATAAAAAAATAACCTCTTAAATAAAGGGTTATTTTTTTGGCTGCGGGAGATGGATTCGAACCATCATAGCCAGCTCCAAAGGCTGGAGTCCTACCATTAGACGATCCCGCATTATTTATTATATTATTTTGTTTTTAATTATTTTTTTACCTTTAGCGGTTTTATAAAATCTTTCCATTCTATAAGCTTCATATTTATCAGGGTAATTTTCAAAATAAATTAACTTCATTGGCAACCTATTGCGAGTAGAAAAAACTTTTTTATTTCTATGTTCTCTTAATCTCTTCTGTAAATCAGAAGTACAGCCTATATATAAATTATCATCTTTCAGACTTCTTAAAACATAAATTGTATGCATTGTTTTATTTACCATTAGCCTCGCCCGTAGGCAGTAGCCTACTGGCTACGGCCGAGGGACGATCCCGCAATATTAAAATTATTATAACAAATTTTCAAAATTTGGCAAATTATTTTCTTCGCCCGTAAGGCTACAGCCGAGGGTTAAGCCATTTACAAAAATATTTGATTCCGCTGGCAATATGAATCCAGGTAATTCTGGACAATAAAGTCGGACTGGCGCTGCGTTCCGCCGAGAGCCGCTGATGAAAATGATACATTTGAGCTTCTGGCAAGTAATAAACTTTCTTGCCGAATTTCCAAATCCGTCTCGCTAAATCAGTGTCTTCGAAATAAAGAAAAAATCTTTCATCAAAATAATTGATTTTTTCCAAAACTTCTTTTTTAATCATCAAGGCCGCGCCCAAAAGCCAATCCACTTCTCTTGCTTCATTGTGTTTCCAATCTGACATTAAATATTTACCCAATTTATTTTTCAAAAAAGGAAGCTTCCCTAAAAAAGTTCGGCGGAGAATCGGCATATACCAGTAAGGAAATTTACAACAAGAATACTGAATCGTTCCGTTGGGATTTAAAAGCTTGGGACCAACCATTGCCGCTTCATTATTTTCTCCTAAAAATTTATAAAGTTTTTCCACTGAATCTTTTAAAACAATCACGTCCGGATTTAAAACTAAAACATATTTTCCTTGAGCCAATTTAATCCCCTGATTATTAGCCTTGGCAAAACCATAATTCTTATTATTTAAAATAACTCTGAATTTTAGAGACGGCATATTAAATTCTGACAAAAACTTTTTGCTTGTATCTTTTGAATTATTATCAATAATAATCACCTCAAAATCAAGATTGATATTGGCCTCAACAATATTTTTCAAACATTGCTTTAAATAATTTCGATGATTGTGATTAACAATGATTATGGATAACATATAATATAATTATTTTGTCCATTTTTTGATTTCTTCCGGCCCGACTTTCGCCATTTTAATAATATATTTTCTTTTTCTAAACATTTCCGATAATCCTCTAAAGAAAGACAGTTTGGATAAAAATAAATTCCTGGGTTGGCGAAAAAATAAATAAAATGTTTTTAAAAGCTGATACCACAAAATAAATAAAAATTGGGAGAAAAAATTTTTCCAATAAATATTTTTTAAAACCATCCACAAATGATTTCTGTATGAGAAAAAATTAACCGTTTGCGACTGGTAAAAACGCCTGTCTTTCGGCGCTCCTTGGCGAAAATGGTAAGCTTTTGCTTTTGGTTCGTAAATCGCCCCAAATCCGGCCAAGCGCAATCGCCAAGCCAGGTCCACATCTTCTTTATAAGCGAAAAATTGTTCGTCAAAATATTCATTTTCCGCCTTTGAAAAATCGGTTTTAATTTTAATTTCTTCCAAAGCGCTTTTTCTGTATAAAACACAAGCGCCGGAAATGCCAAAAACTTCTTCTTTTCTGTCATATTGTCCATTATCTTCTTCGTTTTCTCCCCTGTCAATTATACGGCTGTTTTTTAAAAATAAAAGTCCGGTGCTGTCTAAAATATTTGTTTTTATTTTTTCCGCCAGTTCCTCTTGATCAAATTTAATTTTAAGCATTTTTCCCCCGAAACTGGCCGTTGATTCATTTTCCTGAGCGGTTTTTATTATTTTTTCCAAAAAATCAGGTTCCAAAATTATATCCGGATTCATCACTAAAACAAAATCCGCTTGACCCAAAGTTAGTCCTAAATTATGAGCTCCGGAAAATCCCAAATTTTTAATATTTCTAAAAATAAAAATAGAAGGTCTGGAATTTAATATTTTTTTAGCTTTGGCCAATGAGCCGGTTGGGTTTGGATAATTTCTTTCCACAAATTCAACCGTGCTGTCGCAAGAAGCATTATCAATAATTAAAACGGAAAAATTCTTATAAGTTTGCGCCAGGACAGAATCAAGACATTCCTTGATATATCGCCTGCTGTTCCAAGTAACAATTTGAATGGAAATTTTAGGAATTTGTTCTTTCATCTTGATTTAAATTTATTGCCAAGCGAGCGAGGGAAAAGAAAATTTATTTTCTTTTCCGAGCGAGGGCAGGCAAAAAAGGGTTTAAATACCCTTTATTAAATAAGCGGCGGTAAAAGTAAAATAAAAAATACCCAAAGGATGAAAAATAAACGGACCGGTCAAACTGGCAACCATTAAAGCGGCCAGACCACCCATCAATCCTATGATAATCCTTTTTTTAAAAATATCTTGAGAAAAAATCTTTATCATTTTAAAACCCTGATAAAAAACAAATCCAAACAGTGATAAAAAAATCAAAAGTCCGATCAATCCAAGCTCAGACCAAATTTCCAAATATCCCCAATCCAGATGAAAAGTGCTTTGAATTTGTTTTGTAACCGGATCCAAATAAGAAACTACGCCGCCAAGTCCTGAACCGAAAATCGGATCAAGTTTTATTTTTTGAGTTAAAATCGGCAAAATCACCATTCGCGTCAGAGAGCTGGTTTCTTCTTCCGGTGAAATTATCGTGCCTAAACGATTTTTGAAAAAACCGAATCCATTCAACATCCCTTCGCCGCCAAAAAGAGTGTAAATGAAACAAAATTCAAAAATTAAAATTAAAATCATTGATAAAGAAAAAATCAGCCATTTTTTCTTGTTTAATTCTTTGGCCAAAAATATCAATCCGACAAAAAATCCCAACAAATAAGCGCGGGAGAAATTAATCAAAATCGCCAAACTGCTTAACGCCGCCAACCAGAAAAAAAAGAATTGTTTTTTTAATTTTAATTTTGTCTCAAACAACAAGCTTAAATAAACCAGGAATAAAGGCAAAATTATCAAATGGGCCGGCGTAACAATACGGAAAAAATTTCCACTCATAAAAGTCGCTTTGCCCACCACCACGTTCCGCCACCACCAATAAAAACTGTCATGGACTTGGACCAGTCCGGAACCGAATAAAATCAAAACAATAATGGTTGAAATCCCAATACCGATAGTCGCGCCTTGAGCCAAACTGAAAATTTTTTGATCGGATTTATCCTTTTTTAAAATATCTGTTAGAGGAAAAAATAAAAGAAAATAAGAATAATTGATAAAATCTTTAATGGCCAAGATACTGTCATTCCTGGCAATTCCCTGAATCAAGCCGAATAAAATTAAAATTATAAAAACTAAAAATAAAATACAAAATGGAGATTTTTTTTGAAAAAACAGATTTTCCCATTTTTCCGAAAAGAATTTTTTGATTACCCAAACGAGCATCACTACTATAAATAAGGCAAGCCGCAAAGAAATTCCTTTAAATTCAAATAAAAGTCCGCCATGGCCGGACAAAAATTCAAAAGCCAGAATAAAAAATCCGTATTCTATTTTATATACGGACAGAAAAATTGCCGACAAAACAATCAATAAAAAAATAATATTTGCCAAAATAGGCCATAAATAACCCAAAAATGACAAAATTTGAAAAAGAAAAAAACCCAAAACAACAAATAAAATTTTTTTATCTAAATTAACGACTTTCATGGCGAAAAGAAAAAATTTGAACTAAACAAGCTAAAAATAAGCTGATTGGATTTAAAATCAAAAGCGGCCAATATAAAACAAAGTGAGAATGTTTTTTAAAATAATAAATAGTGCTTCGATTATAAGTGCTCTGCTTTGGACAAGACAACATTTGGCGGAAACTTTGCGCGCCGTAATGGAATATCGCGGCATTGGGATAATAAATTATTTTATAACCCTCCTCTTTCACTCTTTTGCAAAAATCAACTTCCTCAAACCATAACCAAAATTTTTCGTCCAATAAACCGACTTTTTCCAAAACTTCTCTTTTAGTCATTAAAAAAGCACCCATTACCTGATCAACTTCGCTTATTTTTTCGTAATTGAAATCAGCTTGAAAATAATCTTTTAAAATTTTCGTTCCGGGGAAAAGACGATGAAGTTTTAAAAAAATCATTGCCTGCGAAATAATTGTCGGGAAACTTCTGACGGAATTTTGTATTTTATCGTCCGGACCGATTATTTTACTGCCCAAAATGCCGCACTCCTGATTATATTGCATGAATTGAATCGTTTTTTGCAAAGTATCACCGATAATTTCCGTATCCGGATTTAAAAGTAAAATAAATTCTCCACTAGCTTCTTTGAGAGCTTGATTATTTGCTTTGGCAAAACCGATATTTTGCTCATTGAAAATCACTTTTAAGTTTTGATTTTGACCGATCAAGCTTTTTAAATATTCCCTTGAACCGTCTGCCGAATTATTATCAATCACCCAAACTTCATAATCCAAACCGTCAACATTTTTAAAAATGGAATTCAAACATTTCTCCAATAATTTTTTAACATTCCAACTGACGATAATAATAGAAAGTATCATAAGCGCTTCACTAAAATTAAAAATTAAATCTTAGTTTTTAAAATATTCATCATTTCTAAAAGTTTATTGTCCCAATCCTCTTCTTTTATTCTTATTAATCTTTTCTCTTTTAATTCCGGCTGATTTTCGGCAAGAGCTGTCTCAATATTTTTATTAAAATCTTGGTAATCTGCGGCAATATAAAGAAGGTGAGAAAATTTTTCCACGCCCGAGGGCGGCGTAGTTACCACTGGCATACCGCAAGCCAAATATTCCAAAACCTTTAAAGAATCTGTGTATTTTATAAATTCATCGAGTTTATGAGGATTAATCGCCACGTCAAAAAATTTAATATAAGCCGGTGTCAAATCATATGGTCGGCGGCCCAATAAATGAATATTTTTGTATTTTTTCAATTTTTTTATTTCCGTAGTCGGTCGGCGCAATTTTCTCAAAAAGACCGGCCAAAGCGGACCAATCAAGACAAAAGATTTATCAGGATTTTGCTGAGCCAAATATTCCAAAAGATTAAAATCAACCCTGTTTTGAATTGTCCCGACATAACCGATAATCGGACGAGAAATCATTAAAATGGGATCATTTTTAAGCACAGACTGTTCCTTGGCAAAATGCTTGGGTTCAACGCCGTTGGCGATCCAATAGACATCTTTGTTCCTGCCTAAATTTTTAAAAAATTCCACCAAATTTTCCGCTACGGTGAAAATTAAATCGCTTTTTTGGGAAATTATTTTATAATTTTTCTCTAATAATTTTTTATAGCGCGCGAAAGAAGGATGTTCAATCCAATTGTCCACTGCGTCGAAAACCGTCAAATCAGCGGGTATGCCATTTCCGCCCGAGGCGGATCGGCCTTGGGCCGAGAAATAGTCAACAAACATCGGAAAATATGACCAAATAACTCTCTTGGTTTTTTCCGGCTGATTCTTGTTGATTTTAATCAATATCTTGTTTAATTTTTTTAAAACTATTTGATGAGAAGAAAAACCGCCTAAATTTTTCTTCAAAAAATTTGGGCGGGTAAATATTGAATCAATGGTTGAAAAAACATAAATTTCAGCCGGCGCCAATCCAACAATTTTCACGCATTTAGTGGTAAAATCCCGATAAATATTTGTAACTTTTATGTCTGCATTAGATTTGTAATTTGTGGTTTTCAAAATATTTTCCAAATAATTTCTCAAAGCTCTTCTGAAAGTAAAAGGCAAAAAATCAACGGCAATTATCCGTTTTACTTTTTCATCTTGCGATAATTTATTGAAAATATGATAATTGCGATTCACAATGCCGCCTTCCCATTCTGAAAAGCTCGACATATTGAACATTACAATTTCCAATGATTTTTTATCCATATTTTAATTCTTTAAAACAAATATGCCAGAACAAAACATACCGAAAAATTTATATTTTTCTCAAGGATAAGCTTTGCTCTGGCATATTTTTCGGACAAAATGAACTGTTATTTTTTTAATCAGAAACTATCTCTTGTTCCATTGTGGAGCGCGACGAGCTCTTTTCAAACCAGGTTTCTTTCTTTCTTTTACTCTGGAATCGCGAGTTAAAAATTTAACTGTTTTTAAAGCTTTACGGCATTCAGGGTCCAATTCAACCAAGGCCTGAGAAATTCCGAGTCTGACCGCTTCGGCTTGACTCTTGAATCCGCCTCCTTTGATCATTATTCTGAAATTAAAACTTTTTTCCTGATTCGTTAGACAGAGCGGAGACAAAACTATATTTTGCAATTCAAAATATGGGAAATAATCTTTAAATGTTTTGTTATTAACGGTTATTTCTCCATTACCATTTTTGAAAAGCTGTATTCTGGCAATAGCTGTTTTGCGTTTTCCGGTTGACCAAATACCTGCGTCTTTAACAGGTTTATGCTCTATTGCTTTGTGAATTTTAACCGGTTCTTTGATAATTTCAGGAGTTACTTCTTGAACTTCTTCTTTTTTATGAGATGGAGCGGTTTTTTTAATAACTTTCTTTTTTGGTTTTTCACCGATAACTTTTTCTTTTTTTGGCGTTGTTTTTGTTTTAGTTGGCATAAAAAAATTGATAAACACCCTCGATAGGAAGTAATATCTCTATCTCAGGGCTGAAATATAAAATTAATTAAGTAATGATTATTTTAACAAGTTTAAAAAATTTGTCAATCCGCCTAAATTTTTCTGCAAAAAACTTGGGCGGACAAATCCCTAAAACGCAACCTCTTGCCCTTCTTTCATCACCTTCTCAATACTGACAACTTTGCAAAGTTTGAGGATAAGAAAAATAATTTGAGACAAAATTACCGCCATAAAAGCAAGGATATATTCTATAAACCATAAAAAGAAAAATAAACTCGCAGCAATCGCGATGGAAATTTGTTCGACATAAGGACCGATAAATTGACTAAGCTTGGAATTTATTAATTTAACAAAAATTGTATCTAAGGTTTCGTCTCCTTTTAATTCAACCCCTCCGAATGTTTTAGCCATTGCCGTTCTTTGTTGAACAAGTAATTTCTGGTCAATTTTCTGACTGTTAAATATCTCTTTCATCAGAGAACTTGCATCTGGATCTTTAATTAAGGTGTTAATATCGGTTTTCCCATTTTTATCAATTTTTATTTTTGATTTTAAATTTGCCATTAAATCCTGCGGTAAATTTAATGATTTTAAAGACGGATCAGAAATCATTACTTGAACGGTTATAATTTGATCAATTGTCATCTCCGGACTGTAAAAAGGTATTGATTGAGCAAAAATGCCGGTTAATGGTTTTATTAAAGATTTGATTATTCCGGGGTCTATAATTGTTTCATTCTGACCGAATTTAAGCCACGGATTAAAATAATAAGTTATTGAGGTTATTAAAGCTATGCCAATGACGATAAAACACAAACCTCTGGATAAAATCATCCTGAGTGAAAGCTTGAGTCGATCTTCTTTTTCTCTCCGTATTCTTTCATAAGCGGAAATTAAGAATAAAATAAAAATTAAAATCCCGAATAAATAAATATAATTAAATTTGGGAAAGATAAAGAAAAATCCGGACGAAATAATTATTGTTAAATAAATAATTTTGCGATCTTTAATCAAAATGAAAAATAATAAAATAAAAGAAATGAAAATAACAGAAAATATTCCCAAACTGAGAAAATGACGGGGCTTAATATCATTATTGGAAAACAACGAAAATAATTGCTGCCAAAAAAGAATAGCGGTAATAAACACTAAAAAAGCGGAAGCCAAGATTTTGATCTGTTTTTTGTCAATTTTCATATAATAATTAATTTTTTGTTAATGAATTATTTTTAAACAAAAGTCCTGCCTCTTTGATTAAAGCTGAAATTTGATTTGGTTTTACGCCCGTGCATTCGGTAAATTTCGCTAAATCTAAATTTAAAATATCTTCCACCAGCATTAAACCTTTCGAAACAAAAATTTGCAGCAAATAATCTTTCATGGACGGCAAAATGGTGATGGGATATAATTTTTGATTTTCAATAAAATACTCGAGTCCTTTTTTTACCGGATAATGCCAACCCAATAAATCAACCCCGACGCATTCGGAATATTGAATGGCTTGGCTGGTAAATTTCGTGTTAGTCACTAAAATACTTTGAAGTTTAAAATTTTGATATTCTTTCTTCTTAAAAAAACTGCCGGCTGATAAATCCAAGAATCTGGCATAATTCGCCAAAGCCACTTTTAAATCAAGTGTCGTGCCCGGCAAATGATGATATTTGCATTCGCCGATAAAAACCGTTCCGTTTCTTTTTGCCAAAAAATCAATTTCGTAGTTTACGCATCGCCCGCCGACAATTTGATTAATTTTCACTTCGTAGCCGTTTCTCGTTAAAATGGAAGCAATATATTTTTCAAACGGAAAACCGCTTGGCCCTAATTTTCTTAAAGCTTCTTTTAAACTGAATTTTAAAGCAGCTTGCGGGTCATCTTGTTTAAGTAAAGTTTTGATCCGGCTGAAAATACGCTTGGTCGGCATATCAGGATAAACTTCCTTGGTGATAATTTTGGCTATTTTCTCGGCTAAAAGATTTGAAGCGCCTGATCGCTGGGCGCTGCGAAAAACTTTTTTAGGAGAGAATAACTCTTTCTCTCCGGTTAAATTAATGATATACAACGGTTCTGACATATATAGTAATTATAGACAATTTCCAATTAAAAGACAATATGGAAATAAACAGCTCCGGAAGACTTTGTCTCCCGGAGCTTAAAATTAAATCTTAAATAGACCAAACAGAAATTACTGCAAGAACCAGGCCCAAAAACATTAAAGAATCACCAATTTCTCTTTTTTTATTACAATGATAATAAAATCCTATCCACATTACTATTAGGCCAACCCCTATGCCCGGCCAAAATATTTCCATTTTTTCCTCCTTGTTTATAAAGATCTGATCTTATATAAAAATATATCGTATTTTCAATTTTTGTCAATAATCAGAAAAATTATTTCAATAATCTTTTTTGAATCTTTTTATCGGTTAATTCCCTGATTGCGTCAATCGCGATCCAATGCGCGACAGGAGAATTTATTTTTTTAATTTCTTTGGCAATGATAATCGCCTTTTTATTCAAATTCAAATTTCTTTTTCCAATTTGCCTTAACGCCCAATTAACCGCTTTTCTGACAAAATTTCTTTTATCAGTGGAATATTTTTTGATAAGCGGAAAAAATTTTTCAAAATCTTTGTTTTTGGCTTTTTTATCGTGGCAGGCCAAATACGCCATTAAAGCAAACCCTGCTCTTCTCACGAATTCTTCTTTTTTATCGGCCCACTTTTCTGCTTTTTTCCAAGCAACGGGTATTCTGCAAAATAAATTGGAACAGCACTGGTCGCACAAATCCCACGAATTAAATCCTCTCACCCATTGTTCCATTTGTTTCTCGGTTAATTTTTGCGGCTCGTCAATCATGGTGGCAAAGATTCTCGCTTCGTGAATCTTGGTTTTCCACAAATCAATGGCCAGTTTATGATTTTTACCGATTTTTCTCGCCAAACTTCTTAAAACCGGAATTCTCACTCCCAGAGCATATTGCGGATTAATGCCAAATCTCGCCATTCCCTCTTTATCGCGAAGGCAAGAATGTTTTTTAAAATAAGCGATGATTTCTTTAACAGTCATAAAATAAAAATTAAATTATAATTTATCATATCATATTATTTCAAATTTATAAATCTGTCCATGGGCGAATAAAATAAAAAGCCGAGAGATTTTTCTCTCGGCTGATTTTTAATTATTCTCTTCAAACTTTAATGCAACGAACAATGAAAAGAAAAAACTTATAATAAAACTGAATATGCCTATCGCTACCAGAAAGTTTTTAAAATTACTTTGATACAGAATCGTCAGATAATGATGTGTGGTAAAAAATTGATACCAGTGAAAAAGTACTCCTTTTAACCATGGGTTAAAAAATAAATCCAATTTGACACTACCCCAAATTAAAAAGAACCAAATTACCCACATTACTATCCATATGACAGAAAACTTTACCCAAAAACTTTTACCCATTTTTCCTCCTTTAAGGCAAAATCTTTCTTTAACTTATCATTTTTATAATCCCTACGAGGATGACAAATAGGCCAATCTTAATCAATCCTTTGCCGATTTTCTTGTGTGAGTGTGGCGGCCACCATATACACATTAGTCCGGAACAAATAATTACAGCGCCAACTACCCAAATTTTCCAAATTAAATCAGGAATCATTTTTCCCCCTAGGACGAAACAACATCCTTATCTTTTAGACAAAAAGTAAATTCTCCTTCAAGCGCCAGATCCAAATCCTTATCATTAATACGGCCCTCTATTGTAACTTTGCCATGAGTAAAACCTTTATTCATTTTTACAATGGCAATAAGAAAAATAGAATTGAACTGAGAAACAACTTTTCTGATTTTAAATTGAGAAGCCATGACAAGGAATTTTTTATCTACTGTTTCCGGAATGCTTCGACACATAAATTCTCCTAATTCATAACTGGCTTGTTGTAGCCAACTGGCCTTCACAATTTGTTTTTCCGGAAAATGAGTTGGATCTGTTGGGAAAATTGCTATACCTCTTCCGCCATAACCGGGTTTAAAACCAAGAATCTCAAACAAAAAATTCAACAAATGGAATAATTTCTATAAAATCCTCTCTCTCCAATGGAAATTTATCTTTTAATGGTAATTTCATTTTTCCTCCCTGCCTGCCAATGGACAGACTTTTTAACGAACTTTTATTATCTTTATAATATCAAATTTTTGATGAAATGTCAAGGGATGACAAAGAGGAGTATCTTTCAAAAAAAACACTCCTCTTTTGATGATTCAACTTTAATAATTTTTATCTGATTCTGAAAACCAAAGAAACTGTGGTTTGAATTTCTTGACTGCCGCTTTCAATAGCCGGAGCTGAAATCATAGCAGAATCCCCTGCGCCTAAACTTTTTTCCGCATACATTGGTTGCGGATAATATCTGTCTGTGCCTGATTCTGAAAAAGAAACAACTTTGCCGAGCTTAAAACCGGATGCCTTGGCGATTGCCGCGGCCTTGTCCTTGGCTTGTTGAATAGCCTTGTCTCTCGCTTCGGCTTGCAATATCTCAGGTTTATCAACTACAAATTGGATATCGCCGGCCTGATTTGCTCCTTGCATAATCGCGCCATCAATAATATCGCTGATTTTATCAAAATCTCTGATTTTAACAGATAAGGTAGAAGTCAATTCATAACCTTTAAAAATTCTTTGACCTCTTGGCCAATCATAAAGCGGAGCCAAATTATAGCCTGTTGTTTTTAAATCTTTACTTGCAACGCCTAAATCTTTAATAGATTTGATAACCGCGTTCATTTTTTGCGAATTGTCGCTCATTGCTTCTTTGGCAGTCATTTTATCGGAAATGACTGAAAAACTAATAGAAGCTACATCAGGAATACTAATGACCTTTCCTTCACCGCTGACAGTAATAGTATTTACCTCTAACCCATTTTTAATATCCACAATTTTATCGACTGACAAAACGACCCAAAAAAGAGCTAAAACGCCACACAATATAATGGCGAATTTAGGCGGCTGAGGAATAAATTTTACATTTGTTGTTGTTTCCATAAAAATAATATTTAAATTAATTATAAATAATTAAACCATTAAATTTTTTTGTCAGATTCTTAACTTGAATCATCATATGATTTATATAATTATACTCCGTCCCTCAATAAACGTCAATCAAATAAAAAAAGGGCGGCTTTAAAAGCCGCCCTTAAATTATTGACTATTTTTTTCTTCCAATTCTGCCTGCTTTTTATTAAACTCTCTGACTTTTTCCATCGCCTTCATCAGTACAGGCACCAAATACTTTTCCGAAACGTTTGTTTCTATTGTAATTCCGGAACGAATCAGCGGATGTTTTATTTTTATCTTATACTGATTGTTAAACATTTTCACCTCCTTTTCAATTATTTATAATTTATCACAAACTGAAATTTTGTCAAATAAAAAAAAGGGGCAATATTTTTTGCCCCTTTTATTTTTTTAAAATTTTTGAAGTTCTTGATAAACCTTTACTTCCTTTAGCCAAATCATCACGTTATCATAATCTCTGAATAAACTGTGCCCTCGACAATTAAACATGGTAATGGAAAATCTTGTCGGTCCTTCTCCTTGGTCATGTTCTCCGTGTTGGTGAATAAAGATGCAGGCGTTTTCGCTGCCGTCCAACAACGTTTGAGCGTTATTGTCAGACGCATCCGGAAGATGAAGATCTTTTCTCTGTTTGCGAATTTCTTCCCATGTAGCTTTTTTGTAAATCTTCCCGTCCTTTATCGTGTAAATCCAACCGGTATAATTGAACCCCTGCGCGCAAATCGTGCTTTCTTTAACTACTTCTTCACCCGGTTCAATCCAAATAAGATGGATTCGTTGACGAGAAATTTTAATCTCATCAACAATTTCTTTCATAAATGGAAAAATGTTCAAAACTGCGCCTATTTCATGCTGATCTTTAAATTCTTTTCTGCTCATGACATGCCCCCTTTTATTTTAAATATATCAAATTTTTACCAACAGTGATCGTCTATAGTACCATCCAAGAGCGCACAGAAAAAACCGAGAAAACAAATAAATGCAAATAACATCGTTACAGCTAAAATTACGGTTAATCCGCCGCAAACAAAATAGGCGGAAAAAGCGCAATAAAAATGTTTTTGACTCACCAGCTGATTAACGTCAATAAGGCCGAAATAATTTTCCAACCAGCCAACTCCCCAAAGAATAAAAAGAGCTATAAAAGACACTATTGCATTTCTCATTTCTCCTCCCTGTCTGCCGATAAGCAGGCTTTTTAAAAGAACTTTAATTATTTTAAATGTATCAAAAAAAATTATTTTTGTCAACCTTGCAAAAAAACTTAAAATAATCCTCTGCACTTCTTTCTATTTTTCTTCTGTGTTATAATTAATTCACTAACTGCCTTAAATTTTGCTTCGATATGTTTAAGAAAAATGAAATAAAATTACTTTTTCCGTTTTACGCCCATTCTCTGATTTTCAATTTATCTAAAGTCATAATGCCGTTTTATGTCTTGTATTTTTTGCATATCGGATTTAATTTTTTCCAAATCGCGTTAATAAGCAGTATCCGAAGCGTTGTTACGCTTATTTTTGAAATACCAACCGGAGTTATAGCCGACAAGTATGGACGAAAAAATAGCGTAATCCTGGGATATTTGTTAACCGCTATTTCTTTAGCGCTTATCCCTGTTTGGGATAAATTTTATATTGTGGCGATAATTTTTGCTTTTGACGCGCTCTTTGAAACACTTGTTAGTGGCGCTGATCGCGCTTGGGCAGTGGATCTCATGGAAAACACGGACAAGTCATTGGTTGATAAATATTTTTTAAAAACCAGAATGTTCAGAAATATCGGGATGGTCGCAGCTCCGTTAATTGGCGGCTATATCGTCGCGACCTCAAATATGAGAAATCTTTGGTTCGTTTTTGCCGCCGGAATTTTTGTTTCAACCTTAATTCTCTTTTTTGGAAAAGAAATAAGAAAACATGAGCAAGATAAACCAATTGCGCAAAAAAAATTCTGTAATATTTTTCAAGATTCAAAAACAGCCATAAAAACCGCCCTAAGCCACAAAATCATCATCTTGTTATTTTCAGGAATATTTGTTTTCTTTTTTGTTGATGAAATCACCTCTTTAATTTGGACGCCTCATCTTGAAAAAATAGGTTTAAGCCTTCCAATGATCGGCTATCTTTTTTCAATAATCGCGGGACTTGGAATAATTTTGCCTCTTGTCGCGGAATTTTTTCTTAAGAAAAAAAGTAAATTATTTATTTTATTTTTCTTGGCGCTCGGCTATGCAATTTTATTATTCGCGGCCGCAAAAACAAGTTTAATATTATTTACCGTTATATTATTCACTTTATTCAGTTCAATAGACGAAATATTTTTACCACTTGAAGAAGCCCTGACGAACGAATTTGTTAAAAGCGAAAATCGAGCTGCGATTTTATCAATCAAATCAATGTTTGAATCTCTTGCGTCAATAATCGGCGCGCCTGTTGCCGGTTTTATGCTTGGTTTTATAACGGCAAGGCAAGGTTTTCTGCTTGCCGGATTTTTAATTTTAGCCCTACCGTTAATTTATTTTTCGGTAAGATATAAAAGAAAAAAATTAGAAATAAAAATGGGGTAGGTTTTTGCCAATAACAAAAATTAAAAATTGAGGGGTTATTTAACCCCTCAATTTATTTTTATATTCCTTTAATTTTTCGACAATTTTATCAGCCGGATAAAATTTATTTCTCTTTAAACCCAACAATTGAGTCACATTTGAATCATCCGGTGGCTGGTAAGAAGAATATTCTAATAAAAAATTTTGATACCAGCAAACTCTCCAACCATCAATACAATCCGCATTCCTGTTAAAATTTACCCTTTCTTTACAATTTCGACAAATATCATCTATTTCCCAAATAATCTGAATGTAAACACCCTTCTTTTTAGCCATCTCTAAAATCTTAAGAGTCTCTTCAATATGTTTCTTGCCGAACTCTTTAAGAGTTTTAATTGTTTCAACTGCAGTTTTGGGATGGCGAATAAAAAAATCCAACAGTCTTAAATGAGTTCCTCTCAAGCGAATACCATTTCGAGCCATTGCTAAAGCATTTATAATTTCAGCAGCTGGATAAATTTTATCCATTTCTAATCCATAACGTCCAACTATTCGTCTATCCTCCGCGCTTCCCGCATAACAACAACTGCATTCCTTTGTTCTTTTTCTCTTGCATTTCTGACAGATATCATCTATTCCGTCGATGAGCTTAACCCTTGTTTGTCCTCGAAGAATTTCCTTTAGAACTTGAATTATTCTTTCGGCCAACACTATTCTTTGCTGTTTAAAACCATAATCTTTTTCAGATATAATGGCGTTTTTGATCATGCCTGCTCCGATTTTAGGTCGCTTAAATAAAGTCATTAAAAGATCTAAATGATGACCCCGTAAACGAATAATTTCTTTATTCTTTTTCGGCATCTTACCTCCTTGTTTGTTAATAAACAAGCTTTTTAAACGAACTCTAATTGTCTTTAAAATAGCATATTTTTGCCAAAATGTCAACCCCTAATGGTAAATTATGAAAGTGGGCCAAGAGTAAAAAAACTGGCGGGAAGATATTTATCTAACCGCCAGTATATTTATTTTACTAAGTTGTCGCCGCATTCAGGTGAAGAATTCTTTTTGAGATTATCTCGTAACTTATAATGCCGAATACTCCTCCCAAAAGTCCTCCAAAAATAATGAACATTATTTTGCTTCCAAATGGCATTGGCATGGAAATAAAATAAAAATAACTGATAAGTCCGCCAAGTGTTCCGTCAATTGCGCAAAGCACCCTCTTGTTTGAATGAATCAACCGAAAGAGATGCCAGGCAAAACGGCCCAAGAAACAAAGTATTGTCCAAACTATTTTAAGACAAAATTTGCATGGTGTCCAAATAAAAAATCCAGCACCTAATACCATCCAACGCAGAACGTTTAAATAAGTCAGCGGTTTTTGTTTAAGTTTGTATCTCCATATATCCGGATTATTCGCTTCCTTTAAATATGCATCTTCCCCTTTTGATATCCAATAACATTTATCAACAAATCTTGCGCCCCAAAAAGAAAAAAGGAATGGCGCGCCAAAAACAGCCAACGCCTGTATCGAAAAATACGTAATTAAAGCTCGCATATAGTGTGATATGTTCGGATATGTATCTGCGATAATCCAATCATAAGGAATAAGATAAAGACCGAATATCACAGCCAAAATTATATTGAGATAAGCAAATGGGTGGTTCTTAGAAAACCACTCTTTTGTTCTGACAATTTCACTTTGATAAATTTTACGGCTTTCTTTTGTGGCAATCCTCAAAGCAACTGGTGCTGCTTTGCAAACTCCGCGAAACTCATAACTGAGATAACCGCCGGCAAATCCCGCCAGAAGACCCAACCACCAATACATTGGTGCGGCAAATAACGCAACTGCGCAGCAAAGCGCTCCGCCGATAAAACAAGCAAGAGCAATTTTCCTCGTTTCCATATGAAACCCCCTTCCCTTTTAGGGACAACTTTATTTATGCGGCAATTTTACCGCATATATTTAAAGAACTATTTCTAAAATATTGCTATTATTTAAGCATATTTTTCGTGTTTTGTCAACCCCCTCACCTATAACGCTGATGAAAATAATTAATATCTGTATTTTTTAATTTTTACATAATAAAATAAATTTTAATAAAGACGGACTTATTATTAATAAATATCAACGTTTTGGTGAGGGGGTCAAGAGAAAAAAAATAGGGGTTAAATATTTTTTATTTAACCCCTATAAACTTAAATTTCTAAAATACAATTGCCCTTTTTATTGATTGTTAGGGTCTGATCTTTTGTATTGACAAATCGGACACTCTCTCCAATTCCCGCTACGTTAATATACGCAACGTACCAGATATCCCTGAAAAGAATATCTATGTCTGATTTATCAGAATCATTGTGATCTAATGCCTTTTTGACTCTAAAAAAACCAACTTTATCCGGAAACAATCTTACTTCTATTTTATTTCCATCGGCTTCAAATTTTACTCGTGCTCCTCCTTCCCAAGAACTATTTGGTATTTGTAGCCATTTTTCGGGTTTAGCTCCGAAAAATTCAGTGACATCTATTATTGTTTCTAAAAGCGAATATGGCCTCTTAACTCCTTTTCCCATTTTTCACCCCCTTTTTTTTAATTATTTATATTATAGCATTTTTTCAGAAAATGTCAAGAGTAAAAAAATTATGATTTGTCAATTAAAAAAGGGGCGGTTTTTAAACACCCCTTAATTTATATTCAATACGTTTTATAACTTCCAATCGGTGAAATTACAGAAAATCCTTGTTTACACAGACCGTCTGTAATTATATTGCTCCATTTTTGGTCAAGAATCCGAGTTCCTTTGTGAGGACGAAATTCCTGATCATTAAAATCGGGACTGGCTTTAAACTTCTCTATGATTAAACCGATTTTCGTTGCAAATACTTTCTGCGAAATTTTTTTCTGATGGCAAAGTATGACTTGACTTCGAATACTATCGTCATCAGTATTGCAAAAATTGATTGTATAGATATTTTGACCCTCCATTTCCCCCTCCTTTCTTTTTTTTAATTCCAAACCTAATCGCTCAGAATTATTAACATCATAGCGCAAAAATCACTTTTTGTCAAGAGATAATAAAAACCGAGCACTAGACTCGATTTTTTGTCGGACAATTAAATTTTATTTTATCTAATAAATACAATCTTAAAATCTCGATTTAATGCTTTGGCAACTTCTTGAAGCATGCTGATGGTTAAATTCTGTTGGCCGGTTTCCATTCTGGCAATATTGCTTTGCTTTGTCCCTATTTTTTTCGCTAACTCAGCCTGGGATATTCCTCTTTGTTTGCGCAATTGCAAAATTTGATAAGCAATTTCTAATTGTTTACCATATTCATCATAGTATTTTTTAAATTTGCGATTTTTTAATTGTTCGGCGAGATATTCTTGAAAATCTACCGCCTTTTGTGATTTTTTAATTTTATTCATATATTTCTTCATTATTTAAAACATCATTATAATTTTCTTCTGCCATTTTTATTTCTGATTGAGGAGTTTTGGCTGTTGTCTTTAAAAAAGCATGAAGCAAAATTATGGTCTTTTTTATAAATGTAAAGTAAAAAATTCTATGCCTTTGACGAGCGAAATCAACCCGCAATTCTCTAATTTTACTTTTAATGTGTTTAGAATAAGGTTCATCTAAAACCCCTTGATGTTCTCGCAAGAATTCAATATATTTAAAAACCTTTGTCCTTTCTTTTTCTGATAAATTATCAATATATTCTAACACTGGACTATCTCCGGTTCGACTATCTTTATAGAATTTAACTTTATATTCACTATTATTAGTATATATCATATATGATATGTGTCAATATTATATATTGTGGATAACTTTTTATTTATTAAAACTTATTAAGTATTAATTATAACAAATATATAAATTAAATCAAATAAAAAAACGAGTACAAGGCTCGTTAAAAATATAAATAATTTCTTAAATTTTTACCAAAGGTTTGAGATTTTCTACAAGAATTAAGATGGTTTGCGGATCAAGTCTTGGCGGTTGTTGGGTAATCAATTGAAGTAAAAATGCTTTTTGCACGACAAAAACATTGTCAACCGGATTGAAGCCAAAGCGCATTTTGGCTAAACGGTGAGAAAAAACCAGAGCAGCATTAACAAAAATATCTTTGCCGATTTTAAATTTAAGATAATCATGAAGTTGCATAGCGCCGGAAAAAGCTTGTTTTAAAATATTTTTTTCTTTAAAAATCCAATTATTAAGAGTTAATTCATCGTTATGATAACCAACAAATCCTATATGACTTTTAACTTCAAGGGCAAAAATACCGGTCGGGCCGATTAAAACAAAATCTATATTCCCTCTACTCTCAGGAAATTGAACGTCTTGAAAAATAGTGTATTCATTGGGCAATTTTTTAAGCTCATCCAAAACATCTTTTTCGCCCCATCGTCCGCGATAAAATTGATTAGAAATATGATTATGCTTAAGGGAAAAATCATCCAACTTATTGCCTAGATTTACTAAAATTATAAGCGGCACAGTCATTAGAATCAAACCAATAATTCCTCCCGTTTTAATTAAGACCGGATTAATTATTAACCCAAAACGTATAAACAAAATACCTACAATAATAATAACTATTGAAGGTATTATAACGCCATAACCCCACCCATGAATAAAATCTTTTTTAATTAAATATTTACTTTTTTGTCCAAAAACTTTTGCCATAGATATTTTATTTTAAGAATAAAATTAAAAAATGGAGATGGAAACGATAATTTCTGGTTTTTTAAAATTTTAATATATTCTTTACAACCATTAAATAATGGTTCAATAACTTTATCAATTGATAAACCAAAATCATTCTTTGATAATTTTAAATATTCTCCTATTTTTTTAATAATTTTTTGATATTTTTTGTCAAAATTACTTTCCGTAGTATGACAAAATATATTCCTTAATTGTCTTATAAAATTAATATCCTGCCAATTATTAATTTTGTGATCTATCTTCTGTCTATTAGAACAAATTTGATAGCAATCTAATATAGAACATAAACGAACAATAAAATTTTCATTTATCCAATTTGAAATTTTATTATTTTCTTTTTTGTCTTCTTGTGTTATTGGATTATCATAACAAATAGAAAATTTATTTCTATTAGAATAATATTCTCCTGGTTCTATACATTTTAATCCTATAACATTATCCTCCCTATAAGAATGATGAGATTTACATCTTTTATACATCTCCCATAATTCATCCATTTCTTTTTCAATTACATTAAAATCTATTTGATTATTTCCCTTCATATTTTTTATTAATTAACTCAAAATTTTAATGTCTAAACTTTTTGAGTTTAGACATTAAAATTTTTTAGATATTAGGATTTAGGTTTTTCTTCCGTATATTCCCCTTCAATCGGTCCTTCATCCTTCTTTTTTTCTTCTGTCGGACCGGCTTCTGGTTGAGCACCCGGGGCTTGTGGTGAGCCTGCTTGCTCTGAGCCTGTCGAAGAGGCCGAACCATCTTGTGGTGAGCCTGCTTGCTCTGAGCCTGTCGAAGAGGTCGAACCATACATCGCCGCGCCGATTTTTTGAACCGTGTCGCCCAAATCTTGAATCGCTTTTTTAATCACTTCAATATCATTCGCGTCTTTGACTTTTTTCAATTCAGCAACCTTGTCTTCAACTTGCTTTTTGACATCAGCCGGAATTTTATCGCCGCCGTCTTTTAAACTTTTTTCGCAAGTATAAATTAAAGTGTCGGATTGATTTCTCAATTCGATTATTTCTTTTTTATTTCTGTCTTCAGCGGCAAATTGCTCGGCTGCTTTTTTCATTTTTTCAATTTCTTCTTTGGAAAGCGCGGAAGTATCTTTAATGGTAATATGCTGAGATTTTGAAGTGGCCTTATCTTTTGCCGTGACGGTTAAAATACCGTTTGCGTCCAAATCAAAACCGACTTCAACTTGAGGAATGCCTCTTGGAGACGGCGGAATGCCGTCCAAAATAAATCTACCTAAAGTCCGGTTGTCGCCGGCCATCGGTCTTTCTCCCTGCAAAACATGAATTTCCACTGAAGTTTGATTGTCAGCTGCAGTAGAAAAAACCTGAGATTTTGAAGTTGGAATAGTCGCATTGCGGTCAATAATCGGCGTCATTACTCCGCCTAAAGTTTCAATGCCTAAAGTAAGCGGCGTGACGTCCAATAATAGAACGTCTTTGACTTCTGTTTCGCCGGCTAAAATCGCGCCTTGAATTGCCGCGCCCATGGCCACGCATTCCATCGGGTCAACGCCTCGAGCGATTTTCGGGCCGAAAATATTTTCAATAAATTTCTGGACAATCGGCATTCTGGTCGGACCGCCGACTAAAATAACTTTTTCAATATTAGCGGGGGTAAGTTTGGCGTCTGAAATCGCCTGTTCAATTGAAACACGACAGCGATCAACAATCGGTTTAACCAATTCTTCCAATTTCGCCCGGGTGATTTTCATCAATAAATGTTTCGGTCCTTCGTTGGTGGCGGTAATAAACGGCAAATTAATTTCCGTTTCCAGAGCTGAAGACAATTCAATTTTCGCTTTTTCAGCCGCTTCCTTGACTCTCTGGGTTACCATTTTGTCAGCTTTCAAATCAACGCCTTGCTCTTTTTTAAATTCATCAATTATATAATTTATCAAAGATTCATCCATATCCGTGCCGCCGAGTTTGGTGTCGCCGGAAGTGGAACGAACTTCAAAAACGCCTTGGCCGAAATTCATAATCGTCACATCCAATGTTCCGCCGCCGAGATCAAAAACCAAAACTTGCTGATCTTTTTCCTGAACTTTATCCAAACCGTAAGCCAAACTGGCCGCGGTCGGTTCATTAACCAAACGGACGATTTCAAGTCCGGCAATCGCTCCGGCATCTTTGGTTGCTTGTCTTTGCGCGTCATTAAAATAAGCCGGCACGGTCACAACCGCTTTTTCCACTTTATCGCCCAAATACATTTCCGCGTCTTTTTTTATTTTTTGCAAAATAAAAGCGGAAATTTGCTGAGGCGTGTATTCTTTGCCGAAAATATTATATTTGAAGTCAGTGCCCATTTTTCTTTTTGCGGCCAAAATTGTGCCTTCCGGATTAGCCACTGCTTGACGACGAGCCGGTTCACCGACTAAAAGTTCGCCTTCTTTTGTGAAAGCGACGTATGACGGAAAAGCTTTTCCGCCAACTAAAGTTGTCCCTTCGGCTGAGGGAATTATTTTTGATTTGCCCGCTTCCATGTAAGAAGCAGCTGAGTTAGATGTTCCTAAGTCAATTCCTATAATTTTTGACATATATTTATTATTTACAAATTAATTATTAAATTTACTTAATTATTACTTTCGCCGGTCTGATAACTCGGCCGTGCATCACGTATCCGCTTTGAATTTCTTCAACAATTTCATTCTCTTCCCCTTGTTTGCCAATTGCTTCGTGAAACATGGGGTCGAATTTTTCTCCCAAAGTTTTTATTTTTTCAACGCCCTGCGCTTTTAAAAAACTTTCAAATTGGTCTTTGATTTTTAAAACGCCATTTGCCCACTCGCCTTGTGGTGAGCTTGCTTGCCCTGAGCTTGTCGAAGAAGTCGAACCATCTCGTGGTGAGCTTGTCAAACCACTGTTTTCTATTTCCGTTAAATTTTTTACCGAGTGATCAAAGCTGTCCATAATCGGCAAAAAATTCAAAATTAATTCCAAATTGGCGAATTTTATCCATTCAATTTTTTCTTTATCAATTTCTTTTTCGCGATTAAGATAATCGGCCTTGGTTCTTTTCCAGCCGTTTAAATATTCTTCCGCTTGTTGCTTCATTAATTCGATTTCTTCTTGCAATTTTTTTATTTCTTCATCTGACATACCAGGTAGTAGAACTTTGATTATTTATTATTATAAAAATATTCTTTAAGCATGCGCTTTAATAATCTGGCTCCTTGAGAAGTTTTGAGATATTTCTCTCGACGTTGCGCATCGTCTTTATTAAGATAGGCTTCATAGTGAATAAGTTTCCATGGGATATTTGCTTTGGTAGAAAAATTTAATTTACGATTATGTTCTTGTAATCTTTTCTTTAAATCTAAAGTATAACCCACATAAAGGCCATTATTTTTTATACTTTGTAAAACATAGACATAATAAAACATAATCGTTATCAAAGTTTCACTACCTGGCATAATAAAATTTTTAATTTCTAAACTTTGTCCAATATCTCTTTGGCATATTCTATTAAAGCGATATTTCTGTTGTAATCCATTCTCATCGGTCCCAAAAGACCCAATACTACGCCCCTTTTTTGATTTGGTGTATGATATTTGATTAAAATTGTTCCGCAAAAATCACCAAACGGGTTGCTTCGTCCCAAAAAAACGCGGTGATTGCTTTCTATTTCGTCAAAAATTTTGGCAACGGTTTGATCCAAATGATCTATAATTTGCGAAACATTATAAACAACTTCCATTTGATTGAATTCTGGTTGGCTAAACAAGGAAGAAAGGCCGGTGTAATAAAAATTATCTTTATCAAAAGCCAAAATAACCAATCCGTTGGTCAACTCCGCTATTTTCTCGCCGATTCTCTTGGCTGAAATTTCCAAAGACTGATTTTCTTTTCTGGCGCTGTTTAATTTTCTTTTTTCAATTTGGCTGACTTCTTCTTGCTGTAAAAAATTTTTAATATAATAATGATAGGCCTTCTCAGTGGGAATACGGCCGGCCGAAGTATGCGGCTGGATTAAAAAATTTTCTTTGGTTAATTCCATCATCTCATTGCGAATAGTAGCCGGACTTATTTTTCCGCCCGAGGCGGATCGGCCTTGGGCCGACAATCTATATTTATCAGCCAATGACTCTGAACTAACCGGCTCCGCGGTTTTAATATATTGAGAGACAATGGTTTTAAGCAATTGATTTTGCCTTTGAGTTAACATACCAGGTAGTAGAAATTTGATATTTATTAAATTTTATATTTATTTTTAAAATATAAATTTATTTCTTTAAAAAGCCAGCTTGTAAAAATCTTGTCTTTATTGATTATTAACCAAATTTTCACTACCTGGCATACAAAAAAATATTGTAGACTAAAAATTAGCACTCGTCAAGTCCGAGTGCTAATAATCTGTGGAAAACTTTTTCAAATAAATCCCAATTATCTTTTTACCAAATCATTGGCAATTTGATAAATATCCCCTGCGCCCATGACAAGGATTACGTCACCTGGCTTTATGTTCTTTAATATTAGTTGTTTAACTTCTACTAAATTTTTAGCATATAAAACATTTTTAGAATTTGGAATTTGGAATTTGGAATTTGGAATTTTTTCATATCTGGCGCGGATTGCTTTAACCAAATCTTTTGAACTGACATCTTGATCTTTTTCTTCTTCTCGACCCGCTACATCGTAAATTTCCGAAATGATTGTCAGGTCAGCGCCTTTAAAACACTTGATAAACTCCTTAAATAATTTTTTAGTCCGATTGTGATGATGAGGCTGAAATATTGCCACGATTCTTTTTCCTGGGTAAAATTCTTTAGCCGCTTGAATAGTGCCGGAAACAGCAGTCGGATGATGAGCATAATCGGAAATAATAATCGCTTTTTTATATTCCCCTATTTTCTCAAATCTTCGCCAAATCCCGTAGAAATTTTCTACGGATTTTTTAATTATTTCGGGTTTAACGCCCAATGCCAAAGCGCCGGCTGTTGCCGCCAAAACATTATAAACATTAAAAATTCCCGGAACTTTCAACCGGAAATTGTAAGTTTTACCCTTAAAACATAAATCAAAAATTTGCTCGCCGTGTTTGGTAATAATATTTTTCGCCATTACTTCGGCGTGATTTTTAATGCCAAAAGTTATGGTCTTGTTTTTTGATTTAAGCTTGGTCAAATTAACATCGTCAACGTTTAAAATTATAACTCCGTCTTTGGGCAATTTTTTAATATATGTTTTAAAAGTTCTAATTAAATGATCGATGTCTTTATAATAATCAGTATGATCCAATTCCAAATTATTCAAAACAATCATTTTGGGCGATAAATTCAACATATGCGCCCGCCATTCGCAAGCTTCCACCACAAACACAGACTGACACTGACCTGACACTGACTTACGCTGACTGTCCGTGTTGGTCCGCGTTGAGTCCGTATTAGTCCGTGATATGCGTAAATTTCCATTCCATTGAGGCACCTTACTTCCGACAATCACTAACGGATCCAATTTGGCTTGTTCCAAAATCAAACCCAAAATCGCCGTAGTGGTTGATTTGCCATGCGTGCCGCTGACAGCAATAGTGAATTTTTCTTTGCTTAATTCTCCTAAAAATTCCGGATAAGAAAATTCGGGAATGGATAATTTTTTCGCTTTTATTCTTTCCGGATTATTTTTTTCCACGGCCGGCGAATAAATAACCAAATCAATATCAGCTGACAAATTTTCCGCTTTATGGCCTTGATAAAATTTAACTCCCATTTTTTCCAGTTTCTTGATTATTTCGGAAGAATTCAAATCAGAGCCAAAAACTTTTTTGCCCTGTTGAATCATCATTTTTGCCAGAGCGCTTACCCCGATTCCACCCAAGCCGATAAAATGTATTTTTTTCCCGCCTAAATTTTTTATTGACATAAATAACGTTTAAGTGATTTTTTAATATAATTTCTACCCCACCCAGATTTAAAAAATCTTTCTCGTTCTTTGGCATCTCCTGAATGAAGATATGCTTCATAATAAACCAAAGTAAATGGCGCTCTTGATTTAGTAGATGTAGACATTTTATTATTGTGTTCTTCTAGTCTTCTTCTTAAATCTTTTGTAAAGCCAATATAAAATTTACTATCTTTTAAACTGCGCAAAATGTATACGTAATAAAAAATTTGGGCGGGCATGATTAATATTCTACACTTTTTTTATAAATAAAAAAGACCTCCTGTCGAAACAGGAGGTCTGAATTTAATTTTCTAATCAATCACAGTCGCAGAAGCAGAGCAAGCAGCAGTCGTCGTCCCAGCCATGCTCAAAGTTGCCGAGGTAGAACTCGAAGTCGCCATCCGAGCGGCGGAAGACGCCCGGCACGCGGTGAACACCGCCAGATTCAATCCAAAGAGAATCTTTCTTATCAAATGAAATATACCAATGGCCCTTTGGCAACTTGTTTTTGGCAAGTTCATAAACCAATGACGCGCCCTGAGCTCCGGTTAAAACAGCTTTCTGCGTTTTGAGAAATTTCAAACAGTCCTCTGAATTTACTGTTTCCGTAATCTGAAAAACTTTTACTTTAAATTTCCGACCGGGTAAAAGTTTTGTCGTCGCTTTATCAAAATTCTTGTCAGTGATTTCAGGATTGTAATAATAAAACTCTTTACCGTGTGTTGCTTTGAAAACAGTCAAACGAGTGGCGTGGTCATACCCCTTTGGCACGACAATTTCAAACGCATTAGCCAATTTGAAGCGCGAATCCTTTTTGAAAGGTGCTAAGGCTTGTTGACGCTGTTCTGAAGTCAGGTTTAGAAAACATTCATATTCGTCTAAACCGAGTTGAAGATCTTTGATCTTCATATTGCAGTCCATATGCAGACCAGCCAATTTGGCCGTTTCTGCGCCGATAGATTTTTTATCCATCGTTTCCCCCATTTATACCGAGTTTTAAATCATTGGCTTTATGCCAAAAACTTTCTCAGTATTGATATTATTGTAGCATATTTTTTCAAAAATGTCAAGACCAATTTTTAAATTAATGCATTATTATAATATAAAAAAGCCCCCTATAATTCAGGAGGCTTTTTATTTTAATTTTTCTCTATATTTCTTCTCTAGAGTTTGAATGGCGTTAAACTTTTCGCATCCGAATGGCCAAAGAGGACAAACTTCATGTTGGGGAATACAATTCAAAGCAATTCGCCAATATTTTTTTTCATTAATTGGCACGCCCGCGGATCTGAGAGCATTATAACCATATATCCACCCCATCCACTCGTCCCAAAAACATCCGCAAGATTTGTCAGAATCTTTCTTTATCCAGGCTTCAAGTTTTTCTTTAAAACTGAGCGGAGGATCTTCAATTTTTTCCATCTCATCCCAACATTTTGGAGTAGGTTTATTTCTGTGAAATTCAATATGCCCTATTTCGTGCGCGAAAGAATAAACCCCCTCTTCTTGACGTTTAAATCTATAAACATCATTAACATTGTAAACTTTAACTGTACTGATTGAAGTACAAGCAGACCAATCACAGTTAGGATTGCGAGAACATCCCTTCTCCACTTTTATCCCATTTAATGTGGCATAAGCCAAAAGCTTGGAAAAAACCGGTGAATTTCTCAGATATTTTTTCAGTTTCCGATTTTGTCTGGGATAAAGTCGACGAGAAACCTGATTGTAATAAATCGGCCTAAAAACCCAATATTTCATGAATACTTCCATATACGCAAGAACCCAACTCATTCCCTCTAATATCTTTGGTATTGAAACAATAAATACTGCCAATATAAATGATTTTAAAAGATCCATTATTTCCTCCTGGTTTCCAAACTTTATTGTCTGGATTACTATTATTTAAGCACATTTTTCGGTTTTTGTCAAGATATTAAAATGCCCTCTGATTTCAGAGGGCATTTTTTAATTTCACGTTATCATGTTGTTTGAGGCTCTTTGGTATTATTCTTTTCGAAAAAGGGACAAGGAAAATCAGGGCATAAATTATTTAGACATTGACGTTCATAATATCGCCAATATTCGGGAATTAATAGTTCCAAACAATCCAAAATTTTACTTCCTGCCTCCCATGCCATTTTTTCTTCATAGTAACAGATGAAGTACGTATCGGAATTTTTTTCCCTTAATTTATTTCTGCATTCGGAAATTTGCGGATCAAACGATTCAATGTGTCCGATTTGATGAGCGAAAAATGCCATCCCCATTAACCGATATTTTTCCTTAAAAACAGTATCAATATCAATCGTAATAATTTTATTTTCCATATCCCAACTTCCATTTCTTCTTCCACCCATTTTCACGGTTATACCCTTTGATTCAGCATAATCAAGGAGAACTTTGAAACCATAGAATTGTCTCATGTACTTAATGAAAGCTGCGTCATCGGGAAAACGTTTTTTCAAAATTTTATTCCCAATAGACTGAATAAAACAAATTATCATGAAAATAATAAACAACGAAATCACTACTTTAACATACCAAAGACCTAAAAAACCTAAAAAATTTAAAAGAGCCATTTTATCCCCCTTGTCTGCCAATGAGCAAACTTTTTATTTTTCTATTGCTTATTATATTCTACTATTACTTTTTGTCAAATGTTCTTCAAAATAATTTCCGCAATTTTGGAAGCGGCATCAGGCTTGGCCAATTTGGAAATATTCAAACTCAAAACAGAACGTTCGCTGGCGGCAAAAATCAATTGATGAATTTTATCAAATAAAATTTTATGATTGATATTTTTTTCTTCCATTAAAACAATCGCCTTTTGTTCGGCAAAATATTGAGCATTAATTTCTTGGTGCGAATTCGGCATTGGAATTATAATCGCCGGTTTTCCCAAAATTGACAATTCGGTTAGAAATCCCATTCCGGCTCGGCTGATAATCAAATCGGCAATCGTTAAAGCATCTGGCATCGCTTCGTTTAAAAATTCGTATTGATGATAATGAGTTAGAGTTTGCGCAACTTGTATTTTTCTTTTCCCTGTTATGTGAATTATCTGACAAAATTTAACCAATTCGGGAATAATTTTATTAATCAATTTATTGATATTTTCCGCGCCTGTGCCGCCGCCGATAACCAATAATGTCGGCAAATTAGTTTCCAAATCAAATCTTTTAATCGCTCTTTCTCGAGAATAATTTTTTATGTCCGGGCGAACCGGATTACCGGTCAAAACGGTTTTTTCTTTCAGAAAATCATTCAACGATTTTTCCAAACTGACGGTGATAATTTTAGCAAAAGGAGCCATTAATTTATTGGCTAAACCCGGAATAACATCTTGTTGATGGATAAAAATCGGCGTTCTGAAAAACCAACCGGCCCAAACCAATGGCACGGCGACAAATCCCCCGGCCGAAACAATAGCTTTTGGCTTAAATTTTAAAATTAAAAAAACAGATTGTAAAAAACCTGCAATAATTAAAAATGGAGAAACAAAATTGCGCCAACAAAAATAACGGCTCAATTTACCGGAAAAAATCGGTTGATAAGGAATATTGTATGATTGAGCCAATTCCCTCTCCGGCAAACCTTGGCGAGTTCCGATAAATAAAAATTTTGCTTCCGGATTATGTTTCTTTATTTCTTGGCTGATGGCTAAAAGCGGACTGACCGAACCGCCTGTGCCGCCGCCGCTTAAAAATATTCTCATACCATTTATAATACTATTTTTAAAAAATTTGTCCAAAAAAATAGCGCCCGTTTTTTATAAACGGGCGCTAAAAATTTTTTTATTTTGGCACTTTAACCGCAAACAAATTAGTTTGCGACATCCTTTCTAAGAGGGCCACTTTTCTCACCGCTTCTCGACTAGTCTGAACCTCAATTGGTTTGCCTATTTTGACGTCTTTTTCTCTTACCATCCACTCTCCATTTCCTATATAAGTATAATCTGCGGGTTGAAAATCTTCGCCACCAGTTTTCTTTGCCTTTTTTCTAAGCACACACCTTGGTGTTTTTCTATCTCCACAAACGGTTACACTTCCGCCTTCTACCATCACTTGATATTTATTCATCTTTGCCTCCTTTAGGCTTTTCTGACTAATACTACTTTCCATATATAGTGTCCCATAAACCAAACGTCTTCTATCTTATATTCGTTGGGCGAAAATTTGCTCCAACAAATTTTATCGATGTTACTGTATCCCTTAACACGCAGGATTTTTTTGTCTCCCATCTTCCACCTCCTATAACTGTACAGCAATTAATTTTCTGCTCTCTATCGGTAATTTCATTCGTTTTGCATATTCTTTCACACTTTCTATTGCCTCTTCGGGACTGGTAGCACAAATTGGCGCACCCACATTAATATCGAACTCTTCTGTTCTTCCTTTTAATATTACCTGATACGAGTTCATTTTACTTTTTACAACTTTCTTCGAAACAGAATGAAAAATTGCCCAAACCTGCTGTTCAACTTTCTTCTTAATATCAGGAGGAATAACAAATGATTTTTCAATTTCAACCTCAGTAATTTTTCCGTCAATTTTTCTATATTTTTTAGTATGTCCTCCAACGATCATTACTACTTCAATTATTTCTCTATTTTCATCTTTTATAACTTTATCTACTTTTTTTTCCACTTTTCCCCCTTTTTAATTGACAATTAATTTGCTATTTGCTATTTTTGTTATAAATGAACTGATTAAATATTAGCATAAAAATTGAAAAATGTCAAGCCCTGTTTTAAAAATTAATCTCAAAGATAAAAACTATCCGAAACTGCTGAAAGAAATTTATGACCCGCCTCAAAATCTGTATGCCATCGGCAAAATCAAAGCGGAAGAAAATTATCCCTTGGCAATTGTCGGGACAAGAAAAGTTTCAAGTTATGGAAAGCAAATTACCGTTTCCTTAACCAAAGATTTGGTCAAGGCCGGATTAACCATTGTCAGCGGTTTGGCTTTGGGTGTGGACGGATTGGCTCATCAAACAACTTTGGATAATGGCGGCCGAACAATCGCGGTTTTGGGTTCAAGTCCTGATATTATTTATCCGCCGCTTCACAGAACCTTGGCAAAAAATATTATTAAAAATAACGGAGCAATAGTTTCTGAATATCAACCGACCACCTCCCCGACCAGATGGACTTTTCCAGCCAGAAACAGAATTATCGCCGGACTTTCTTTGGGAACTTTGGTGATAGAAGCACCGGAAAAATCCGGAGCATTGATTACCGCGCATTCAGCTTTGGATCAAGGACGGGAAGTTTTCGCCGTGCCAGGCAGCATTTACAATCCGAATTCAGCCGGCTGCAATCAACTGATTAAAATGGGCGCGAAAGCGGTTACCAAAGCCGAAGATATTTTAGACGCTTTTAATTTGGAACTGTCGGAAAAAATTTCCGAAACACCCGAACCGACTTTGCCGGAAGAAAAAATATTATGGAAATTTTTAAGTCACGAGCCCGTGCATATTGACCAATTAATTAAATCAAGTAAATTTAGCACCAGTCAGGCCATTGCCATCTTGACATTAATGGAAATAAACGGCAAAGTGAAAAACCTGGGAGGCGGAAATTATGTCAAAAACTAAAAATCAAAAAAAATTAATCATTGTTGAGTCGCCGACAAAATCAAAAACCATTTCTCATTTTTTGGGAGATGAATTTTTAATTGAATCTTCTTACGGACATATTCGCAATCTTCCGAAAAGCAATAAAAAAGCCATTGATATCAAAGCGGGATTTATTCCTCATTATGAAATCACCAAAGGAAAAGAAGATGTTGTTTCCAAAATTAAAAGTCTCGCCAAAAACTCAAGCGAAGTGCTGCTCGCGACAGATCCTGACCGCGAAGGAGAAGCGATTGCTTGGCATTTGAAAGAAACTTGCGGTTTGAAAAATCCAAAAAGAATTGTTTTTCATGAAATCACCGAAAACGCGATTAAAGAAGCGATAAATCATCCGCGCGAAATTGACGAAAATTTGCGGCAAGCTCAAGAAGCGCGCCGAGTTTTGGATCGTCTTGTCGGTTATGATTTGAGCGGCCTTATTTGGAAAAAAGTCCGTTATGGACTTTCGGCCGGACGCGTTCAATCACCTGCATTGCGCATTATTATGGAAAGAGAACGCGAAATCAGAGCGTTTATACCGGAAAATTATTGGGTTTTAACCGGAGAATTCCAGACAGAAAAAAAAGATGCTTCGACGCCTTCGACAAGCTCAGAACAGGCAAGCTCAGCACAAGATAAAATTATTTTAACTTGCGACAAAGAACCGGCTGATGAAAAAGAAACCAATAGAATTTTAGAAGCCGGCCGCGCCAATCCCTGGCATATAGCTGAAATAAAACAAACCGAAGCCAAACGTTCCCCTCGCGCGCCATTTACCACTTCAACGCTTCAACAAACAGCCAGTTCCCGACTCGGATTTTCCCCTTCGCGCACAATGATGGTGGCTCAAAAACTTTATGAACAAGGCTTGATTACATACATGAGAACCGACAGCGTGATTATCAGCAAAGAAGCCTTGCCTGTAATCCATCAAGAAATAGAAAAAACTTTCGGTAAAAAATATTTAGAACCGCGAATTTATAAAACAAAAAGCAAAAGCGCTCAAGAAGCGCACGAAGCCATCCGTCCGACAAACATCGGATTAAAAAGCGCCGGCATAAACGAAGAACAGGAAAGATTATACGGATTAATTTGGGCGAGAACGATTTCTTCTCAAATGACTGATGCCAAAATGCTCAGAACAAAAATTTCCGCCAATATAAATAAAGAAGGAATAATTCCTAATTTTTCCGTTGTCGGAAGCATCACTGTTTTTCCGGGATGGCTCGCGGCAGACGTGGAAGCTCAGGGCGAAGAAGTTCAAATACCAAAATTATCCAAAGATGAAAAATTAGAATTATTGAATCTTGAAAGCCAAGGGAAACAAACAGAACCGCCCGGCCGCTACACGGAAGCCGGATTGGTGAAAGAATTGGAAAAACGCGAAATCGGAAGACCGAGCACTTATGCTTACATTATTAAAACAATCAATGACCGCGGATATGTGACTAAAGACGGCAAAACGCTCCACCCCACCGACACCGGCGAAGTGGTCAGTGATTTTCTTGAAAATAATTTTCCAAAATATATCAGCGATTCCTTTACCGCGGAAATGGAAAACGAACTTGATGAAATAGCTGAAGGAAAAATAAAATATGAAAAAGTTTTAAAAGATTTTTACGGACCATTTTCCAAAGACGTTAAATCAAAAGAAAAAATAGACAAGGTAACCAATCTTGGAGATGCTGATGAAAAATTCAAATGCCCGGTTTGCAACGGCCCGATGGTCATAAAATTATCCAAAACCGGAAAATTTTTAAGCTGCGCGAAATTTCCGGAATGCGCCGGCGCCAGAAAAGCAGACGGCTCTATAATGGAAGGTCCGAAAGAAACCGGCGAAATGTGTCCTGAATGTTCAACGGGTAAACTTGTGGAACGCGAAGGCCGCTTTGGTAAATTTATTTTTTGCAGCAATTATCCAAAATGTAAATTTATTAAAAGAAGCGCTGAAGAAGAAGCCAAAGCAAAAACCGGAGTAAAATGCCCCAAATGCGAAGGGGAAATTGTGGAACGCCGCGGAAGATTCGGTCCGTTTTTTTCCTGCTCCAATTATCCTAAATGCAAATTTATAATAAAATCCAGACCAACGGGAAAAACCTGCGACCTTTGCGGATCTTTAATGATGCAAGGAACTAAAACCATACCCGAAAGATGCAGTAATAAAGCATGTTCCATGCATAATCCTCACAAATCACAAAAATAGTCCTTTGGTTTAAAAAAATTATATATCACAACATTCTGACATTCTTGAGAATGTCAGAATGTTTATTTAAATAAAAAAATAAAAGCAGGGCGTAACGATGTTACGCCCTGTAATTTTAAAAACTAAATTTCTTTACCCAATAAACAGCAGTCCACTTGAACCCCATGTATGCGCATCTCTTTGGCGACCAGAAATATCGAATTCAAGTCTGTCATCACGAGCTTTAAAGTAAAATGAACAACGATTGTCTTGCCAGAAAAGAGCAGATAAATCCAAACAGGGAGTATCTTTATCTCGAGCCAAAATATCCGGATACATAATCATTGCAATAATTGCATCCAGTCCAGAGAGGATAAATTCTTTCGGTAATTTCGCTACACACTCCTGACTAGCATCAATAGAAAATCCTTGTAAAGCGGTTGGAAAATAAATCCCGATTACTGCTTCTTGCTCCATCCTCTCAATAAGACAATTATGACGACTATTAGAAGCAATAAACACCTTATTTACAAAAGATTTTTCACAATTGCAAAATGTCCTCCCGGGAAAAGCTTTTTTATAGCTCTTACCAATTGCTTTGAGATACTGTTCTCCCAATACAGTGCCAAGGCCACGTGTACCTTCCCATTTGGGCAAAATAATTGGAAGCCAAGCTCCATTGACGATATTAGCTGTTCGTATGTTATTTCTAATCAAACGTAATAAACGTTCAGTCTCTTGCTTGAACTCAAAACACGTAACATTAGGATTGATTCCCAAATTGCTATGGAGACGCAAAATTCTATTAGCATAGTCAGTTTCCGTTGCTATTTCTGGCTGATTAAGTCGAAAATTGCGATCAAAATCGCAAACATCGCTTTTAAGACTGTGTGGAATATGACGACCATATTTATCAAAGAGCTTGACGCTAGCCTCTCTAACCTCCACTTCCAGCTGACCTCCTAGAATATCCAGGGCTATTCTCTGTCCGCCCAAGATATTGATCAGCGCCTCTGTCTCACCCATAGTCCAGTTCCCGTATTTCATTGTTCCTCCTTTTTCAGGCTGTTTGCCCGAAAATTTATTTCACCTCTGCCCGAGGTGATTGGGGACTTTTCCTTTACCCCGATTGGTATCAGAAAGACATTTTAAAAATTATCATAAAAAAATAAAAAAGTCAAGCTTTGTTATTCACAAAATTTTGACTTTTAAAACTAAACTTTTAGCACTTGAATAATTTTTGAATAATTTTTTCCAAATCTTCTTGGCTGAAAGTTTCAATTACGATTTTTCCGCCTTTTTTCTTTTTGATAATTTTTATTTTCGCGTCCAAAATTTTCGCCAGTTCCCTTTCGTTTTCCAAAAGCATGGAATCCAATTCAACGGTTTTCCTGACTCTTTTTCCGCCGACAATTTTTTCCGTTTCCCGTACGGTTAAATTTAATCCTAAAACTCTTTTCAATAAAATTTTTTGTTTTTCCTGATCTTCCGTGGAAAGCAAGGCCTTGGCATGGCCTTCGGTAATTTGTTCTTCTTCAATCGCCCTCTGAATCGGTTCGGCAAGAGTTAAAAGGCGCAAAGTATTTGCTACGCTTGTTCTGGCTTTTCCTAATTTTCTCGCAATATCTTCCTGAGTCAAATTGAATTCATCGGTCAATCGCTTGTAAGCTCGGGCTCTTTCCATGGGGTTTAAATCTTGTCTTTGAATATTTTCCAAAAGAGAAATTTCAAATTTTTCGCTGTCTTTGACTGATCTGATAATGGCCGGCACAGTTTTAAATTCCAAAACCTTAGCCGCTCTAAAACGACGTTCACCCGCAACTATTTGATATTTTCCCCAACCAATTGAAGTTAAAATCAAAGGTTGAATAATTCCGTATTCGCGAAGAGAATTGATTAATCCTTCCATTTCTTGATGAGGAAAATTTTTTCTCGGCTGATCCGGATTGGCTTCAATTTGTTCAAGCGGAATTTCCAAAACTCGCTCGCCTGTTTCGGCTAACGTTTCTTCGGTTATTTTTTGAATTGTTTTTGGAGGAATTAACGCCCCCAGTCCTCTTCCTAATGACATAGTAAAATTATTTAAAATTTTTATTTATTGTGAAAAACAAACTCTCTGGCTAAACGATGGTAGGCTTTTGCTCCGCGAGATCGAGGAGCATATTCTAAAATTGTTTTGCCATAACTCGGCGCTTCTGCCAAATAAACATTGCGAGGAATAACTGTTCTGTAAATTTTATGCGGAAAAAATTTATATAATTCTTCCCAGACATCAGCTGACAATTTACCGCGCGTGTCATACATTGTCAGGATTGCTCCTAAAACACTGAGATCCGGTCTTAAATTTTCTTTTATCAAATTAATGGTATTCAAGAGCTGTCCCAATCCTTCCAGGGCGAAATATTCAGCTTGAACTGGAATTAAAACGCTACTTGAAGCAACTAAACTGTTAATGGTCATTAATCCCAGTGAAGGCGGAGTGTCAAAAAATACAAAATCAAAATCATCTGCCAAAGGCTTAAGCGCTTTTGTTAAAAGGAATTCTCTGTCTTCCAAATTGACTATTTCAATATTCGCTCCGGCTAAATTTTCATTTGCCGGAATAAGCCAAAAATTTTTTCTAACTTCTATTAATCCTTCGGTCAAAGGAATCTTTCCGCTTAAAATTTCATAAATCCCTTTGTCTCTGTTTTCCGCGCTCACGCCCAATCCTGAACTCGCATTGGCTTGCGGATCCAAATCAATAATCAAAACTTTCTTGCCGAATCGGGCAAGATAAGCTGATAAATTTATTAAGGTGGTGGTTTTAGCCGTACCGCCTTTTTGATTGACAACACTGATAATTTTCACAAGTTTAGTTTATCACTTTTAAAACGTTTGACAAGATTTAAAAAAATGTTAAAATATTGTGAATGCCGCGGTGGTGGAACTGGTATACGCGTACGACTCAAAATCGTATGGGCTTTACGCCCATGAGGGTTCGACTCCCTCCCGCGGCACCATAAAAAAAATTATGGAGAAAAATAAATTTATGTGCATTGCCGTGCTTGAAGCATGGAAAGCGCTAAAAACAAAAGATGGTGGCCCTTTTGGAGTAGTGATAGTACGCAATAAAAAAATTATATCTCGGGGTCACAACAAGGTTATCAAGACTAATGATCCGACGGCTCATGCCGAAATTGTTGCTATCAGAAAAGCCACGAAAAAACTTAAAAGATTTGATCTCTCTGATTGTGAAATATATTCTTCATGTGAGCCTTGTCCAATGTGTTTTGCCGCTATTCATTGGGCAAAAATAAAAAAATTATATTATGGCTGCACTCAACAAGATGCGGCGAATATCGGCTTTGATGATAAATTTATTTATGACGCCATAAAAGGTACGGCAAAAAGAAAACAAGTTACAACAAAACAAGTTAATCGACAAGAATGTTTGGAACCTTTTAAAAAATGGAAGTCAATAAAAAATAAAACACGATATTAAAATTCAATTTGCTGAAATATTAAATTTAAGGTATCATTATAGATTAATGACGCGGGGTAGAGCAGTGGCAGGGCCAAGGGCCACCCTTCGGGTCTCGCCAGGCCCATAGATTAAAATCTATTGTGTATTACGTTTATATATTACAAAGTTTAAAAGATAATAAATTTTATATCGGTTGCACATCTAATTTGCAGAGAAGATTTAATGAACATCAACGTGGCAAAGATTGGGCGACAAAATTTCGCCGACCATGGAAGTTAGTCTATCATGAAGAATATTCAGATAAAAATGAAGCTTATAAAAGAGAATATTTTCTAAAATCGACAAAAGGATATTTGGAAAAGAAAAGAATAACTAATCGATTTCTTAATGACGCGGGGTAGAGCAGTGGCAGGGCCAAGGGCCACCCTTCGGGTCTCGCCAGGCCCATAAATTAAAATCTATTGTGTATTACGTTTATATATTACAAAGTTTAAAAGATAATAAATTTTATATCGGTTGCACATCTAACTTACAGAGAAGATTTAGTGAACATCAACGTGGCAAAGATTGGGCGACAAAATTTCGCCGACCATGGAAGTTAGTCTATCATGAAGAATATTCCGATAAAAACGAAGCTTATAAAAGAGAATATTTTCTAAAATCGACAAAAGGATATTTGGAAAAGAAAAGAATAACTAATCGATTTCTTAATGACGCGGGGTAGAGCAGTGGCAGCTCGCCAGGCCCATAACCTGGAGGTTGGGGGTTCGAATCCCCCCCCCGCAATTAAAACTTTAAGCAGGTCTTAACAAAATGATGGCAGGGTAGCTCAGCGGTAGAGCACACGCTTCATAAGCGTGCCGTCGCGGGTTCGATCCCCGCCCCTGCTATTTATATCATATTTATGACCTTAACTGTTCACACTGCTGTTGGCATCTTTATTGGCAAGTACGCGTCAAATCCGTTTCTTGCTTTTTTGTTTGGATTTTTATCACATTTTTTACTCGACGCAATTACTCATGTTGATGAAGGAATTTTTATCCAAAAATATCTTTACTATGCGGCATTGATAGATATTTTTATTTCAATTATTTTTATCTTTTGTTTCTTTCGTTTTACTCGGACTACTCATCCTCTAAAAATTTACTGGGCAATTTTAGGATCTGCCCTGCCGGACATACTTACTTTTTTTTATTATGGGTTAAATTTAAAATTTTTAAAAGGATTTTATAACTTACATCAAATTATTCATTGTCCGGAGAAAATAAATAACCCCGTCTTTTTGTGCGCCATTCAAATAATTTTTCTGATTTGTTTAATTTTAATTTTGTTCAAAAAAAAGACGAGTCAAAAACTCGCGAAGTAAAAAAATATCCGCCTTTTCGGCGGATATTTTTTTTACCTTGGACACTTCCCTGTCAGTTCCTGCCACCTTTTATCAATCTCCTGCTGAATCTTAATTAAATTATTTTTATCTTTGGAAGAAAATAAATTTTTAAATCTTCCTTGAAATTTTAGAAATTCTTCAACCGGAAGTTTTTCTCTTGGTTGATAATTTAATTTGTAAACGCCATTTTCTATTTCATAAAGCGGCCAAAAACAAGTTTCTGTGGCAAGTTGCGACATTTTCACAGTCAAATCGGAATTATATTTCCAATTCGCCACGCAAGGACATAAAATATTCAAAAAAGTCGGGCCATTGGTATTAAAGGCCTTTTTTGCTTTTTGGTGCAAATCAAACCAATTATGAATTGCGGCCTGAGCCAAATAAGGCAAATTATGAGCCGCGGCGATTTTCATAATATCTTTTCTGGATTCTATTTTTCCGGCCGGAGTAGTTGAAGTTGAAGCGCCGAGTGGCGTAGCAGAAGATCTTTGTCCTCCGGTATTGCTATAAACTTGATTGTCATAACAAACATATAAAAAATTATCTCCTCTTTCCCATGCTCCGGAAAGTGATTGAAGCCCGATATCATAAGTGGAACCGTCACCGCCAAAAACAACAAATTTAACATTTTCAGGAATTTTCTTTTTTTCTTTTAAATGCTGATAAACCGCCAAAATACCGCTCATGGTTGCCGGCGCGTTTTCAAAAGCATTATGCATATAAGGCATATTCCAGGAAGTTTGAGGATAAAGAGTGGTCGTAACTTCCATGCATCCCGTGGCATTAACCACCACCACTGGATTATCAGTTGCTCGCAAAACAGACCGAACAATAATCGGGATAGCGCATCCGCGGCAAGTTCGATGACCGGGCGCAAAATGTTCCGGTTTTTTTAATAAATCTTTTAGAGTTTCCATAATTTTTTAAAAATAGCTTGAGTGATAAATACGCTTAAAATTGCTGATATAATGCCTCCTAAAATATCAGTTGGCCAATGAACACCGACAAAAATTCTACTAATGCCAACCAATAAAGCTAAAACCAATAAAATTATGCCGAATTTTTTCCAATCTTTAAATACGGTCAGAGCCATGATAAAACTGATAGTCGTGTGATATGACGGGAAAGAATAATCTTCCGGGCTGGCTAAAAATTTAATCAACTGAAAAACCTCTCTATGGTCCACAAAAGGACGGAAACGATGCCAAAATAAACCAATAAAATTATTTATCAAGAGCCCGCAAGCGATAGTTCCGACTATTTTTAAAACCATTAAACTGATTTCTTTTCTTCTGGGTGATAAATAATAAACCAAAAGAATAATCAGGGGGATAAAGAAAATCAACCCATCAGCGCAAATAATGCCAAATTGATCAAATGCAATCCACTCGCCGGCCAAATGATTAATTTTTATCAATAAAAAATAGTCCATATCAATTAAAATTATTATATCAGATAATCAGTTTGTAGACAAGTTGATTATATAAAAAGTGCCCCGTTTTATACGGGGCACAATCACATTATTTTGAATATCCGTTTCTGCGTGAATAATTTTGCAATGTCCGTTTTACAGGTCTTGAGATATCAGTCTTTCGCAGATTAATATCGCCCTTAACCAGATTGCGGCGAAAATAATTCAACTCCTTTATCCTTTTGTCGCCCCCTGACGATCCTGCCTTTTTCTTACTCATTTCACCTCCTTTTTATTTAATTTTATAATAAAGGTTATTAAACCATTTGATATCTGCTCCGCCAACTGGCGGATCGGAAATGAAAATCTATTATTTTCATTTCTCTCACTCGCTTGATAATAACAAAAAAATAAAAATTTGTCAATACTTTTTATTTTAGAAAAAATTTAAACCGCCGTTTGAAATTATTTTTTTACCATTATTTTTCTTTTTCCAATCTTCTTCTCTGGTAAACATTTCAACCGTTAAACCATTTCTTGGAATAACAAAATCATAATGCGAAGTAGCCGTCTCAAATCCTTCAGTACCCTTCTCTCCATGCTTAGAATCACCAAAAGCAAGATGCATTGTTCCAAATCTTTTTTCCGCTTCAATTATTGAAACACCCGGAAAATCATAAGGTTGTTCGGGGTCAGAAACAGTGCTCCGAGCCTTACTGTTTGCTCCAAATGCAATTTCCGCCACTCTTAAAACATTTAACGGTTTACCGCTCTCTTTAACCTCATCTTGCATATCCTCTTTTAAATCAGACTTCAATTTTTCGGCTGATTTACCGCCTTCGATAGAAGCAATTAATCCATTTTTAATATTAATCTTAACAAACTCGTCAACTCCTTGATCCGAGGTAATAATTGATTCTAAAACAGGTAAAATTAAAATTCCATTCACTGTTCTCTCGTCGGGTGTAGTGAAAATTTCTCCACCCACAAAGTTACCCCATTGACCAGGTTTATCCAAAACTCCCCCGTCTTTAAACCACCGTCTTTCATGAGATGGACGCAATCCTACTTCTAAATTTGTCCCGTAATTTGAAGTAATCTTAAAACCTCTGGCATCTTTCAAAACCGCCTCCATTTTGTTAAGCCTATACTCTAAATCATCTAAATTTTCATCTAATGCTCCATCTTTTTTAAAAGCATCAACCCCCAGATCCAAAATGGTCAAAAGGCGGTTGCCATATTCTACAATGTCTTTGTCTGAAAGATTATCAATAGCCGGGTACATTTTCTCAGATACATCAATCACAACTTTGAATTTTTTAAGCAGTTCTTTTATCTCTTCTCTTCTGGTTTGTTTATCCAATAAAATTTCTTGAAATTCAGAACCTATCTCGCTAACTGCTTTTTCTAAGATTGAAGCTACTTCGAGATTGGTTTTCTCATCCTTGAGAAATAAAACTTTTTCTTCCGGTTTTAATTTTAAAGAATTTTCTAAAGATTTTTTAGCAACTTCAATTTTTCCCAAAAATAAAATTTCTGATTCTTTCTCTGTTTGATTTTCAGAAAATATTTTCTCTTTAAACATATGTTTAAATTATTTTTATCTTATATTTAAAGGTTAGCAAAAAAATTCAATTTGTCAACCCCATCACAAGGAAATTATTGTCTTTCTTGAAAATTACGATTTAAAAAGTAAAAATTAAAATAAATATCCAATTCAGATTAGAAATTAACATGTATATAAAAAACGAAAGACAGTAATTTTTATAATTTCCAATGTGATGGGGTCAAGTTAAATAAAATTTTTCATACTTATCCACATAAAAAATTTTGACGAATAGTTAAAAAAGATTTACAATTAAAAATATTATGACAGAAGAAATAAAAAAACAAAATAACAGTTCTGAAAAAATCTCCGAAACTAATGGAAGTCAAGAAAAGAAAAAATTAAAATTTCTTTTCATTTCATTGGAAAGTTTAAGCGGCGATTTGGCTTGGCAAATAAAAAAAGAAGGACATGAAGTTAAATGCTATATTAAAGCCAAATCAGATGCAGATGCTTATGACGGATTCGTAGAAAAAATTGATGATTGGAAAAAATATGTAGATTGGTGCGATGTTGTTATTTTCGACGACGTGGAATTCGGACCTGATGCGGAAAAATTGCGCCAAGCCGGAAAACCTGTTATCGGCGGCTCTGTTTACACTGATCAATTGGAAATAGATCGCGAATTCGGACAAACAGAATTAAAAAAATACGGAATTAACATTCTGCCTCATTATAATTTTTCAAATTATGACGAGGCAATTAATTTTATTAAAACCAATCCCGGCCTTTATGTTTTTAAACCTTCCGGTAATACTCCGTCCGGCGGCAAGGGATTGTTATTTTTAGGACAAGAGGATGATGGCCGCGACATTTTAGCTTTGCTTGAAAAAAATAAAGAAGTTTGGCAAAAAAAAGCACCGGTCTTCCAACTTCAAAAATGCGTCTCCGGTGTAGAAATTGCCGTAGGAGCATTTTTCAACGGTCAAGAATTCATTAAACCGGTTATTGTCAATTTTGAACACAAAAGATTATTCCCCGGAGACCTTGGTCCTTTTACCGGAGAAATGGGTACAGCTGTATTTTGGGCTAAAACCAATCCCATTTTTGAAGCAACTTTGGAAAAAATGAAACCCGCCTTGGCGCAATCCGGTTATCGCGGTTATATTGATTTAAATTGTATAGTTAATGGACGAGGTATTTATCCCCTTGAATTTACATCTCGCTTCGGTTATCCAATCCTTCAAATTCAATTGGAGGGAATAACCACTCCAACCGGCGAATGGCTGGAAAAACTGGCCAAAGGAGAAAATTTTGAATTAAAAACAAAAAAAGGATTTCAAATTGGAACAAGAATTATGCTTCCAACTTATTTTACCAGTGATAAATCAGTAATTGAAACTTATAAAGACTTACCGATACTTTTCAAAAAACCAGACAACTTGGACGGCATTCATATAGAAGATGTTAAAATGACAGAGGGCGCTTGGCGAGTTGCCGGTGATTCAGGATGCTTGTTGGTTGTTACCGGTTCCGGCACAACCATGGACGACGCCAGAGAACAAGTTTATTCAAGAATTAAAAATATTATGGTGCCCAATATGTTTTATCGGGTTGATATCGGATCAAAATGGTCTGAAGATTCGGACAAATTGCAAACCTGGGGATACCTTTACTAAAATCAGTAATTTAGAAAATAATAAAATCGGAAGTTTAACTTCCGATTTTATTATTTATAATACTTTTATTTAAACCCCGCACACCAAACTCATCGTTATATTATCCAAACTAATAAAGCCGTAGAGCGAAACGCCTACGGCTTTATTAGTTTAAAATAAAAAGTTTAATGTTAAGTTTGGTGTGAGGGTTCTCCAAATTCTAGTCCCGCTTTTAGCGGGAAGAATTTGGGAAAAAATAATTAAACCAGTTTTTCAAATTAGATATTTTTTCATTAAAACTTTTGTTGATTGATTTTGCTGTCTGGTCAGTTTGAGTATTTTGAGAAGTTATAACCACTACCTGCTCTCCCGGTTTTTGCAAGCCTAATTTTTCACGAGCGACTTTTTCTTGAAAATAATCAGTTTGCATTTTCTCTATTTTATCAATGGCTTCTTTATTCTCTTTTTCCAATAAAGAATTTTGGGCTTCCAATTTTGAAAGTTCTTTTTTCAATTTTATCTGCTGATTTATTTCTTGGATCGCCGTTATCAAACTGAAAATTAAAACTAATATCAATAAATAAAACAAACTTCTGGAAGCAATTATTTTTCTAAAATTTGATTTCTTCTTTATCATAAATCTATTTTTTTATGATAGCCAAGTATGCTTCTGGTGGAATATCAACTTTTCCCAAGCGCGCCATTTTTTGTTTTCCTTTTTTTTGCTTATCCAATAATTTATTTTTGCGGGTCACGTCGCCTCCGTATAATTTCGCCGTCACGTCTTTACGAAGAGGTGATATTTTTTCCGAGGCTAAAATTTTTCCGCCAACCGCGGCTTGAAGTTTAACTTCGAAAAGCTGACGCGGCAGAATTTCTTTCAAGGATCCGACAATTCTGCGGCCTGAACGAAGAGCCCAATCTCTATAAACAATGCTGGATAATTGCTCTATTACGTCGCCGGCAACCAATATGTCCAGTTTAACCACATCGGTCGGCCGATAGCCCATAAAATCATAACTGTAAGAAGTATAACCGCTGGTTATACTTTTAAGTTTGTCGTAAAAATCAACCAAAAGCAAAGCTAATGGCATTTCGTAATGAAGAACGGCCCTCTGAAATTTCCCATATTTTTCGCCGGAAATATATTCCAATGACAAGAAAATCCCCAAATATCCTCTTAACAATTCCATAATTGAACCGATATAGGTAATCGGCGTGACAATATCAATCTTAACCCATGGTTCTTCGATTTTATCAACCTGACTCGGATCTGGAAATTCCGTCGGTGAATAAATAAGTTTACTTTTTCCTGTTTTTAATTTTATATTATAAGATACGCTCGGCGAAGTGATAACCAAATCAAGTCCATATTCTCTTTTTAATCTTTCTTTTACAATATCCAAATGCAAAAGTCCGAGAAAACCGACCCTGAATCCCATTCCAAAGACAGATTGATCAGCCACTGAGCCGATCGGCTCAAAAGTCAAACTGGCATCATTTAATTTTAATTTGCTTAAAGCTTGGCGCAATAATTCTTTTTTGGTTCCTTCTTTTGGATAAATACTGGCAAAAACCATTGGTTGCGGTTCTTTATAACCTTCAAGCGCGGTTATCTGGGATGGAAAACAAGCGGCCGTATCACCGACCCGACATTTTTCAATTTCTTTAAGACCGGTCACTATGTAACCGATGTCGCCCGCTTCAAGTTTATCCTGTTTTTTTAGACTTGGACTGAAAATACCAACTTCCAGGGTCGGAAAAATCACTCCACTACCCAATAATTTAATTCTATTATCTATTTTAATAACTCCTTTAAACACTCTGACATGCAAAAGCACTCCCTTATATTCGTCAAAATGAGAATCAAAAATAAGAGCTTGAAAAGATTGTTTTGATTCATCTTTCGGCTCAGGAACTTTTTTTATCACCGCTTCCAAAACTTTTTCTATGCCGATTCCTTTTTTGGCGGAAATGCAAATAATTTCAGATTTATCAATATTTAAAAGATTCGCCAATTCTTCTTTCACAGCTTCCAAGTCAAAATTAGGCAAATCAATTTTATTAACAACCGGAATAATGGTTAATCCTTGTTTCTTGGCCAAATGAAGATTTGCCAAAGTTTGAGCTTGAATCCCCTGACTTATATCAACCAACAGAATCGCTCCTTCAACCGCGGCTAAAGAACGCGAAACTTCATAAGAAAAATCAACATGGCCGGGTGTATCAATCAAATTAAAAGTATAAACCTCTCCCTGATAAGAATATTTCATGGTTACGGGCTGAAGCTTAATGGTTATGCCTCGTTCTCTCTCCAGCGGCATCAAATCCAAATATTGGGGCTTCATTTTGTCTTTGGTGATTGTATTAGTAAATTCCAAAAAACGATCGGCTAAAGTTGATTTGCCGTGATCTACGTGACTGATAATGCAAAAATTGCGCACCCGTTTTGTTTCCATATTAATTTTTAGAACGAAACTTAAATTTTCTAACAACAAATTGATGAACAATTTCCACTTCCGGAAATTGCAAAATAAAAGTAATAATCAAATAAAATAAAATACCGCCGATCAAAGCGCAAGTACTTTGAATTAAAACGCCGGTAAAAGTTTGTAGATTTAGCAGTAATGCCATCTTATGACTTATAATCTGGACAAAACTCGCCATAGCCAGAGAAACAAAAATAATTCGTCCAAATGATAAAAATATTTCTTTTTTTCCGAAATCGCCGATTTTTTTATTAAGATAAAAATAAAGCAAGCCGATATTTATAACGGAAGAAATTGAAAAAGCCAATGCCAAACCGCTGATTTTCATCAAGTGTCCAAAAATAATGCAACCGATAATATTTATCACAAAACTGACTGCGGCAATAATGGTCGGAGTTTTCGTATCTTGAATGGCATAAAAAGCTCTGGCAAAAACCGGAATTAAACTTTCAGAAAATAAAGAAATTGAAAACCAAGCCAAAGCTTGAGCGGTTAAAATAATGTCTTGCTGAGAAAAAGCGCCTGTTCCTAAAATCAATCTGACTATTTGAGTTTTTAAAATAATAAACAAGGCCGTAGCGGGAATTATCAAATATAAAATTCTTCTTATTGTTTTAGAAATTTGATGGGTAAAAAGAGCTTTATCTCCGTCAATAAAACTTTGGCTTAAAACCGGAAAAACAGCCAAGGCCAAAGAAACGCCAAAAATACCGATTGGAAAACTGACCAAATTAAAAGCCAAATTGTAAACAGCCACCGCGCCAACGGCAATTGAAGAAGCAATAAAAGTGGTGGCAATCAAATTAAATTGCCTGATCCCCAAAGCAAAACAACGAGGCAACATTAAAACACTGATTTTTTTAACAGCCGGATGTCGCCAATTGAAAATAAATTGTGGCCGATAACCGGTTTTAAAAAGACTTGGAATTTGAATTAAAAGATGTAAAAACGCGCCCAGAACCACGCCCCAAGCCAAACCGACAAATCCCATTTTTTTCACCAAAAATACAATACCGAAAATAATTCCCAAATTATACATTATTGATGCCAAACTGTAAGCTAACCATTTTTTGAAAGAATTTAAAATACTGCCGGCGATATTGCTGATTGTAAAAAATAAAATACTAATCAGCATTATTCTTGTCAATTTAATGGTTAATAATCTGGTCTCCAAATCAAAACCCGGCACCATTAATTTAGTCAAAACGGGAGCAAAAATAAAAAAGACAACCACTAAAAATAAAATGGCTGTCAATAAAATATTTAATAAGGAATTGGCAACTTTAAAGGCCTCTTTTTTATCTTTGGCAAAATATTCCAAAAAAACCGGAATAAAAGCAACCGAGAGCGCTCCTAAAACCAAAGTATTAAAAACCAAATCCGGCAATCTGAAAGCGGCATAATAAGCGTCCAGAATTTTACCGGCGCCAAAATGAGCGCTTAATAAACGATCTCTCAAGAGCCCGAGCAAGCGGCTCAAAATAGAAAAAAGAGCAATAATTATTGCTCCGCCGGCAACGGTTGATTCCAATTTAAAAAATCTTTTAAACATGGGAATTGATAAATTCTAAAAATTCTTTTTTAAATCTTTCTTTGTTAAATTTCAAAGCATGAGAACGGATTTTTTCCGGATTATAATTTTCCGGTTTGAATTTAATAATGGTTTCGGCTAAATTTTCCCAATTCTGCTCGTCAAAAAATTCTCCGGTTTCTCCTTCAATCACGGTTTCAAGTGCGCCACCCGCTTTATAAGCGATTACGGGTCGACCGCTGGCCATTGCTTCAACAACCGTAATACCGAAATCTTCTTCTTGTGGATGAATAAACGCTTTGCAATGTGATAAATAATGAGCTTTTTCTTTCTCTGAAACAAAACCCAAAAATTCTATATTCGGACCGGCGATTTTTCTCATTGCTTTGTCTTCGCCAATACCGATAAGTTTTAAAGGTATTTTTAATTTATTAAAAGTCTGAATAACCAAATCAACTTTTTTATAAGGTCTGAATCGCGAAACCATTAAAAAGTAATCGCCTATTTCATTTGAGATATGAAATTTATCCGTATCAACCGGGGGGTAAATTATCGTTTCCGGTTGACGGCGATAATATTTTTGAATTCTCTGAGCGACAAATTTTGAAATAGCGATCATGAAATCCGGTCTTTGCGCGGCAATAAAATCCCATTTTCTCAAATCAGTCAATATTGAAGGCAAAAATTTTTTCACCAATCGCTCTGCTCCGGTCAAGCCTTCAAGATATTCATAAGTATCTGACCATAAATAACGAGTTGGAGTCAAACAATAACAGATAAAACGGGTATGAGGTTTGGTAATCACTCCCTTGGAATATGCCGAAGTATTGGAAATAACCAAATCAAAATTATTCAAATTAAATCTTTCAATCGCCGCCTGCATTAACGGAAGATACCATCTGTATTTTTTAACGCCGAAAGGCAAATTTTGAATGGGTGAAACTTTAATATCATAATCTTTGAAATGCTTGCCCATCGTATCTTTGTCATAGAGCAAAGTAAAAACCGGCGCTTCGGGCCAAATTTCATGGAACACTTCCAGAACTTTTTCCGCGCCTCCATATTGAGTTAAAAAATCATGAATCAAAGCTACGCGCATACCAAAATTCTTAAAAAATTATTTTGCGGATTTCCTAAATAAAAGTAAAAATGGGCTGGCAATGGCAATGGAGCTATAAGTTCCGACACTAATACCGATGATCATTGCAATGGCAAAATCCTGAAGAGAAACTCCACCGAATAAATAAATCGCAATCAAGGCTAAAATTACAGCCATGCCCGTATTTAAAGATCGAACGATTATTTCATTGATGCTCTTGTTGATTGTTTCTTCCATGCTGCGAGTGCCATAAAGCAAAACATTTTCTCTGATTCTGTCAAAAACCACAATTGTATCATTAATAGAATAACCCAAAACAGTTAAAATAGCGGTAATAAAATTAGCATTAATTTCCACTCCTTTAAAATGACTCCAAACAGCAAAAAAACCACACATTACTAAAACATTATGCAGCAAAGCAACTATAGCCCCACTACTATATCTCCAATATTCGCCCTGACGGGAGAAATTAGCCAACTTTCTAAAAGCCCAAGCAATATAAAGAAACATTGCCATTAAAGCTAAAATAATAGCCCATTGAGATTTTCTCACCAACTCTCCGCCAATAATCGGACCAATGGATTCAAATTTAGATTCTTCCGCGTTATTGCCTAATGCCCTTAAAACAGCCTGATGCGTGTCCTCATTAATTTCTTTAAATCTTAAAACAAAACTATTTTGTCCTATGGTTTGAATATTAATTTCTCCCAAATTAAGAGGAGATAATTGCTGAACAATTTCAGAATTTACCGGTTTGTTTGTTGAATATTTAATCTCCATTAATGAGCCGCCGGTAAAATCAATACCGGGCTTAAGACCCCAAAAAATCAAAGCTAAAATTGAACAACCGCAAATAACGCCAGAAATAATAAAGAAAATTTTACGATGACCAATAATGTTATACATATATAATTTATTTAGTTACTAATTTTAAGAATGTTCTGGTAACAGTAATGGCCGTGAACATACTGATTAAAATACCTATGCCCAAAGTTAAACCAAATCCTCTTACTGTGCCTGAACCTAATTGATAAAGAATAAAACAAATAATTAGGGTTGTAATATTACTATCACAAATAGCTGTCCAAGCATGAACAAAACCATCGGAAATAGCGCTGGTGGAAGATTTTCCCAATCTTTCCTCGTCCTTAATGCGTTCAAAAATTAAAACTTGAGCGTCAACCGCCATGCCAATAGATAAAATAAAACCAGCTACACCGGCTAAGGTTAAAGTAACCGGGATTAATTTGAATAAAGCCAAGTTGATTAAAGCGTAAATAATTAAAATAATACTAGCTAATAATCCCCGTCCGCGATAAAAAATAGTCATAAATAACATAACCATCAAAAGACCCAATAATCCGGCAAGTAAACTGTTTTGCACTGAAAGTTTACCTAAACTCGGTCCAATATTTTGCTGACTGATTAATGTTATTGGTACTGGTAAAGCACCGGCAGAAAGTCTTGTCGCCAACTCTTTGGCCTCTTTCATATCAAATTTTCCGGTAATCACAGCCTTGCCACTGGTAATCGGTTCGTTAACTGTCGGGATACTTAAAGGAACGCCATCTAAAAATATCGCCACAGGTTTGGAAACATTTCTGGTGGTAATTTCTCCGAAAAGTTTTGTTCCTTCTTCATTAAATTCCAAAGAAACTTCCGGTTCATTGGAATTGGGATCAAAAGTCATTGTTGCACTTTTCAATTGTTTGCCGGTTAAACCGGTATATTGCCAATCAGTATTTTGCGGAGCCGTCTGAGCTTGAGTTAAAATTAAAATATGGCTGGCTGTTACTTCCATTTCGCCCTTATCATTTGTTCGTTCATCAACTTTTTTAATAATATGATAACCAAAAGATGTCTGGACCAATGTTTTTGTCGTTTCTCCTTTTTTCAATTGATCAAAAACCGCTGTTTCAAATTCAGGAACCATCATCCCCTTGGCAAACCAACCTAAATCTCCGCCTTTATCTTTTGAACCCGGATCTTCAGAATATTGTTTGGCTAATTTACTAAAATCAGCATTAGGCTGAAGCGCTTGCTGTAAAATTGATTCCGCTTTTTGTTTGGCCATTTGATTATATTGCGCAATTGCCGCCGGATCACTTGCACCTGTTTGCGGAGCTTGTTCTTTAAATTCCAAGGTCGGCGTTTCGCCAATCATTTTAATGGCATCACTGACATTTTTAATACCCGGCAATTCTACGATCACGCGCCAATCTTCTCCCACTTTAGCAGTTTGGATTAAAGGTTCGGCAACGCCAAAAACATTTACCCGTCGCTCAATTACGTCGCGCGCTCCTTCAACCGCTGAAACTTTTTGATCATCGGGAATTTGCGAAGTATTGGCTTGATAAATTAATTGCGTGCCGCCTTGCAAATCAAGTCCCAAGTGAACTTTTTGCTTGGTGAACCATTGATGTCCCGGAACCCAAGATGGAAGACGCGGAATATCAACTAAAAGAGACAAAACGGTTAAAACAACGATGCTTAAAAAAATTGTCCAAAGTTTATTACGAGTCATAATGTCTTTTTTCTAACAATTTAATTTAAATAAATATATGATTATTCTAACATTAACAAAAAAATAGTCAACTATTTATACCCAGGATTAACCTACTGATCAAACCCTCCTAAATTTTATTCATTAGCTTGACGCTTTCACAAAATTATGATATTCTAAAATCAGATCTTTTCTAAATAAAAAGGAGGTGAAAAATGAAAGAACAACCCAAAAAAGAAGTTCACTATAACACAGAAGTTTGGGTTAACCCGACAACCGAATCTTTGCGGAATAAAGAATGTCTTTGTTTCAATTGCTGTAAATCTAACCCAGGAGAAAAAAATAATTGCCCTATTGCACAAATGCTTTATGAAATTTGTAAAAAAGAAAATGTTGCCCTAATCATAACTCGTTGCCCTCATTTTGAAGGATAAATCGTCCTAAAAGTTTTTTCTTAAATCAGCCCTTGAAAAGGGCTGATTTTATTATTCGCAGTTAAAATACTTTTATTTTTCTAACCAGGATAACAGCTTTTCCAAAACTTTGCCAAAACCCGGCAATAATTTTAACTTATTCGCTTCTTGTAAGTCAACCCATCTATAATTTCTCGCCTCCCAATCAAGTTTTATTTTATTTGTTTTAACTTTTACCAATACCGGATGAACAATCCAAGTTTTTTTATATTTTAATTCGTCTTGATCAAAAATTTCTCCGAGCCGAATTTGTAAAATATCTTTTTTGTTAATGCCTAATTCTTCCCTTAATTCTTCTTCTACTTTTTCCGCCAAGGTTTTGTGGTCATCCAGAAATCCGGAAATTCCATTCCAATATCCGGGATAAAAATTCAATTTCTCGCTTCGCTGAACCAAGAGAAACTTATCTTTATATTTAATCACGCAATTAATCACCGGTGCCCAACGCGCTTTTGTATAGTCAATCTGGCCCGGTTTTGGTTTAAATTCTATTATTTTATATTTCATAACTCATTTTCCAATATATTTAAACCTCGGCATTTTCTTTCCATTAACTTCAACATTTTCAATAAACATTTTTAATGGTCGCACCCATAAATCATGGTCTCCATAAAGTTTTTTATACACCACTAATTCTTCAAGTGTTTCACTGTGTTTGGCGATACCAATTACTTCATATTCTTTCTCTTTGTAATGTCTATATTTTCCTAATTTAAGCATATTATTTTTCATATTTTGTTTTTAATTTGTAAAAAAAATTCTTTATCCTTTTGATGAGTCAATAGATCTGCGACTTTTTCTTTTTCATAAAATTTTTTAATCATTTCAACTTTTTCTTTGCGGTCGATTTTTTCATACATATCCAATTCATTATTTAAGGGCATGCAGGGAAGTTTAATTTTATCAAACTCTATATAAATTTTATCTTTCAAACTATCCGGTTTTCTGGAAATATTATTTACATTTCCCAAAACCTCAATTTCCATGCCATCAATTTCATAGAAACTTCTGAACGAATTTCTCCCTTCGCTTTCATCAAAATAAATTTCTTTCGTCAGATATTCTTTTAAAATTTCATCTATTTCTTTTATTATTTCCGGGGTGGTTAAAATATCAATATCTCTTGGTTTAATTTTCAAACCTTGGATATATAAATTCACCGAACCAATAAAAGCGTAATCAACGCTTTTTAATTTTTCCGAAATTATTTCCAAAACTTTATTAATTTTTTTCATTTTATTTTTAAAATCAATAAAAATTTTATGGGATATAGAATAAATTTTTCTTGTAGTTTTCTAAAACTTTCTTACTTGGAAAATACATCGGCGCAGGCAGATTATTGACATCAAACCATTTCCATTCAACAATTTCATCCGGTTCCATAACTTTCGGTTCTCCGCTGAAATTATCAGAAAATAATCCAATAGTAATAAAATGGGCATGTTCATTTTTGTCGTTATTAATACAGATAACCTTCATTTCATTCAATTGAATTCCTGTTTCTTCCAAAACCTCACGTCTTGCTCCATCTTCAAATGATTCACCATATTCAAGTTTGCCTCCGGGCATTGTCCATGTTCCCTCTCCGTGTAATTCTGAGTCAGCCTTTTCAGGATCAACGTGTCTTTTTCCCAAAAGAATTTTTCCTTCTTTTATTAACATTACTCCAAATCCCACTCCCACTTTTTTCTTAACTTGTTGTTCCATAAATTTTATTATTATATACTATGATTCTTCTAAAATAATTTTCTTTTTAAACGCCCCTCTTTCTTTTACTTTTTTCTTTCTCACTGCTTCAAGTTTTTTCTTGTCAAATTTCTTAAAATCGCAAATCGCGTTGATTACCTCCAAAATATCCGCCATTTCTTCAATGGTTTCGCTCTCAGAAAATTCTTTTATCTCCTCCTGTAATTTTTCTTTCAATTTTTGCCAATACTCTTTATTGCCAGCAATATGGATAATCGGCACACCGTTTTTGCTTTTTATATATTCCGGAATTTTATCTCTGACTAATTTATTATATTTCATATTTATTTCCCACAACATTTCTTATACCCCGGTACTTGAACCTGCTGGTTCAGTACGGGGCTGCGCTTTGCTTGTTTTTTATTTCCCGTGACAATGTTTATATTTTATCGGAGTTCCATCTGGTTTTTTTGCTCCACAAGGACACGGATCATTGCGCCCGACTTTTTGCTTACTATCTATCGGCTCTGCATTATTTGTTGATTTTTCCGCCCCGCTTAATTTCATCTGTTTGGATTGCTGTATTGGCGCTCTTTCCACCAAGCCGACTTTATAAATGGAATAAACCACTTGTTTGTCAATCGCATCAAGAAGCTGATTAAATTTTTGGAAAGATTCTTTTTTGTATTCCACTAAAGGATCGTGCTGGCCATAAGCCCTTAATCCGATGCCGTCTTTAAGATTATTGATAATTTCCAAATGATAAATCCAATAACGATCAATACTTTGAAGTAAGATTGATTTTTCAATTTTTTCAAATAAATTCGGTTCCGGAATTGATAATGATTTGCCCGACGCTTCAACTGTCGCTTCCAATTTATTATAAGCTTCACGAGCTAATTCTTCCAAATATTTTATCAATCTGTCGCGAGTGTAAATATCTTGTGAACGATCACCGGCTTGATTATAAATATCATTTAAAGCTTCTTCCAAATTTTCCTGAACCGGAAAAATATTTTTAATTAAATTGGCAATACCCTTAACATCCCATTGATTTTCTGCGTCGCCGGCCGTATGAAAAGCGACTATTTTTTTAATTTCTTCTTCAATAACATTTAAAATTTTCGCTTTTAAACCTTCTTTGTCCATGGCCAAAATCTTTTTTCTTCGGCCATAAATCGTTTCGCGATGCTTGTTTAAAACATCATCATAATCAAGTAAATGTTTTCTCATGTCAAAATTAAATTCTTCAACTTTTCTTTGCGCTGATTCAATGGCTCGAGAAACCATTCTGTTTTCAATTGGAAAATCTTCCGGAATTTTTAAAGTTTGCATTAAACCTGAAATGCGATTACCGCCAAAAATTCTCATTAAATCATCTTCCAGGGAAATAAAAAATTCCGTTGAACCCGGATCGCCTTGACGTCCGCTTCTTCCTCTTAACTGATTGTCAATGCGGCGAGATTCGTGCCGTTCTGTGCCGATCACGCGCAAACCTCCGGCTTCAATAACTTTTTTTTGTTCTTCTGGATTCGGCGGATTGCCGCCTAAAATAATATCTACTCCCCGACCGGCCATATTGGTGGCTACGGTTATTGCTTTCATTCTGCCGGCTTGAGCGATAATTTGCCCTTCTCTCTCATGATTCTTGGCGTTTAAAACTTCGTGAGGAATTCCCTTGCGTTCCAATAATTGGGAAACTAATTCATTTTTATCCACTGAAATCGTACCGACCAAAACCGGTTGGCCTTTTTCATAACATTTTTTAATTTCTTCAGCCAAAGCATTATATTTTCCCTGTTCAGTGCGATAAATTTTATCCGAGAAATCTTCTCTGGTCACGGGTTTGTTGGTGGGAATAGCCACTACTTCCAAATGATAAATTTTATCAAATTCTTCCGCTTCGCTCAGGGCCGTACCGGTCATACCGGCTAATTTTTTATAAAGACGAAAATAATTTTGAAAACTGACCGTGGCCAAAGTGTTTGATTCCTGTTGAACCGCCACATTTTCTTTGGCTTCAATGGCTTGATGCAATCCTTCGGAATAACGGCGGCCGAACATCAATCTTCCGGTAAATTCATCAACAATTACTATTTCTCCGTCTTTAACAACATAATTGCGATCCAAAGTAAAAAGACTTTCAGCTTTTAATGCGGATTCAATGTGATGAACTAAAGTGAAATTACTGTTCGCCCACGGATCTTCGCCCAGCCAAGCTATTAATTTATTTTGTCCGCCTTCGGTTAAAATGACAGTTTGCATTTTTTCGTCAACAATATAATCTTCTTCTTTTTTAAAATTTTTAGCCAAGCGCGCCAATTTAAAATACAAGTCCGCCGATTCTTCAGCCGGCGAAGAAATAATCAAAGGTGTTCTAGCCTCATCAATTAAAATACTATCCACTTCATCAACAATGGCGTAATTAAATTCTCGCTGAGCCATGTCATCCAAACTGTAAACCAAATTATCTCTCAAATAATCAAAACCGAATTCATTATTCGTGCCATAAGTAATATCCGCCTGATACGCTTCTTTTCTTTTGACCGGTCTCAAATAGCTTTTAATAATTTTAAAAGCTTCCACTTCTTTATTTTCTTCATTTTTATTCGGCTCGGAATTTTCCTCAACTGGCGGCTGATAATTCGGATCATAAATAAAAGCCGCATCGTGAACAATGCAGCTGACACTCAATCCCAAGGCATAATAAATTTGACCCATCCAAACGGTGTCTCGGCGAGCCAAATAATCATTAACCGTAATAATGTGCACCCCCTTCCCGTCCAGAGCATTCAAATAAGCCGCTAAGGTGGCGGCTAAAGTTTTTCCTTCACCGGTTTTTAATTCAGCGATTTGTCCTTTATGAAGAATAATACCGGCCATTAATTGAACATCAAAATGCCTTTGTTTCAATGTCCTCTTGGCCGCTTCTCTTGTCAAAGCAAAAGCTCTTGGCAAAATTTGATCCTTTGATTTTCCATTTTTCAATTCATCTTTTAATTCATTTGTTTTTTCAATCAAACCATTGTCTGTTAATTTTTCGAATTCCGATTCCAAAGAATTTATTTTTTCCACGATTGGCAGAAGTTTTTGAACTTCTTTTTTATTGGGGTCGCCAAAAATTTTTTTAAAAAGTGACATAATAGTTTATGGTTTTTAGTTGATAGTTATGGTTATTCAGTTATTAGTTAAAAACAAAAAACCAATAAACTAAAACTAATAACCAGAAACTATATTAAACTGCTTCTATTCTTCGTCTTCATTCTCTTCTCCCTTTTTAAAAAATAAGGAAGAAATCGCTTTCGTGCCTCTGACAAATTTATTAATCAAACGTTTTTTAGATTCGCGAATACCCCGATAATGCTCTAATTGTTTTCTGATTTTTTCTTCAACTTTATCTATGGCTTCTTGAATATTAGCCGCGCGAACTGAAGCTTCCAATAATCTATCCGGCATTTTCAAAGCCAATTCCAATCTGAAAGCTTCCGACTTAGCGTGACTGTCATTAAAACTTAAATCAATTTTCGCCTCCCAAATTTTGTCGGAAAAACGATTTAATTTTTTAACTTTTTCTTCCAGATAATCTTTCAATTCTCCGGAGAGAGTAATATTTTGAAAAAAATACTTTATTTCCATAATTGTTATTATTAAATTATTTAAATTATATTAATGATATCCCTGTCATCTCGGCCGGTTTTTCTAATTTCATAATTTTTAAAATAGTCGGAGCGACATCGGCCAAAACTCCGCTTGGTGCCAATAAATTCAATTCTTTCGCTGTCTGGACAGTAGATTTATTTTCTGAATTTTTATCTATCACAATAAACGGAACCGGATTAGTGGAATGCTCTTTATCTATTTCACCGGTACGAAGATTGGCTAATTCTTCGCTATTGCCATGATCAGCGACAATAATACTAACCCAATTTTCTTTTAAAGCCAAGCTGATAATTTGACCTATTGCTTCGTCTAGAAATTCCAACGCCTTGATTGTGGCCGATAAATTTCCGGTATGACCGACCATATCAGCATTGGCGAAATTTACCACAATAAATTGATATTTATTGCTGTCAATCGCCCATAAAATTTGATGAGTTACCTCGGAAGCCGACATTTCAGGTTTTTGATCATAAGAAGAAATGCGCGGCGAAGGAATTAAAATGCGATCTTCTCCGGGAAACGGTTCTTCACGTCCGCCATTAAAGAAAAAAGTGACATGGGCGTATTTTTCCGTTTCGGCGACATGGAGTTGTTTTAAGCCCTGATCGCTGATAACTTTGGCTAATGAATTTTTAATTTCTTCCGGGGGAAAAGCTATTTCAACCGGCAAACCTTTTTCATATTCGGTCATGGTGACAAAAAATAAATTTTTTATTTTCTCTCTTTTAAAACCCTTAGAATCATCTGAAATGAAAGCTCTGGTCAACTCACGTCCGCGATCAGATCTGAAATTAAAAAATATCACTGCATCATTTTCTTGAATTCTACTCAAGGGTTGAGAATCTTTTGTTATTATAACCGGCTTAAATTCCTCATCATAAATTTGTTTTTTATATGAAGATTCAATCGCTTCCAACGGATCTGTAAATTCTTGTTCAGCCAAACCCTTTGCCATGGCCAAATAAGATTGTTCAATTCTTTCCCAATGATTATCGCGATCCATTGCCCAAAAACGACCGGTAAGCGTTGCAATTTGTCCAACTCCTATAATTTTAATTTTTTCCAACAATTGAATTAAAAAACTTTTTCCACTGTCTCTTGGCGTATCCCTTCCGTCTAAAATAGGATGAATGTAAACTTGTTTAAAATCATTTTTAGCGGCCAATTCCAGAAGCGCATATAAATGTTCATTTGACGAATGAACAGCTCCATTTGACAATAATCCAACCAAATGCAAATTGGATTGATTTTTTTTAACATGTTCTATTGCTTTCAAGAATGCTTGATTTTTAAAAAAACTTCCGTCGATAATCGATTTGTTTATTTTTGGCAAATTCTCCCAAATAATTTTTCCCGCTCCCAAACTCAAATGTCCGACTTCTGAATTACCGGGTTCTCCCCAAGAAAGACCAACTGCCTCACCCGATGATTGCAAGGTTGAAGTAGGATAAGAAGAAACCAATTTATTAAATATTGGTAAATTGGCCAAAGTGACAGCATTACCTTGACTTGGTGGAGCAATTCCCCAACCGTCCAAAATTATCAATATAACTGGCTGGATTTTTTTTATAGATTCTGCCATATTTTAAAATTTAATTTTATTCACTATTTTAGCAAGCTAACACCTGTCATTTCTTCTGATTTTTTAAGACCCATTAATTCTAAAATAGTTGGCGCCACATCGGCCAAAACGCCGTCTTTTCTTAATTTTTTACCTTTGTAAGCAGAGTTAATTAAAATAAACGGAACAGGATTAATGGAATGTTTTGTATCCACTTCTCCGGTTTTTAGATTAATCATTTCTTCAGCATTGCCGTGATCGGCTGTAACAATAATCGAATAACCGTGTTTTTTACCCGCCTTGATTATTTTCCCCAAACTTTCATCAACACATTCTATCCCTTTCACTGTTGCTTGTAAATTACCGGTATGACCAATCATATCGGGATTACAAAGATTCATCATAATAAAAGAAAATGTTTCATTTTTAATTTTTCCCAAAACTATTTTTGTTATTCTTCGCGCGCTCATTTCTGGTGTCAAATCGTAATGAGAAACATCCGGTGACGGGACAATTATTCTTTCTTCCCCTGATACGGAATGATCATAACCGCCATTGAAGAAAAAAGTGACATGAGCGAATTTTTCAGTTTCAGTGATATAAAGCTGCGGTGAACCATCTATAATTACCGGCAAACTATTCTTTACTATTCTACTGGGATAAGCGGTTCTAATATGATCCAAGTCAGGACCGAAATCGGCCAAAGCGACAAAAAACAAATTTTTCGGCCATTTTTGTCTTTTAAATGAACCTGGATTTTTTTGATTGAATTCTTTTTGAACAAAAGCTTTACTTAATTCACGGGCTCGGTCTGATCTCAGATTCATAAAAATAACCAAATCATTGTCGTCAATAGTGGCTGTTGGTTGATGATCTTTTTTGATAATGGTCGGCAAAATAAATTCATCTGTTTCTTGTCGATTGTAAGCCTGAACAATCGCTTCTTTGGGATTTGGGGCTTGAAATCCTTTACCCAAAACCAAAAGATTGTAAACCTTCTCAACCCTGTCCCATTGTTTAGTCCTGTCCATGGCATAAAATCTTCCTGAGATACTAGCGATATTAACTTTTAAATGATGATTATCATGATTTATTTTTTGTTCAAATCTTTCTACCAGACGAATAGCTGCATGCTGTGAAGAATCACGACCATCAGTAAAAAGATGCAAAAATACTTCTTCAACTTTTTGTTCTTCTAAAAGTTTTAACATTGCCAACCAATGTTCCGGTGAAGAATGAGCACTATTTTCCTCTGTCACCAAACCTATCAAATGAATCTTTGATTTATATTTTTTGAGATGCGAAATTCCTTCCAAAAAAGCCGGATTTTTAAAGAATGTTTCATCTTTAATGCTCTCGGAAATATAAACCGCGTCATCTTTGACAGCTCGTCCGGCGCCCAAATTCAAATGACCGGCCTCTGAATTTCCGGGTTGATTTTTGGGCAAACCAACACATTCTCCAAAAGCGCAAACTTCGGTATAGGGATATTTTTCTTTGTAATGATTAAAATTGGGCGTATTAGCCAGAGTAACGGCATTGCCTTTGCTTTCCGGCGCTACTCCCCAGCCATCGAGAACTATAAAAATAGCTGGATTAACTTTATCAATATTTTTTTTCATACAATATAATTCATTAATTTTTTCGTTATGTTTAAATCAAAATTTAAATATCAAAATTAAAAATTTTACATTTTAATTTGTCATTTTCCATTTTGATTTTTCAATTTTAAATTTGATATAATTCTTCTTCAATTTCCATTAATCGATTATATTTTACCACTCTTTCTCCTCTGTTTGGCGCGCCTGCTTTGATAAAATCGGCGTTAACGGCCACGGCCAAATCGGAAATAAAATCATCACTTGTTTCCCCTGAACGATGAGAAATAACAACCTTATAATTATTCGCCTGGGCAAATTTAATGCAATTTATCGTTTCGGTTAAAGTGCCAATTTGATTTGGTTTGATTAAAATAGAGTTTGCCGCTCTTTCTTCAATACCCTTTTTCAAATGATCAATGTTAGTAGTAAATAAATCATCACCAATAATCATGATTTTTTGCAAACGCGCGTGAAGATCTCTCCAGCCCGACCAGTCATCTTCTGATAAACCGTCTTCAATGGAAATAATCGGATATTTTTCAATCCAAGTTTGATATAAATCAATCATGTCTTGAGACGACAATTTTTTATTTTCAAAAATATATTTTTTTTCTTTAACATCATAAAATTCGGAAGCCGCCGCGTCTAAAGCAAAAACTATATCCTGACCGATTTTTAATTTTGCTTCTTGAGCCGCGGACATTAAAACTTTTAGAACTTCTTCGTTGTTTTTAAAACTTGGAGCAAAACCGCCCTCATCTCCCACGGCTATTGAAAAACCATAAGTGCTTTTAATAATATTTTTAAGAATTTGAAAAAATTCCGCGCTCAATCTTATTCTTTCTTTAAATAATTTATTGGGTTGATTTTTAAGACTATCAGCCAAGGGCACGATCATAAATTCTTGAATATCTAATTTATTATCAGCATGTCTTCCACCATTGATTACATTAAGCATTGGAATAGGAAGTTGATAAGTCAATAAGTTGGTAAGCTGATAAGTTTCGCGAATATATTTGTATAAAGGAATATTTTGCGATTTAGCGCCGGCCCGAGTACAAGCCAAAGAAACTCCCAAAATGGCATTAGCGCCCAACTTGCTTTTATTTGGCGTTCCGTCTAAATCTATCATTAATTTGTCAATTTCTTGAGGATTTAGTTCTAAACCGATTAAAGCCGGAGCGATTATTTTTTCCACATTTTCACAAGCCTTGAGTACGCCCTTACCGCCATAACGATTTGAATTATTATCTCTTAATTCAAGCGCTTCGTGAACGCCGGTTGAAGCCCCGGAAGGAACCGCTGCTTTGGATTCCAAACCATTTTCCAAAACAACCCTAACTTCAAGAGTCGGATTACCCCTTGAATCTAAAATTTCGCAAGCTCTGATTGATGTAATTTTTGACATAATTTTTTTTATTAATTAATCAATGGCTTAATTCCCGGCAATATTTTTCCTTCCAAAAATTCCAACATTGCTCCTCCGCCGGTTGAAATAAATATATTATTTTTGATTTTTATCCGCCAATTGGCGGATTGATTTTTGAACGCGGCAATGGTTTCTCCACCGCCAATAATAATTTTGGCCTTGCGATTATTTAAAATTATTCTAACCATTTCCCTTGTTCCCTGATCAAAGGGTTTTTCTTCAAAAAAACCCATTGGACCATTCCAAACAATTGTCTTGGCAGTTTTAAGATATTTTTGAAATAATGCAACGGTTTTAGGGCCCATATCAAAAATTCTAAAATTATCACCATTACCCTTAATCTTAGTGTCTAATGGTAAAATAATTTTTTTATTTTTCAATAATTTTCGAGTAACGCCCAACATCGCCGGTTCATAAAATGAAACCCCGATATTAATTCCTTTTATTTTTAAAAAATTATTAGCCAAAGCTCCTCCGATTAAAATCTGATCTGCTTTTTTTGCTAAATTTTTTATGGGTTTTATTTTGGTAGAAATTTTGATTCCGCCCATTAAAACTACGAATGGATGGGTCGGTTTTGTTAAAACCTGATTTAAATTTTCAATTTCTTTAATTAAAGAAAAACCGGCGCAAACTGGTAAATATCTGGAAATCGCTGAAACTGAAGCGTGTGCCCGATGGCAAACCGAAAAAGCGTCATTAATATATAAATCAGCCAATTCGGATAATTGCTTAGCAAATTTCAAATCATTTTTTTCTTCTCCCACATAAAAACGAAGATTCTCCAATAAAATAATTTCCCCTGGCCTCATTGTCGCAATCTCTTTTTTGACTTTTCCGCCAACGCAATCATTAATAAATTTCAAATTTTTAGCCTTTGATTTTCCGCTACAGCCCCTTTGGGATGAGCGGATCCGCTCGCAAAGCCGAGCGGATAAATTTTTATAAACCGGCTTCAAGCTATATTTCAAATTCTTTTTACCCTTGGGGTCTCCTAAATGGCTTATTAAAATAATAATGGCTTTTTGCTGAATTAAATATTTAATGGTTTCCAAACTGGCCTGAATGCGAGTATCATCAATAACCCGGCCGTTTTTTATCGGACAATTAAAATCAACCCTTACCAGCACCCTTTTTCCTTTTAAATTTTTGATTTCTTTAATTGTTTTTAACTTCATAATTTTATATATTATTATAACATAAAAACCAATCATCTACAAGCTTGAAATATAAAAAGGAGGTGAAATTATTTCCATCCCCTTTTTACATTTTTTACTTCTTTTTTTACTCTTATTTTTTGTCAATACTTTATTGTTCCAATAATTGCCTAACCTGCTGAACCGCTTGCGGATTTTTATTTTCTATTTCATCAAAAATTTTTTCAGCCATTCCTTGATTACCGCCTTTGGCGTAAATCAAAGCGCAACCCAATTGAGAAGTTAAATTATCCGATTGTTGATCGACAATCTTACCACAAAATATAAAAGCATTTTCAAAATCTTTAATTTCGGCATAAGCCCGAGCAATATTAAAATCCATGCCTTCTTTATAATAATGTAATTCTCCGTATGCTTTATTTATTGCCGCAGCAGCTTCCTGATTTTTCCCCCAAATTAAATAGGTTGTGGCTAAATTCCAATATGACTCCCCTATTTTATTGTCAAAATTAACCGCTTCTTGAATAGTGTTAGCTGATTTTTCGTATTCTTTTTTATAAAGATGAGTTCTGCCTAATTCAAAATAAACTTGCTGGCGTTTTGGTGAGAGCCCTGTCGCTTTTTTTAAAATTTCTTCCGCTCTATCAAGATATGTTTTATTATATTTTGAACCTAAATTATACAACTGACCTAAATATAAATAATTTCTCACATCGCGAGGATGTTCTTGAATACTTTTTTCAAATTCTTTAATTACAAAATCCGTACCATTTTGCAAAATCATCGGATCAAGATTTGATTGGCCCGGAAATTCAACAATAGTCTTGGCCAACTGCGTTCTGATTTCCGGATTGGTAAAAACCGATTTATCCAAAGATTTTTTATACCAATCAAGACCTGCTTTTAAATCAACCCTGGAAGCGGAAATACCGACTACCGCCGCCTTACTCTGAATAAAAGGCTCAAGATTAAATTTATAAATTGACCACGGCAAAAAAATAATAATTAGAAAAATAAAAATCGGGAGCGGAAGCTGATTTGATTTTGAATTTTGATTTTTGAGTTTTAAATTTGTTTCGAATTTTGAGTTTCGTGCTTCGGGTTTTTCTAAATTCTTATTCGTTGTTATAAAATAGACCAAAGCTAAACTAAAATAAAAGACAATAAGTGGTGCCGGCGTATCAAAAACAGTTAAATTCTGAATAAAATACGCAAAAAACATGCAAGCAAATAACACCCCACAAATCTTATATTTATTTGTATTGCGTTTCCGTAATAATAACCAAAAAATCACTCCAAACACCGCTAAATAAGCCATTATACCGACACCACCGGTTAAAGCCAACAAATCCACAACTTGATTATGCGAACGATCAAACCAGGTATTTCCCTGGCCTAAACTTAAATAATAAGGATTATAGTACTTGTTGAAAATTATATTATAATTTTCCCAACCCCAACCCAAAATCGGTTTTTCTTTAAAACTTTGCCAACCGGCATTCCAAGCAATAGTTCGTTCTTCGACACCGCCAGTCAAATAAACTATTCTATGGATAAAAACCGGGGCTTTAACAGTCCAAAGTTTTCCTTTTTGAGTTTGGCAAAAAAATACTCCGCCGACTAAAATTAAAATCAATAAAATAAAAATTGGAATGAAAATTAATTTTAATCTTTTGGTTCGCAGAGTAAATATTAGATAACTCAATAATAATAAAAATGACAAACCAAAAGCTCCTAAGACTCCGCGACTAGCAGCCCAAAGCATGATCCCAAAATTAAGGAGTAAAATCAAAAAAGAAAAAATTTTCCCCAATTTTACTTTTTCTAAAATTATTAGAGAACCGGCTAAAAAAATATGCAACATGGCATAAACTGCCAAAAAAATAGAATTACCCAAAGTTGCGGCCATGCGCGAAGCACCATCATTCTGTAATAAAAATTTTAACCCTATTTTTTGCCCCAATCCGTAGAGTCCGACCAAAAAAGAACAAATCAAACTTGCCCAAATTAATTTTCGCCAATCTTGCCACTTTTTAAAACAACTGGTTAAAGTTAAAAACCATGCCCAAAAATGAAGCAGGGTTAAAACACCAGTCATCCTTTCTTGGGTTGACCAAAAAGAACGCGAGATATCAATACCCGTAAACATTGTTAGAACCAAAACACCCATGAATGCGGTTAAGCTGAAAACCAAAGGATTTTTCCAATCAGGTCGATAATTTTTATTATAAATAGCCAAAAACAACCAAGCGGCAAAAATAATTTCCACTAAAATCCTGAAAAATATAATTTTGCCGAAAATATAAGGATATAAAGTATATTGATAAACTAAAAGCGGCAAAAATAAAATCAAATAAGATCCATAGTGGATAATGGTCAGACAAATTTTTTCTGATATTTTAGACATATTTTTAATCAATTATTCTAAATTTTGAGGAATATTTTTAGAAAAAATTAAATTTTTAATTTCTAAAATGTCCCCTCTTTTTATTACTCCCAAAAAATAAATAAATGCGCCATAAATTATTATTCCCAATAAAGTCGAGAAAACCACATTCAATCTTGTCTTAAAAATTAAAAGTCCGCCAGCCATTATCAGACCGGACAATAAAATTTTAGACATTTTTTTGAAAAAATATTTTTCTTTGAAATTAACCAATTTTAAAACCCAATAAATTTCTAAAATGAAAAGAATAATATAACTGAGTAAATAAGCTATCGCTGCTCCACGCTGAGAAAATAAAGGAATTAAAATAAAAGAAAAAATAATTAATAACACAAGTCCTATTCCCTGATTAATCATATTATTTTTTTGCCGATTGGAAGCATTAAGCAAGCTGATCACCAAATTATCAAAAAACATCAAGGGCATAGCCAAAATTAAAATTTGAAGAACTGCGACTGCATTCAAATAATCGTTTCCGTAAAGCAAACTGATTATTGGCCGCGCTAAAATTAATGTTCCTAAAAAAATCGGGCAAAGAATTAAAAAAAGATAAAAAATCGCTTCCTGAAAAACTCGGGAAAAATCTTGACGAGAAGAAATAAAATGACGACTGAGAGTCGGATAAATAGCCGCGCTCAAAGGAATGGGTATTAAAAATAAAAGGCTTAAAATCAACCTTTTGGCGGCATTATACCAGCCCATAGCTCGATCGTCAGCCAAGCGAGAGAGAAGGACTGTATCAATATTAATATATAGGACACCAATCAATCCGGCAATAAAAAATGGAAAACTGACTTTTAATAAATTTCTAATAAAACTTTGATCAAAAAATAATTTCAATTTAAAACCCGTACATCTTTTAAAAAGCACAAGAGCATTAATCAAATAAAACAAGCTGCCAAAAATATAAGGCATAAATATCAAAAGCAATCCGAATTTTAATTTCATAAAAATCAAACCGGCAGCAACAACAATTGTTTGATTGATGATAATGCCGACTGCTTCGTATTTAAAATTAAAATAACCGCGAAAAGCGAAATATAAAGTATCGGCGAATAAACATAAAATTATAAAGATGGTTCCCAAATATATTAAATTTTTGGTAATTATCGGATAGTGAAGCAAATTAATGACGATAAAAACAACGGCAAAAATTAAAATACTGAAAATAAATTTAATGCCCAAAATATTCCCCAAATAAATTTTGGTTTTTGATTTTTCTCTGGCTGTCTCGCGAGCTAAAAGAGCATTTAATCCAAAATCAATAAAAGCGGCAAAAATAGCAACAAAGGAAAGTGTAAAAGTAATTTTACCAAAATCCGCCACCCCTAAATATCTGGCTAATAAAAAATAATAAAATAAAGCGGTTAATTTTTGATAAATTCTGGCAAAAAAAAGATATAACGTGTTTTTGGCTGTTGAAGACATAAAAAAATATTCTTAATTATCTGAAAAAATTCAATAGATACGATAACACTATATCACATTTATAACAGTGGACAAGCCCTTGTCTGATTCTAAAAAGATGGTATAATTTCTTTCATAATATTTATAATATTAAAAATATGAAAAATTTAGAAACATTAATTAAAAACAAAAAAGCTAAAATTACAATCATCGGACTCGGTTATGTGGGACTTCCGCTGGCCGTGGTATTAGCCGAGCAAGGATTCAGAGTTTTTGGTTTTGATGTTCAAAAAAATAAAGTTAAGTTGGTCAATCAAGGTCATTCTTATATCGCCGATATTTCTTCGGCTGATTTGCAAGGGGTTCTTAAATCTAAAAAATTTTCAGCCACCACGGATAAAAAAATTCTAAAGCTTGCCGATGTGATTATTATCTGTGTTCCCACTCCTTTGGATAAATACAAACAGCCTGACATTACTTATATTCAATCCACGGTTAAAGAAATTGCCCGTTTTATCAGAAAAGGGCAATTAATAATTTTAGAAAGCACCACTTATCCCGGAACAACACGCGAAGTTATTTTGCCTGTTCTTCAAAAATCCGGTTTAAAAGTGGGAAAAGATTTTTTCTTGGCTTTTTCGCCGGAACGAATTGATCCGGGTAATCAAAAATTCAACGTCAGAAATGTTCCCAAGGTAGTTGGCGGTATTACTCCTAAATGCACCAAACTTACAAATTTAGTTTATAGATCATTCTTGGAAAAAGTTTTTAAAGTTTCTTCGCCTGAAGCCGCGGAAATGACAAAAATTCTTGAAAATACTTTCCGAATAGTCAATGTTTCAATGATTAACGAATTGGCTCTTTTATGCGGGAAAATGGGTATTGATATTTGGGAAGTGATTGAAGCGGCCAAAACAAAACCCTACGGATTTATGCCATTTTATCCCGGACCTGGAATCGGAGGACACTGCATTCCACTTGATCCGTTTTATCTTTCCTGGAAAGCCAAAGAATACGGGTTTTATACAAGATTTATAGAATTGGGCGGTGAAATAAATGATGGAATGCCCCATTTTGTCGTAACAAAAGTTATTTCCGGACTTAATCAGCATAAGAAATCTTTAAACGGAGCCAAGGTTTTAGTTTGGGGTGTTGCTTATAAAAAAGACGTGGCCGACCCAAGAGAGTCAGCTTCTTATCATGTCATTCGCGATCTTTGGAAAAAAGGAGCCAATGTGGAATATTTTGATCCATATATTCCGGAATTTAGAATTGACAATAAAAATTTAAAATCCATTGAATATCAACCAAAAAATCTTAAACATTATGATTGCGTTTTAATTTTAGCCGATCACTCTAATCTCAATTATGATGAAGTGGCTAAAAAATCGCTTTTAGTGGTTGACACGCGCAACGCTATTAAAAATAGAAAATTTAAAAATGTATTATGGTTATAGAATCATCAAAAAAAAATATCGCGGTAATCGGCAGTGGTTACTGGGGTAAAAATTTAGTTAGAAATTTTTATGAGTTAGGCGTTTTAAAAACCGTTAGTGATCTTAATCAAAACGCGCTTGATGCTCTGAAAAAAAATTATCCGGAAATTAATACTACGCAAAAATTTGAAGACGTGGCGCTTGATAAAAATATCAAAGGCGTGGTCATTGCCACGCCGGCCGCCACCCATTATCAAGTGGTTAAAAAATTTCTTCTGGCCGGCAAGGATGTTTTTGTCGAAAAACCTTTGGCTTTGAATATCAAGCATGGCGAGGAATTGGTGAAATTAGCCGAAAAACAAAAATGCATTTTAATGGTCGGGCATCTTCTTCTTTATCATCCGGCCGTGATTAAATTAAAAGAATTGATTGAACAGGGAGAACTGGGAAAAATCCGCTATATTCATTCCAATCGTCTTAACTTCGGCAAACTTCGCACTGAAGAAAATATTCTTTGGTCGTTTGCTCCGCATGATATCGCGGTCATTATTGATTTAATGGGAAAATTGCCTAAAAAAATTTGCAGCCATGGCATGGATTGGCTGAATAAAGACGTGGCAGACAGCACTTTAAGTTATTTTGAATTTGATAAAAATCAAGCCGCTCATATTTTTGTTTCTTGGCTTAATCCTTTTAAAGAACAAAAATTATCCGTAATCGGCGAGAAAAAAATGGCTGTTTTTGACGATCAAACAGAAAATAAATTGGTTGTTTATCCTCATAAAGTTGAATGGCTCGGCAAAATTCCGGAAGCGAAAAAAGCGGAAGGAGAAATAATTTCTCTGCCGCCATCTGAGCCGCTGCGTCAAGAATGCCAGCATTTCCTTGATTGCATCAATACTCGCAAAAATCCTAAAAGCGACGGAAAAGAAGCATTAAGTGTTTTAAAAATCTTAAATGCTTGCCAAGAATCTTTAGATAAAAAAGGTAAAATAATTAAATTATCATAAAAAAAATATGGAAAAAAAATTTTGGACACATTCATCAGCAGAAGTTTCACCGGGAGCAAAAATCGGTTCCGGGACAAAAATTTGGCAAAACAGCCAGGTTTTAGCCGGCGCGCAAATCGGCGAAAATTGCATGGTCGGACATAATTGTTTTGTCGGCGGCCAAGTAAAAATGGGCAATGGCGTTAAATTGGAATCCAATGTTGACGCTTGGGATTTAGTTACTTTGGAAGATTATGTTTTTGTCGGACCGTCGGCGGTTTTCACCAATGATCCTAATCCGCGCGCAAAATTTCCAAAGAAAAAATATCCGGAATACGGCAAATGGAAATCCACTTTGGTTAAAGAAGGCGCATCAATCGGCGCCAATGCCACAATTGTTTGCGGCGCCACCATCGGCAAAAGCGCTTTTATCGGTGCCGGTTCGGTTGTTACTAAAGATATCCCTGATTACGCTTTGGCTTACGGTGTACCGGCTGCTGTTCATGATTGGGTTTGCGATTGCGGCAACAAGTTGCAATTTAAAAACAATAAATCCGTTTGTAAAATTTGCGGCAAAAAATATTTAAAAGAAAAAAAGACAGTCAAGCAAATATAATTTATCAACTTAATAATTTAATTTTTATATGCAATTTTTAGATCTTACCGCTCAATATAAATCCATTAAAAAAGAAATTAACAAGGCTGTTAGCAAAGTATTAAACAATGCTCATTTTATTTTAGGTGAAGAAGTGACTGAATTGGAAAAAGAAGTTGCCGCGTATTGCAAAACGCAATATGCCATTGGCGTTAATTCCGGAACAGATGCTCTCCTTCTCGCATTAATGGCTCTTGATATTGGTCCTGGAGATGAAGTTATTACCACTCCTTTCACTTTTTTTGCCACAGCTGAAGTAATCGCTGTCCGCGGCGCCAAACCGATTTTTGTTGATATTGATCCTAAAACTTTTAATATTGATACTGATAAAATTGAAGAAAAAATTACCGCGAAAACCAAAGCCATAATTCCGGTTCATCTTTACGGCCAACCATGTGAAATGGACAAAATAATGGAAATCTCAAAAAAACATAAACTTTATGTTATTGAGGATTGCGCTCAAGCCATTGGCGCCAAATATAAAGGAAAAAATGTCGGATCCTTCGGCGAATTCGGTTGTCTTTCATTTTTCCCTTCAAAAAATCTCGGCGCTTACGGCGATGCCGGAATGGTCTTGACCAATAACGAAAAATTGGCTGAAAAAATAAAAATGCTTCGCCAGCATGGTTCAAGGAAAAAATATTATCACGAAACTCTCGGGGTCAACAGCCGCATAGATGCTCTTCAAGCGGCAATTCTGAGAGTTAAATTAAAATATCTGAATAAATGGGTAAAAGGACGCCAACAAAAAGCAAAAAAATATAATCAGAGTTTGGCGAAAATAAAAGGAATATCCGTCCCCTATCTCGCCAAAAATAACGAACATGTTTATCATCAATACACCATTCGGGCGCAAAAACGCGATGAACTCCAACAGTATTTAACCAAAAATAATATTCCTTCTGTGATATATTATCCGGTACCGCTTCATCTCCAGCCTGTTTTTAAAAATTTAGGTTATAAAGAAAACGATTTCATTCAAACTGAAAAAGCGACAACAGAAGTAATGTCACTGCCTATTTATCCGGAACTTTCTCAAAAAGAACAAAGTCATATCATCCAAAAAATCAAGGAATTTTATGCCTCAAAATAAAAAAATAAAAGTATTGTGCGTTGTCGGCGCGAGGCCTAATTTTATCAAGATTGCCCCCTTGTTTAAAGAATTTAAAAAATATCAGAAAATCAAGCCAATTCTTGTTCACACCGGACAGCATTATGATTATAAAATGTCCGGTGCATTTTTTAAAGAATTAAATATCCCTAAACCAAATTACAATTTGGGCATTAAGGCTGGTCTTCATGGCGAGCAAACCGGCAAAACGATGATTGAATTTGAAAAAGTTTGCTTGAAAGAAAAACCTGATTTAGTAATTGTGGTTGGCGATGTTAATGCTACCTTGGCCGGAGCTCTTGTGGCGGCAAAATTACACATTCCAGTCGCCCATATTGAAGCGGGACTGCGCTCCGGAGACATGAATATGCCGGAAGAAATCAATCGCATTTTAACCGATCATATTTCTGATATTCTTTTTTGCCCGACTCCAACCGCGATAAAAAATTTAAAGAAAGAGAATATCATTAAAAATGTTTATAACACGGGAGATTTGATGTATGACGTCTTCTTAAAAAATATTAAAATCGCGCAAAAAAAATCTAAAATTTTAAAAATCTTAGATTTAAAACCAAAAGCTTATTGTCTCTTAACCATTCATCGCGCTTCAAACGTGGATAACCCCGAAAATTTAAAAAAAATTCTTGAGGCAATTCAAGAAAGCAATGAAAAAGTTATTTTTCCAATCCACCCCCGCACGCAGAAACAATTAAAAAAACTCAAATTGAAAATTGAAAAATGCAAATTGAAAATTATAACTCCGGTGGGCTATTTGGATATGCTTTGGCTCGAAAAAAATGCAAAAAAAATTTTAACCGACTCCGGGGGAGTTCAAAAAGAAGCTTATTTTGCCAAAACTCCCTGTATCACCCTGAGAGATACTATTGAATGGATAGAAACACGCAAATATGGTTGGAATATTTTAGTCGGCAATAATAAGAAAAAAATTATCAAAGCAATTAAATTCTTTAACCCTAAAGAAAAACAAATTAATTGTTTCGGCGACGGTAGAACTGCAAAAAAAATTGTTAAAAATATATTGAATAAATTAAAATAAATGGCAAATTTATCAATTGAAAATTTATTATGTTGCCCGATTTGCAAAAACCGCTTAACTTTTGATTCGGAAGTCTTTTCTTGCACTTTTTGCGGGGAAAAATTCACAAAAAACAAAAATATTTATGATTTTCAAGTACAAGTTGATGACCAAGATAAAAATCATAAAGAAAAATTTGAGCAATTGATTCTGAATAATAAATCTTCTGAATGGTTTACTCAAGTATTCAATTGTCTGTCCCCTGTAGAATATTTTGAGGCGTTATTTGATCCACATTTGAAGGAAATTAATGAATACAATAAAAAATTCATCTCAGAAGGTATTAACATAGGAGAGAGATATGACAACCTTATTTTCCACCAAAGTAAAAATGATCTTCACATTATCAGCGCCATGAGATATATTTCCAAAATTAAAAATAAAAATATCGCGTTGGATATAGGTTGTGGAACATTAAGAGTAACTAAAGCATTATTGAAAATGGGGTTCGAACAAGTTATCGCAATTGATTTTCTTCCAGAATTAATGTCATACGGATATGAAAAATTAAGCGACGAAGACAAAAAAAGAGTATTTTTGGTTAAAGCTGATGTAAGATTTCTGCCATTTCAAGAATCATCTGTTGATCTTATTTTTGCCCTTGAATTATTTGAACATATTAACGCCCCCAAACTTATGCTTTTGGATCTTAAAAGAATTCTTAATAATAATGGCATGGGAATAATGAATACCTGGAATGCTTCAGAAATTAGGCATCGTAAAATTATCAGACAAGAAGGTAAGTCTTATTACAAAAACGGTTTCTTTTACAAACTCTATGAATTAAAAGAACTGAAAAAAATATTAAAGGAAGTAAATGTCGACTTCTCTGTAAGGCTTCATGGAATTTATTTCGGGGCATACCTTTCAAATCTTTTAGGCAATGGATTCGCCAAAATCATTGCCTTTTTAGATTATCTGTTCAGTTTTTTTCTGCCTAAATTTTTATTTCATTATTTGCTTTTCGTATTTAAAAAAGAAAATATTGTTTACAAAAAATGATTGGTAAATTTACAAAAGACAGTTTAATCACCTTTGTCGCCAGATTTTTAAATGTTATTTTGGGAATAGTGATTTCTGTTATTGTTGCTCGAACTCTTGGTCCGGAAAAAAAAGGAATTTATTCTCTGATAATTCTATTTCAAGTAATTTTGATAAATTTTACTGATTTTGGAATTGGATCATCTTCGGTTTTTTATATAGGGAAAAAGAAATATTCATTAAATAAAATTTTTGGCGCAAACATTTTATTTTCAATTTTAATTAGTATTTTTACAATTTTAATCGGGCTGATTATTATTTTCTTTTTTGGAAATAAAATTTTCCCTCATGTACCCCGTGAATATCTTTTGTCTGTTTTATTTTTGATTCCTTCTTGGTTTTTTTTAAAATATATAATTTGTATTTTTTCTGGAATTCAAAATTTCAAAAAATATAATTTAATTAATTTGATAGAACCGATTTTATTTCTGACCTTAATGGTCATTTTTCTATGGCAACACTGTATCACTGTCGGCACAATAATGATAGCCCTGATAGCTTCCTGGTTTGTTCCTTGCATTATTTTATTTTTTCAAATCAAAAAAGAAATAGGAAGGCCGATTTTTTCATTAAATAAAGATATTTTTAAAGACTTTTTTTTATACGGAATAAAAAATTATTCGAGCAATCTTTTTTCCGTCTGGCAGTCCAGAATAGATACTTTTTTGATTAATATTTTTTTAAACCCGATGGCAATTGGCCTTTATTCAATCGCTACCGGCATATCGGAACAGCTTTGGCTGATCCCCGATTCAATCAGTACGGTTCTTTTTCCGCGAGTGTCATCTGAAACAGACGAAAAAAAAATTAAAGAATTCACTCCTCTGGTCTGTCGAAATACCCTCTTTATTATGTTTTTATTAGCCGCTTTTCTTTTCTTGATTGGTCATTGGTTAATAACACTTCTCTATTCCAAACAATTTATCAATTCAGTTTTGCCGTTTCAAATATTACTGATAGGAATGGTAATGCTTAGCGGCAGAATAATATTGGCTCATGATTTTTTTGGACGCGGCAAGCCAATGTTAAATACTTACATTACGGCAAGCGCCCTTGTTATAAACACTGTTTTAAATATTATCTTGATTCCAAAATTCGGTATTATCGGAGCCGCCACTGCCACTTCAATTTCTTACACAATTAGTTTTTTTATAACCTCCGTAGTTTATATTAAAATTTCCGGCAACAATATTAAAGATCTTTTGTTTCTTAAAAAAGCTGATATAAAATTATATCAAAATCTGATTATTTTAATTAAGAATAAATATTTTAATTTTTCAAAATAAATGAAAAATAATCTCAAAAAATATCCATTTTTCTTGATCGTTGATGATGGCGGATTTGATTATCTTTTCCCAGAAAAAAAAGAAGGAAAAATAACAATGGAGGCGTATGTTAATATCTTAAAAATTGCCAAAAAATTTGATATTAAAATCCCTGTTTGTTTTACAATGAGATATTTAGACAAAGAAAATGTTTCCGGCGCCGGAACACCCTTGGAATATATTGACGAATTGATTGATTTTTTAAAACAAAACAGCAAATATATTGAAATAGGTTATCATGGTTTAACGCACGAAGATGACGGCCATATTGGTGAGTTTTACCATTTTGAAGAAAATAAGCCCGTGTCAGAAAAAACTCAAAGAGAACATATTGAAAAAAGTAAAAAAATTTTCAATTATTGGGGATTAAATTTTCCGGAATTGTTTGTCCCCCCTTATCATGCTTGGGAAGAAGGAGTTACTGATAAGATTCTTTCGGAATATAATATTAAATATCTGGTTTCTTGCAAAAAAATTACATTTGATAAATACAAATACCACTGGTCCGGATCAAAATATTTGGAATTTTTGCCCCGAACCAGTCTTGGTCTTTCGGGCAATGATTACAATTTGGATTTATCAATGAATCGCAAAATTAAATTTTTTCCCGAAAAATCACTTCTTGATTTTGTTGAATGCCACATTATTCCACAAAATTTTTTTACTAGATTAAGGATTGAAAAATCTTTTTTAAATTTACCCGTTCACAGTTATATGACTCATATCGGCAATTTTTCAAAAGGAACGCTTGATTTTTGGTTCAAAATTTTTGATTTTGCGGCAAACAACAAACATCTGTATCTTTGCAAATCTAATCGTGACGCGACTGATTTTTATAAAAAATTAATTTCTTAAATATAAAATGAATATTTGGCAAGGAACATTTAAAATATGGCAGAATAAGGACTTTGGCAAAATATACGCAAGGTTTAACAACCTAAAATTATACTTTCTTGATGATTTCCAGCTTTTTGTTTCCTTTCGGCCGCTAATTGGCAATACCACCTTATATTTATATTGTGCTCCGTCCAAGGAAAAATGGATAAATGAATTAAAATCTTTGGCTAAAAATTTAGGAGTGGCTAAAATTTTGATTTACAGCATCAATCCTTTGGAGGATTTAAATAATTTTTTTAAAGAAAAACTGTTCACTTCTGTGATAGATCTTACGGGTAATAAAGAATTGCTTTGGGAAAAAATCGGCAAAAAAACGAGAAATATGATTCGTAAGGGCGAAAAAATGGGTGTGGAAATAAAATTGGCAGAAACAGAGAAAGAATTCAATCAATGGTGGGGGGTATATTCTAGGGCAACTCAAATAAAGGGATTTGGAAGACAAAAATTACTGCTTGTGAAAAAACTTTTTAAAGATAAAAAAATATCCCGACTTTTTTTATCAATAAAGGATAATAAAATTATTGGAGGAACATTCTTTTTATTAGATGAATATCCAATGTATTGGCTGGGGGCATTTGATAAAAAATTTGGAGATTATGCGCCGGGCCATATTAATATTTGGGAAACAATGCTTTCTTTAAAGGAAAAGGGATTCCAATTATTGGATTTAGGTGGAATCAGTTTTGATGAAAAAGACGGCTCAAGCCGCTTTAAAAAAAGTTTTATGGGGGAGATTAAAACCGAATATATTTATGAAATCCCCATAAACTTAATTAAAACAAAATTTATAAATTTGGTTTCAAAAATAAAATCGAAAATATAATAAAAATATGAAAATATGTTTTTTGGCAACAGCAGACTCCATTCATTCAAAAAAATGGATTGAATACTTCGCCAAACAAGGTCATGAAGTCTATTGGTTATCCTTGGGAATCGGCAGCAACGATATACCTGAAGGTATTAAATTTTATCTAATTAGAAAAAGTCCCCTAAAACTATTAAGACCGCTCATTTATACCCTTGAAATTAAAAATATTTTAAACAAAATAAAACCGGATATTTTCCATATTCATCAAGTTTGGATGGCCGGAGCAATAGGAGCTTTAATAAATTTTCATCCCCTTGTTTTGACGGCATGGGGATCTGATATTTTATTGGCGCCTAAATCAAAATTAAAAAAACCTTTGATAAAATTAGCTTTAAAACGGGCTGACCTCATTACTTGCGACGCCTGGCATATTAGAGAAGCAATGATAAAATTAGGAGCAAATTCTTCTAAAATTATAAAGATATGTTTTGGAATAGATACTAAAAAATTCAGTCCGGGACCAAAGGATGAGAATTTAATCAGTGAATTAAAAATTCAAAATTGCCCGATCATAATAAGTTTAAGAAACTTTAAGCCTATCTATGATATTGAAACTTTAATTAAAGCAATACCCCTGGTTTTAAAAGAATTTTCCGAAACTAAATTTATTATTGCCGGAGAAGGATCGGAAGAAAATAAAATAAAAAATTTGGCCAAAGATTTAAAAATTTTGAATAACATTAGATTCGTCGGCTCGATTCAAAACAATGAATTGCCGAAGTATTTAAAAACATCCGATATTTATATCTCAACGGCTTTGTCTGACGCCGGAATCTCAGCTTCTACCGCTGAAGCAATGTCTTGTCAGCTTCCGGTAGTCATTACGAATACCGGCGAAAATGAAAAATGGATAGAAGAAGGAAAAAATGGGTTTTTGATTTCAATAAGAAACCCTGAAATTTTAGCGGAAAAAATTATCAATTTATTAAAAGATGAAAATAAAAGAAAAGAATTTGGAATCCTCGCCAGACAAAAAATTATAGAGGAAAATGATTATTACGAAGAAATGTCAAAAATGAATAATATTTATAAAAAATTAATAATAAAATAATTATGAAAAAAGTTTTAATCGTCGGTCATTTTTGGCCTTACGCGCCGGGAGGCAGTAAAAGAATATTGGGTCTTGCAAAATATCTCTCTGAATTTGGATGGGAACCGATTTGCCTTACCACTCCCCTCCAGAAAAATCCAGATTTCAAATTTAGAGTTATAGAAGCTCCAACTTCTAATATTATAATTTCTTTGAAAAGAAAATTTCATTTGAATCCTACCATAGGACTTCAAGAACAAATAGGAATTCCCACTAAAATCAGAGATAGAAAAAGTCTTACTACCAAAATAATAAAACTTTTTGAAGGTGTTATTGCCTACCCGGATGTTGAGAGGGGCTGGATACCGGTTGCCATTAAAGCGGCTAAAAACTTTTTAAAAAATGAAAAGGTAGATGCGATGATCAGTGTTTGGCCGATACCGGCTCATCTTATCGCGAAAAAATTAAAAAAAGAATATAAAATTCCATGGATTGCAGATTTTCCGGATCTTTGGTCAGAGACCTATGCTTACAGTTATGATTCTGTAAGAAAATTCTTTGACAGAAGATTGGAGAAAAAAACAATTAAATTGGCGGATTTTGTAACAACTTCTTGCTGGCCTCAAGCTGAAGTTCTTGAGAGGCTGCATAAAGAAAAAGAGGTCCAAACAGTTGTTTTCGGTTATGATCCAGATAAAATAAATGAGCCGCCGCAAAATCTGACAAAAGAATTTACTATTACCTATACCGCTCTTTGGCACGGCAGAGAACGGGACCCTCTGAAATTTTTTATGGCTTTAAGCCGCCTGATTTCTGAAGGACTGATTGATCCGGCTAAAACAAAAGTGAGGTTTTACGGTCCTCAACGAGATTGGATAGAGACAGAAATAAAAGAACAAAATTTATCAAAAGTGGTGGAACAAAAAGGAGTGATTCCCTGGGATGAATGCGTCAAGAAACAAACAGAATCTCAATTATTGCTTCAATTAAACTGGGAAAATAAAAAAGAAAAAGGAGCTTTTTCGGGAAAATTTTTTGATTATTTGGCCGCCAGAAGACCAATAATCGCGACTGGCGGCTCGGGGCAAGATCTGGTAATAAAAGAAATGCTTTCTGAAACAAATGCTGGATTTTATTGTCCGGAGGTTGAAGATATTAAAAAAGTTCTTCTTCAATTTTATTCAGAATATGAAGAAAAAGGAAGAGTTGACTTTAAGGGAAATATAGAGAAAATCAATAAATATAATTATAAGGAAATGGCAAAAAAATTTGCTGAAATTTTAAATTCAATAATTGCAACTCCTCAAAAATAAAAAATGTTATGATATTCGGTAAAAAATATTCGCCCCAACAAGATAAACCAAAAATTAAGCTGAAAAAAATACTTCTAAAAATTTTTCTTTTGGCCTTTGTATTAATTTGTATTATTATAATAATACAAATTGAAATTTTTTGTCATTGGCGCTATAGAGAATCAATAACAATTGACAATACTAATAATTCTTCTGATTTAATAAATTACCAAATCAAAATTCCTGTTGCTTATGATTTGGGCATGCAATCTGATTTTGATGGCATCAGATTCACTGATTCTGATGGAACCTCACTAATAGATTATTGGTTAGAATCAAAGATTGATTCAACTTTGGCGACTTTTTGGGTAGAAATACCTGATATTTCCGCATATTCAAAAAAAATAATCTATATGTATTATGGAAATTTAAAAGCAAAAAGCAGGAGTAGCGGACCTAAAACGTTTATCTTTTTTGACGATTTTGAATCAAAAAATTTCAGTAGATGGGGCGTGCCGGACGATGAATGGAGTATTGAAAATTCCATTGTTAAAAAAGGACTGCATTCAGGCAAATGCACTACCACTGAAGCGGATCAGCCGGGCGGGTATATGCTCACAGGTTATACCGGACAAAAACAAAATATTCGCATTCAAACTTGGGCCAGAACCGATAATGGATCGGTGGAATCGTGCTCAGCGGGATTTATAGTTTTTACCAGCCATGATTCTCATGATAATACCATAAACTATTCATGCAATTTATTTTTTGGCGGACCGAATGGTGATGGGCTTGGTTCATTCAGGCATCGCTGCCAACCAGCCGGTCCGATCGCCTTTCCCAATGACAAAAAATATTCCTATAATACTTGGTATGAAGCTGAAGTGATTTTAGATTTTAAAAACTCTGTTCAAAAAACTTATGTGGACGGAGATGATCTGGGAGATATTCCTCTTGAATATAACGATCAAACGCCAATTGCAACCTCTGATAATCTGAGATCGTTCGGACCAATAAGCGCGACTTCTTCGGGCACGATAAATTTTTATATTGATGATTATCGGATTTCTCAATACACTTCCCCGGAACCTACTGTGAATTTCGGTTCAAAAAATATAATTAAAAAATATCTTCTCAATCATCCAATTCCCGGTGTTTGGTTTTGGGGAATACCTAAAATAAAAAATATTATCTGGATTAAATAGCGAAAAAATTAATTTTAACATAAGTCATTTCTAATCTAATATGGTTTTGTTTTTAACAAGTTTAATTGGAATAATCGGATTTGTATTTTTAATAATCGCGGCTTTAAAACCAAATTATTTTTGGCCTCTGTTAATTATGGCTTCCATAGGAGCCAGCGGTATAGTTATTCAAAAAATCGGCCTGCCGGACGAATATCTTCTGGGTTGTATTTTAATCGGAATTTTTCTGGCCATTTCAATCCAAAAATTTCATCTCCATAAAGACAAAAAAGATATTTGGGATCAGCTTCATGAATTGTTTTTCTTCTCAATGATTATTTATATGGTTTTCCAAAGTTTCTATGGAATGGTGGAAATGGAGAGCTTAAGAAAATTCCGGTGGATGGTTTATTTCGGTATGTTGGGTATTTTTGCGTTTTGCCTTCCAAGAACGCCCTTTTTGCTTTCAAAAAGAAAATTATCATTAATAATCGCCAACAGTTCTTTGGTATATTTTGCAGCATATATTTTAGTTGGTGTATTCTATGATAGTATTGCCGGAAAAGGACTATTTTGGTTGCAAACAGGAAGATGGGCCATTCAAAATCTTTTTTGGGGAGGCACTACATATGCGGCATTTCCCCTGCTCATTGCCCTGCCTGCCATATTTTTTCTGATTAAAGACAAGAGTTCTCTTTATCGAAGAATCGGCTGGATAACTTTGATAGTAATATTATTTTCCGCTTTTTATTATAATTCTCGACTTACTCAACTTTGTATTATCGGTTTTTTAATTATGGCCTTGCCAATAATCGGTTTTCGCAAATTCTTTCTGTATTCCATTATTTTTCTGCTTGTTTTAATTATATTTATCACAATACTTTCACCATCAAGCTACACTTTTAAAGGTTTAGGCGAACTTTTATGGAAAACTTTTTATGTTATCTGGAAACCGCCCGCCGAGGCCTTTGATATGGGCGATGTAAGCCGTACATTTCATATTCAAGCAGCTTTTGAGGCTATGAAAAATTCAAATTGGGGAAATTTCTTTTTTGGCTATGGTTTTAGAAAGTCCGCCATCATAACCCATCCCTATTTCGTTAATTTATGGATTGAATATGGCAGACCGGATATAGCGAAATCGGTTTCAAATTATTTGTCCGAAATAGGATTTCCCGCAATTTATGTCGGAACCGGACTGACCGGACTCTTGCTCTTATTGATGAATTTTTTACTTACTGCTCGCAAAATTTTATTTACAAAAAGAGCCGTTGGAAAAGGAATTCTTTTGTTTGCTCTTTTTCTGAGTTTCGTGTGGCTATTTATTACTGATCCGATAGATATCGCTCTCTTTTATCTAATGATTATGCCCTCCGGTTTGCTTATAAAATTAAGCGAGCCTCAAGAAGAAAAAATTATATGAACGATTTTGATTTTAAAATAAAAAAAATTTGTGAAAAATTATCCCCTATAACCATTTTTGTTTTATTTTGTATTTTTTTATTTATACCTTCCATAACTTTCGCAAAAGATGGGCGCACGTATTACACTGAAGAAAAATTGGTTATTTTGAAAGAAAATATAAAAACATATGAGTGGGCCAAAGAAATGCGAGATAAAATTGTCAATGAAGCGGATTATTGGGCTCAATTTTCGGATGAAAAATTAAAAACATTAGTTCCCCTTCCCTCAGAACCGCGAGCTATAACAATCAGTGATTTTGGTTGCCCTGTTCACGGTCTGGAAATTAATAAAGAGGGTTCATATAAATGGATTATTGATTTCAACAATCCCGGAAAAATAAAATGCCCGGTGGGCGGCGAAGAGTATCCATCAAATAATTTCTCAGAGTTTTTAAAATCAGGAATGAATGACCGTTCTTTATTAACAGGCAATTATCCGGATGATGGCTGGGGCTGGACAAACCCGGAAACAGGAAAGAAATATTGGTTTGTCGGTTATTATAACCATTGGAGCGCCCGTAAATTTTTATTACCGGCCATTTGGAATTTAAGTCAGGCTGCTTTAATTACGGAAAATAATACATATGCTCACAAGGCGGCCTTATTATTATGGCAATTATCTCAATATTATCCCGATTATCGATATGAAGAACAGTCCCGAGAAGGAAAAGAAGTAGATAAAGAACTTTTAGGAAAACTTTTTTATCATACCTGGGAGGTCTCATCAATTTCACCGGACGAAAAGTTTCCCCCGCCAGCCGAGACATACGCCCTGGCTTATGATGCTATTTATCCTTTTATTCAAAAAGACAATGAGCTTGAAAAATTAACCGGACAAAATCCAACAAAAATAGATAGTCAAATTAGAGAAAAATTACTTTTAGAAATAGCTCGTTCCATAACCGACGGTTCTTATCGTATTTATGGAAATTACGGCAGCCACCAGAAAGCATTAATTCGTTTAGCCGTGGTTTTGGATGAAAAAGAAAAACATCCGACAAGTCAAGAAATGATAGATTGGGTGTTGAAAAGAGAGAATGTAAAAATTTTCCTTGATATGGGAGTAGAAGACGCCTTAATTAATATAGTATCTCGCGATGGCGTGCCGTTTGAATCACCCATTTACAATTATTCTGAATGGACCGCTTCTTTAGTTGAAGTGGCAGAAGCTCTTTTGGACAGAGGGATTAATCTTTTTGAAAATCCGAGATTTCAAAAACTCTTAACATGGCATTTTAATGTTTGTTTGGCCGAAAAATTTATGCCTTCAATGGGAGATTCCGGAGACATGTTCGCTGTTAATACTTTATGGAATTCTCAACCTGAAATATTGGCCACAGCTCTGAGACATTTTCCAGATCCCCGCTTAGCCCAAGCTCTTGGTTCTGTAAAAAATATTCCTCGCGACCTCTTTGAAAAACCAATTGAAGAAGTGTTAAAATCCATAAAGGCAAAACCCGTTCAATCTTTATGCACCCAATCAGTAAATCTTCCCGGTTATGGATTGGCTACTCTTCAAATAAATGATAAAAAAAATCCTACGGCCAGTTCCATATTTTACGGAGCATATTACGGCCATCATCACTATGACAAATTAAACATGGTTTTATTTTCTCAGGGAAACGGTCTCTTAACGGATTTTGGCTATCCCGAAACCTTAGATGCCTCTGATCCACGTTGGCCTGGTTTTTTTGCAAATTCCGTGGCTCACAATACCGTCGTAGTTAATGCATCCAAGCAAGAATATAACACGAATTGCAAATTACATAATTTTGACAGCAGCAGCTTTATTAAAATAGCGGATGTTTCTTGCGAAGACGCATACCCTGAAAAAGTCAGTCTTTACCGCCGAGTGAATATGTTGGTTGAAACAAGTCCCGGTCAAAGTTATCTTCTTGATATTTTTTATGTAAAAGGAGGAGAACAGCACGATTACATAATTCACGGAACTCAAGCTAATTTTTCTTGTGAAACTCCATTTGGTCCTGTTCAAAAAGAAGGAACTCTGGCCGGAGCCGACATACCATATGGTAAATTTTATGACGATCCTGAACTTAAAAATAAACCTTGGGGAGAAGCAAACTATACTTCATATAAAGGAAGCGGTTATCAATTTTTATTTAATGTTCAAAAAACCAAACCTAAAGATAATATGGTTTGCGGCTGGCAGCTTACCGGATCTGATAAAAATATTGGTTTAAGGGCTCATTTCTTAACCAATAATAATGAAGAAATTATTGCCTGCGACGGAAAACCTCAGACGAGAAAAGATTTGCCGGAAACAGTAAAATTTTTGATAAGACGCGAACAAGGAAAAAATTTAAACAGTATTTTTGTTTCTTTATTTGAGTCTTATAATAAAAAAACATGGGTAAAGAATGTTTCGGCTGTTTCTGTAAACCCTGTTGACGACGAGGCAATAGCCGTAAAAGTTGAATTAAATATCGGAGAAACCCATTATCTTTTTCACTCTCTTAATCCGGATAAAGAATATATTATTGACGGGAAAATTAAGGCAAAAGGACAAACAGCTTCTTTAATTTTAAACTCCAAAGGCCAAATCCAAAAAGCCACACTTTTAAACGGGAAGGGTCTTTCTTTCGGCAATTTTTCATTAGAAGGTAATGGCATTCAAAAAACAAAAATTGCATCAGTGGATTACGAAAAAGGAATTATAGAATTAGCTGATCCGATTCTTAATCAATCTTTGCAAAAAGGACAAGTTTTAATTTTAGAATCCAATGGACGCGGAGACAGCTTAGCCGTTGAAAAAATTATTGATAGTGCTCACCTCTCCATTGGCAATGAAGATTTAAAAATAGCCAGGGGTTTAGTAGAAGAAGTTGTACCTTCTGATAATAAAATAATTTCTCAAATGCCTTCCTATTTTGCTCAACCCGGTACAACTGTTCTTAACAGCCGTTTTGAAGCACAAGGATGGCTAAAAACCATAGACAAGGGCTGGTTTACCCTTGAACGGGCAGATTCTAAAAAATTAGAACTTTCTGATTTTCCGACCGATGAAAAAGGTTATCAGACATATACTATGGTTGTGGCAGGACCCGGAGACCAAATATCAATTCCTGATTCAGTAAAATTTGAAATTGAAAAAAAACCATGGTTTTTAAAAAAAGATTTTCTCTGCTTCCAATTAATTTTACTTATTTTGGCCATTCTGGGAGGAATAATTCTTTCAAATTTTACAGCGGATTTATTTTATAAACCGGCCGAGATGCTTATGAATCTCGTCTTGGGCTTTGGTTTTAAAGGAGACGTGGAAAGCGATGACAGGGGCATTCCGATAGCTATTATCCGCAGATCAGGTGGAAAATATTATAACCCCGTGACCGTAACTATGGCCGGATTTGATTATTATGATAAGTGGCAAAAAAAGAAAGAAGAAAAATATTTTAAATATTTTAAAAATTGCGCTGATTGGTTGGTGGATAATTTAAAAATGAGAAATTTTAAAGGATTGATTTTTGGGGTTTGGGAATATTATTATCCGTGGACATATAATCTAACTCCTCCGTGGATCTCGGCGCTAGCCCAAGGAGTGGGACTGCAATTTCTCAGTAGGGTTTATAAAATTACGGGCGAAGAAAAATATTTGGAAGCCGCAAAACTAGCCTTAAACGCTCTTTTTGTGGAAGTAAAAGATGGAGGAGTAACCTATAAAGACGAAGATGGCGGATGGTGGTACGAAGAATATGTTGGTGAAGGCGCCAAAAAAAGTTTGGTTTTGAATGGTATGATTTACGCTTTAATCGGTGTTAATGAATACTACAAAAATACAAAAGATATAAAAGCAAAAGAACTTCTTGAGAAAGGAGTAATAAACCTTAAACAGCATGTTTGGGATTTTGATACTGGCTGGTGGACTTATTACGATAAACTGGGCGTAATGGCCACCAAATCATATCATCTCCTGCATTCGGAACTTATGAAAGAGTTATATGATATCACCGGTGAAAAAATTTTCTTGGAGGCATGCGAAAAATGGGCTAAATATAAATCTAAATTTTTTGTTCGCGAATTTATTAAAAACAAACCGCACTGGCATGACATGGTGGTGCTCTGTCTTAATATCGGTCTGGTATTTATATTTCTGGAATTATTGTTATTTTTAATAAAAATATGAAAAAATGCTGCCAAATAACCGCCGTCCACTCCGTATTTGATGTTCGTATTTTTCACAAAGAAGCCAAAACTCTAGCTGGGGCTGGTTATGATGTTACTTTAATCGCCCGACATGACAAAAACGAAACAGTGGACGGAATTAAAATTATCGCTCTGCCAAAATTAAAAAATCGCCTTGAAAGATTTTTAAAGACAGATTTTTTAATTTTCAAAAAAGCGCTGGAACAAAGAGCGGACGTTTATCACTTTCATGATCCGGAACTAATATTAGTCGGCGTTTTATTAAAAATTTTTACAAAAGCCAAGATTATTTATGATGTGCACGAAGATGTACCAAAGGACATTTTGTACAAAGAATGGATTCCGGTGATTTTTAAGCATCCCCTATCTTCCACTGTTAATTTTATAGAAAAAAATATATCTAAATTTTTTGATTGTATAATCGTCGCCACTGAATATATCAAAGATCAATTTAAACCATACAATAATAACGTTATTGAGATAAAAAATTACCCGCTCTTAAAATTTAATTCCAAAACATCGAAAAATAATTTTTTCGCGAATAATGAATGCGTTTTAATCTATACCGGAACAATCGGAAAAAACAGAGGCATTGAAGAAATCATAAAAGCCATGGAATTAATAAATAGCCATTACAAAATTTCATTAAATTTGATGGGGAGATTTTCAAATGAAATTTTAAAACAGAAAATCGCATGTTCTGAAGAATATACAAAAGTAAATTTTTTGGGAGAACTTTCTTTAAATAAGGTTTTTGAAGAAATTGCCAAAGCGGATATTGGCATTGTTTGTCTTCACCCTAATAGATGCTTTTTAAGCAGTTTGCCGGTTAAAATGTTTGAATATATGACGGCCGGTTTGCCCGTCATTGCTTCAAATTTTCCTTTATGGAAAGAAATCATTGAGAAAAATAATTGTGGAATTTGTGTTAATCCTTTGGATCCGAAAGAGATTGGCGAAGCGATTGAATATTTAATAAAACATCCCGAAGAAGCAAAAAAAATGGGAGAAAACGGCAAAAAAGCAATTTTAGAAAAATACAACTGGGATTTGGAAGCCAAAAAATTATTAAAAATTTACGAAATAATTTTCGCCAATGAAAAATAAAAAAATAATTGTTATATTTATAATAATTTTACTTTTTGTTATCGGCTTTTGCGGATTTATTTTTCAAAAAGTAAGAGAAAAAATAAATTTTTCGGAAGATAATAAAAAAATTTTCAATCAGATAAATTATATTGAACAAAAAATATCGCCCTATTCGTTGCATAAAGAATTTTTTGAATCAGATTTCTACCCGTCTTATGATTCGGCGATTCTATCCTGGAAAGAAAGTTATATCCTTGATGCCTATTTGGATCTATATCAAATTACCAATAAAAAAATATATTTAGAAAAATTTGAAAATCGTACAAACGGGATATTAGAAGCAACTAAAAAATATACAAAAGAAAAATTACTTTCATCAAGATATTCTGAAAATTTAATAAAAAATGGCAGTTTTGAAAATACTGAAGATGTGATAGATAAAAATTTTAAAACTGTTCAACAAGTTGCTCCCCCAATTTTTACGGATTGCAATGACAATATCCTTATCGATTTCGGATCAAGGGCTTTAGAATTTTTAAATAAAAAAGGATTATCAATTTCATTCACTGATTCCGAAAGTCATCCTTTATATCTCATGAAGTTTTGGTTTAAAGCACCATCGGGCTCTAAAATTAAAGTGTCATTGGATAATACTCCCCTATCTGAGTTCCAAACGACCAATAATGAATGGACTATTTTTACTTCTGATTTCGAAATTAATCAATCTTATCAAAATCAGCATACAATTATAATTGAAGGATCGAAAGATATGTTGATTGACTTGGTCAGCGTACAAAGTTATTCAGAACACTCAGCCCATTATGGAATGATATTAAAAACTTTATTAAGAGGTATTACTCTTGGGGCAAAAATAGATAAAAATATAACTCAAAATTGGCTGGACGAAATGAATAAACTTTACGACCCCGATTTAAAATTTTATGTGTTTAGTAAAGAAGGGCCTAATGAAGAAAAAAAACGAACCATATTGAATGTTGCGGCAACATTGGGAACGGCTAATATTTATGCTTCACAAATTTTCAATAATCCGAATTATGAACAAATCGCCGTTGACATAGCTGCGGGATTTAAAAATACGATAACAATTAAAGATAATAATATAATCTGGCCATATTCTGGTTATTTTGAAAACAGTTCTGCGATAATAGTCGAGAAAGACAACATTGAAGATATTTCGCATGGCAATTTAGATATAGATTTTATAATAAGGGCTTATGAAAATAATATTATATTTACGAAAGATGATGTGATGAATTTGGCAAATATTTTTATTAAAAATTTATGGAATGGAGACATGGAAAATCCATTATTTCATAAATTAGTAAATGGAGAAGAAGAAATTTATAATCGTATTTTAACAATATGGCACTTAACAGAACTATCTCGTTTTAATCCTGAAATTAATGATATTGCCAAAAATTATTATTTTAGTCAGTGGGAAAGAAATAAGTGCCTTGTCGATAAATATGAGATGGATCAAAGAAATATAATAGCGCTTACAAAAATATTACTTAAAAGTCATTAAAAAAATTATAAACTTATGTGTGGAATAGTCGGAACCGTCAATTTGGACCAAAAATTGGTGGACAAAAAAGATATAGAAAAAATGGTCAAAATTATAAAACATCGCGGCCCGGATGATGAGGGGTATTTTATTGATAAAAATGTTGGCCTGGGACATTGTCGTTTATCTATAATTGATCTTTCCATGGCCGGACATCAACCAATGACAAACGAAAATGAAACTTTGTGGATTGTCTTTAACGGAGAGATTTATAACTACCTTGAATTGCGAAAAGAATTGGAGAAATGCGGTCATATTTTCGTATCAAATACCGACACGGAGGTTATTTTGCACGCTTATAAAGAATGGAGTGAAAAATGTCTTGAAAAATTCAACGGAATGTGGGCTTTCGCTATTTGGGATAAAAATAAAAAAGAATTATTTTGCAGCCGGGATAGATTTGGCATAAAACCGTTTTATTATTTTTTTGATGGTAAAATTTTTACTTTTGCTTCGGAAATAAAAGCCCTGTTAGAATTAGGTATCCCTCAAAAACCGACCGACGCATTAATTTATGATTTTTTAAAATTTGGAATGCTTGACCATACGAATGAAACATTTTTTAAAAATATTTATAAACTTCCGGCGTCCTCCTGGCTCAAACTTACGTCAGATGGTAAAATAATAATTGAAAAATATTGGGATTTCGAAGTTTCTGATAAAATAGAAGATAAAGTTCCTGACCAAAAATATACCGAACAATTTCGTGAATTATTCATTGATACCATAAAACTGCGCCTGAGAAGCGACGTTCCAATCGGTTCCTGTCTTTCCGGAGGTTTAGATTCCTCTTCCATTGTTTGCACGGTTAATAAACTCCTTAAAGAAAAAAATGTCCCGAGTATTGGAGAAATACAAAAAACTTTTTCTTCTTGTTTTGAAAATAAAAAATTTGACGAAAGAGAATATATTGAGGAAGTCATTAAACATACCGGAGCTGAAAAAAACTATATATTCCCGAAGCCCGAAGAATTCCTTAAAGAATTAGATAATTTAATTTGGCACCAAGAAGAACCATTTTCTGGAACGAGTATGTTTGCCCAACGAATGGTGTTCAAAAAAGCCAGAGAAAAAGTAAAAATATTGCTGGATGGCCAAGGGGGGGACGAATTATTGGCTGGCTATAGAAAATTTTATTTCTTTTATTTATTAAAGCTTTTTAGAAATAAAAAATTTATTAAGTGCCTTGAAACAGCTCTGCCTTTCTTTACCTCCATTGAAATATTAAAAACATTGTACATAAAAAGCGGATTAAAATATCTGTTTAAAATATCAAAAAACGACAGCATTGATAATCTTTTAAATCCTGTCTTTTCAAAAAATTTCACTGATAGAAAATTAAAATTCGGTTATCAAAATAATCTCGGCAAGCGTCTTAAAGAAGATTTAACCAAATGGAGCTTGCCGGTTCTTCTCCGATATGAAGATAAAAATAGCGGAACATTCGGCCTTGAGGCGAGATTGCCGTTTTTAGATTATAGATTGGTAGAACAAGCCGCCAAAATGCCTCTTGATCAAAAAATGCGGCTTGGTTGGACGAAATTCATATTAAGAGAAGCTATGAAAAATATCCTGCCGGAGAAAATAAGGCTCAGAAAAAGCAAACTCGGCTTTGTTACTCCCGAAGAAATGTGGTATAAAAAATATTTAACCGAAGATATTGAATTAAAATTTAAGAATCCTCTGTTTATTGCCGATTATGTCAACACGGAAAAATTACTTGATTCGTTCCAAAAATACAAAATGGGCCAGCGATTTTTTTACAACAAAACTATATTTTTGCGTTTTTATATTTTAGAATTGTGGGGAAGAAAGTTTATCTATAATTATCAAAAATGAAAATTTGGATATTAAATCATTATGCTGTTACTCCTGATATGCCCAGCGGCACCAGGCATTATGATTTTGCCAAAGAATTAGTAAAAAGAGGACACGAGGTGACCATATTCGCCTCTAGCTTTCATTTTAGTTTACGCCGGGAAATTAAATTAACTAAAAATGAAAAATATCTTATAGAGAACATTGATGGAATAAATTTTGTTTGGATAAAAACTTTTCCCTATCAAAAAAATGATTGGCAAAGAGTGATAAATATGTTTTCGTACATGTGTCGAACATATTGCCTCGGAAAAAAAATAACCAAAATAAACAAAAATATTGAACAACCGAATATTATTATCGGCTCTTCGGTTCATTTACTGGCCGTCCTCTCGGCATATTGGCTGACAAAATATTACAAAGCAAAATTCTTAATGGAGGTAAGGGATCTTTGGCCCCAAACACTGGTTGATATGGGAAATTTAAAAGAAAATAATTTAATTGTTAAAACCCTTAGAATTTTAGAAAAATTTTTATATAAAAAGGCCAAAAAAATAATTACCTTATTGCCTTTGGCCAAAAAATACATAACCGCCTTGGGCATAGATGAAAAAAAAATTGTTTGGATTCCTAACGGGGTTGATTTAACAAAATTCAAAAATATTTCCAAAAAAGAAACAACTGATGAAAAATTTAAAGTCATGTATTTTGGCGCTCACGGTTTGGCAAATGCCTTAAATTATGTTTTGGACGCAGCCAGAATCATTCAGGACACGGGATACGAAAAAATAAAATTTATATTTATCGGCGATGGATCGGAGAAAAAAAATCTTATAAAATATAAAAATGAACTTCAGCTTAAAAATACTGAATTTCGCGATTCCCTAAGCAAAGACGAAGTTTATACTTCTCTTAACGAAGCTGATACATTAATCTTTAATCTCAAAAAAACTGAAGTTTTTAAATATGGCATTAGTTCTAATAAACTATTTGATTATATGGCAGCTGTTAAACCGATAATTTTCTCAGTTAATGCCGCCAATAATCCAGTTAAAGAAGCTGATTGCGGTATTTCAATTTCACCGGAAAACCCTCAAATAATGGCTGATGCTATTGTCCATCTCTGCCAAACGTCACTTGAAGAGAGAGAAAAAATGGGCCAAAATGGTAAAGAATATGTGGAAAAATACCATAGTATTCCCGTTCTAGTGAATAAATTAGAAAAAATTATTCAAGAAATAATATGAATATTCGTCTAGCTAATTTAAAAGATGCGGCGCAAATAGCCAAGATCCATCAACAAGAGATAAACCAGGGATTCTTGGGTCAATTGGGACCAAAATTCCTTTTAAAATTATATGAATCCATGATAAATTCTGACTCTGCTTTTGTTACTGTGGCCGATAAAAATGATCAAATTATTGGTTTTGTCGGCGGTTGCACTGATGTGGGCAAATTTTATAAAAATTTTTATAAAAAATATGCAATCAGTGCTTTCTTTATTTTGTTGCCAAAAATATTTAATTTCTCTAATCTTAAAAAAATTTTTGAAACTCTAAAATATTCCAAACAAAAAGAAGAAAAAATACCCGAAGCGGAACTCTTAACTATTGCCGTCCTGAAAGAATTCCACGGTCAGGATATTGCTCCGAAAATATTTGAACATTTCCTCCAAGAAATGAAAAAACGAAAAATAAAAGAGTTTAAAGTGCTGGTCGGCGAAAATCTTTCGCGAGCAATTAGATTTTACGAAAAAATGGGGTTTAAATTTCATTCTTTAACTTCTGTCCATCAAGGCAAATCTTCAAAAATTTATTTATATAACATCAAATAAAAAAACAATAATATGATTTACTTTTTGCTCATTATTATATCATTCTTTATTTCTTTAATTGCTATTTTTTTTCTTAAAAAACTTGCTTTTAGATATCATCTTTATGATGAACCGTCGGTAGGTGATTTAAAAATTCACCAAAAACCTATCCCCCATTTAGGTGGAATAGGGATATTTCTCGGTTTAATTGCCAGTCTGATTTTTTCCCAATTATTCCATCAAATTTCTAAATTACAATCATTGGGAATAATTATTGGCAGTATAATTATAATTTTCCTTGGTTTTTGGGATGATTTAAAGTGGAAAAAAGTCGGCCGACCGATGATTAAATTTCTTTGTCAATTCATCGCTGGATTTTTAATTGTTTTTATTTTAATCAAAATCGGCGTTAATCTTCACTTTTCCATTAATTCTATAATTGCCAGTTTAATTGCCGGAATTTACATTGTCGGCGCCATGAATGCGATAAATATGGAAGACGGCCTCAACGGCCTGGCTGGCAGTATTACCATTATTTCTTTAATGGGGTTTATTTATTTGGCCGTAAAAGAAAATAATTTATTCACCTTAATTATTTCTTTAGGAACATTAAGTGGAATTTTAGGTTTTTTAATTTACAATTGGCATCCGGCCTCTATTTTTATGGGCGATAATGGCAGCCACTTCTTGGGTTTTATTTTAGCTATTTTAGCTATAATGTTCACCGGTCATAATTTAAAACAATTTATAGGACCTATCTTGATTATTGGCCTACCAATTATTGACACAACCCTAGTTATTATTCGTCGATTGATTAAAAGAAAACCGCTCTTTCTGGGCGACCGCAGTCATTTATATGATCTCATTCATCAAAAAGGTATTTCTATACCCAAAACCGTCTTTATTTATTCTATAATTCAGTTTATAATAGTAAGTATAGGTATCTTAATATATAATTTATGATCAATTTATCCAAACCAGATATTACAAAAAAAGAAATAAATAGTGTTTTAAAGGTTTTAAAAACTCCTTATTTAGCTTTAGGGCCAAAACTCAAAGAGTTTGAAAAAAAACTTGCCGCTTATATTGGCAGTAAATATGCCATAGCGGTTAATTCCGGCACCAGCGGCCTACACTTACTTGTTCGCGCCCTAGGAATTAAAAAGGGTGATGAAGTAATTACCACCCCTTTTAGTTTTATTGCTTCGGCAAATTGCATTTTGTATGAAGGCGCTAAACCGATTTTTGTTGATATTGATCCTCTAACCTTAAATATTGATCCGCAAAAAATAGAAAAAGCCATTACTAAACGGACAAAAGCTATAATAACCGTAGATATTTTTGGCCATCCGGCAGATTGGGATTCAATTTTAAAAATTGCTAAAAAATATAAACTAAAAATTATTGAAGATTCTTGCGAAGCTTTGGGGGCGGAATATAAAGGAAGAAAATGTGGAAATTTTGGGGATGCGGCTGTTTTTGCCTTTTACCCTAATAAACAAATAACTACTGGTGAAGGAGGCATAATTGTGACTGATAATAAAAAAATCTCCGAGATGTGCCAAAGTATGCATAATCAGGGTCGCAAAGTTAAAGATGGAAAATGGCTTGAACATATCAGACTGGGTTTTAATTATCGAATGAGTGATATACAAGCAGCAATTGGTATAACTCAACTCGAAAGAATTAAAGAAATTATAAAAAAGAGAGAAAAAGTGGCCAAAATGTATAATAAAAAACTTTCTAATTTAGAAAAAAAAGGACTAATTAAACTACCTTATGTTGCCACTTGGGCCAAAATTTCTTGGTTTGTTTATGTAATTCAACTTACAAAAAATTTCACTCGAAGAGACCGAGACCAAATTATGAAAAAATTACAAAAAACTGGTATTCAATGTAATAATTATTTCCAATGTATCCACCTACAGCCATTTTATCGTCGCTTATTTAATCATAAAAGCGGTGATTTTCCAATCGCCGAATCAGTATCTGGCAAAACAATCGCCTTGCCATTTTACAATAATTTAACTGAAAAAGAAATAAAATATATTGTTAAAAATTTAGAGATGATATTATTAAAAAAGGGTAATTAATTTTAATTCTATGAAATATCGTTCAGTTATCGCTGCCGCCGGAAAAAAATTTCGGACAAAAAATATTTCTCAAAGAGTCAAAAAAATTGTCATTTCCCCAATTAAGGAAATGTCAATTCTGGCCGACCAATTGGAAGAAAAAATTGGTCTTAATAAAATCATTTCTTTTGGGCAAGGAATCCCCTATTTAGACACGCCTCAATATATTAAAAAAGGAATTATTCAATCAATTAAAAAAGTAGATACTTCAAAATACACCCTTGAGCCCGGCATTACGGAATTAAGAAAATTAATCGCTAAAAATTTAGAGTCCTCAAAAAAAATAAAAAATATAAAACCAAAGAAAGAAATTATGGTGACTGTCGGTTGCCAAGAAGCCATGGCTTGCGCCTTGGCTTCAACTATTGACGAAGGTGACGAAATTTTGTTGCCTTCACCAACCTATGCCTCTGAAATAGAACAAATTTTACAATTTGGCGGCGTTCCAAAATTTGTTCCATTAATTGAAAAAAACGGCTGGCATCTGAATATTAAAAATTTTGAAAAAGCCCGCACCTCCAAAACCAAAGTTGTAATTTTATGCAATCCTTCTAACCCGACTGGCGCGGTTTTTAACCGACAAGAAATACAAGAATTGGCTAATTTTGTCAAAAAATATGATTTGATTTTAATTGCTGATGAAACTTACGATTTTCTTCTCTATGATGACGCAAAATTATTTTCGCCGGCATCCGTTAAAAATATTCGCGACCGCGTCATTCTCTGCGGAAGTTTTTCTAAAAAATATCGTATGACCGGTTATCGCGTCGGTTATGCTTTCGCGGACGAAGGAATTATTGATCATATGCTCAAAGTTCACGATGCTTTGGCGATTTGTTCGCCGGCTATTTCTCAAAAGGCGGTAATTTATGCCCTGAAAAATCAAAAAGAATCAAAAAAATCAACAGTTGAATTAGTCAAACAGATGGATAAAAATCGCAATTTAATGTGTCAAGAATTAGATAAATTAAAAGAATTTTTTGAATATCAAAAACCGGCAGGAGCTTATTATATTATGGCTAAGGTCAAAGGAGCTAAAATTAATTCATTTGATATGGCTTTAAAAATTTTAAATGAAGCCAAGGTTATTGTTATACCCGGTGCTGCTTTTGGTCCACAAGGCGAAGGATATCTTAGATTTTCTTTTGCTGGTAATCCTAAAAATATTAAAACAGGATTTAAACGACTTAATAAATGGCTAAATTATTGGAAAAAAAATAATTTTAAATTATAATGAATAAATTCATATAACCAAACAAACTTGACAAATCGCTATAATTCTCTAATATTATTAAAGAATAAACTGAATACATTAAGGGAAAATAATTTTTATTTAACTAAAACAAAATGACAAAATCAAAATATTCAAAATCATTTTTACTTAAACTTTATCAGCAAATGTTGGAAATTCGTTTATTTGAAGAGAGTTTAATTGAGCCAATTTTAAGTGGTGAAATTAAAACACCCTGCCATCTTTATACCGGAGAAGAAGCCGTTGCAGTCGGGGTTTGTGCGGCTTTAAATAAAAAAGACTATGCTTTTGGCAATCATCGTTCACACGGTCATTATTTAGCTAAAGGTGGAGACCTAAAAGCTTTAATGTCCGAAATTTTTGGTAAATCAACTGGCTGCTCGCGAGGCAGAGGAGGATCAATGCATATTATTGACAAAAAGGCTGGTTTTTTAGGAGCCACCCCAATTATTGCAGGTACTGTTCCCCTTGCTGTTGGTACGGCCTTGGCTTTAAAAATTAAAAAAAAGAATCGTTTAACTGTTACTTTTTTTGGTGATGGGGCAACGGCCGAAGGAGTAATTTCGGAAGCATTTAATTTTTCCGCTTTACATAAATTACCAATTTTATTTATTTGCGAAAATAATTTATATGCTACCCATATGCCGATTACAGAATCATTGGCTAATCCAAAAATTTATCTTCAGCCAAAAACTTATGGCATTAAATCAGTACGTGCTGATGGAAATGATGTAATTAAAGTTTTTGAAACCGCCAAAAAAATGATTACTCAAATTAAAAAACATAAGGGGCCGGCTTTTATCGAATTTTTAACCTACCGTATGCGTGGTCATGTTGGACCAGACGACAATATTCAAGGAACGCACACTGATATAAGGAAATCAAGAGAAATTGAAGTATGGAAAAAAAGGGATCCTATAAAAAAAATGGAAAAATTTTTGATCAAAAATAAATTTTTAGATCAATCTAAAATTAAAAAAAATTATCAAAAAATAAATAAAAAAATTGAGCAAGCTAAAACCTTTTCTCGTCACAGTCCTTATCCTAAAAAAAATGAACTATTAAAATATGTTTTTAAAAAATAAAAAACAAATAAATAAAAGATTTCTCTCATATAGCTTGGCTATTAATGAAGCAGTTTATCAAATGATGTCAAAAAATAAATCTGTTTTTGTTATTGGTCAGGGGGTAAAAAGTCCTTGGTATGTCGGTAATACTTGCCGTGATCTATTAAAAAAATTCGGTCCCAAAATGGTTATGGACACACCAATCTCTGAAAATGTAACAACGGGTGTAGGAATAGGAGCTGGAATGGTTAACATGAAACCTATTGTTATTTTTCCTCGAATGGATTTTATGATGTATGCTCTTGATCCGATTATAAATGAAGCAGCAAATTGGCACTATATGTTTGGAGGAAAAGCTAATGCAGATGTAGTTATTCGTGCTATTATTAATCGTGGCGGTGAACAAGGTGCTCAACATTCTCAGGCCCTTCAATCTCTATTCACTCATATTCCCGGATTAAAAGTAGTAATGCCGGCAACTGCCTATGACGCCAAAGGATTAATGATTTCTGCTATTCGTGACCCTAATCCTGTCATTTATATTGACGATCGCTGGCTTTATGATGTCAAAGATCATGTACCGCAAAAAATATACTCAGTACCCATCGGTAAGGGCGCAATCAGAAAAATCGGGAAAGATATCACTATTGTAGCCATTTCTTATATGGTCAAAGAAGCGCTAATAGCGGCAGCAGAATTAAGAAAACAAAAAATCGATGCTGAAATAATTGATTTAAGAAGCGCTTGGCCCATAGATATTCCTCTAATTATTAAATCGGTTAAAAAAACGGGCCGTTTGCTTATCACCGAAGCTGCTTGGTCTAGCGGTAGTATTAGTAGTGAAATTAATAGTCAGATAGCAAGGCAATCTTTTAAATATCTTAAAGCACCAATTGAAAGACTTTGCCTGCCTGATTGTCCTGCACCGGTCAGTAAAATATTAGAACAAGCTTATTATTTAACATCTAAAGATGTAATTAAAAAGGTAAAAAATATTTTAAACTATGTATAAAGTTCGTTTCGCCAATCCACAAAAACAATATCAAGACCATCGCAAAGAATTTATTCAAACTTTTGACGATGTTCTTTCGCGTGGTGATATTGTAATGCGCAAAGATTTGGAAAAATTTGAAAAAGATTTTGCTGAATTTGTCGGCACTAAATATGCGATTGGCGTTAATTCTGGAACTTCAGCCGTTTATCTTGGGCTAAAAGCAGCTGGTATTAAAAAAAATGACGAAGTAATAACCGTCGCCCACACTTTCATTGCCAGCCTTTCTTGTGTCTATTTGACCGGAGCCAAACCGGTTCTTATTGATGTCGGCAACGACTTTAATATGAACCCAAAATTAATTGAAAAAGCTTTAACGCCAAAAACAAAAGCTATTGAGCCCGTCCATTTGAACGGCCGTTTATGCGATATGGAAGTAATCATGGATATTGCCAAACGAAAAGGACTTATGGTTATTGAAGATGCCGCACAAGCTCTGGGTGCCACTTTAAAAATGTCGGATGGTACTAATAAAAAAGCCGGTTCTTTCGGTACAGCCGGTTGTTTTAGTCTTTATTGGGCCAAAACCTTGGGTGGCTGGGGCAATAACGGTATGTTGGTTACCAATGATTCCAAAATCGCCGAAGCAGTAAAATTAATGCGCTATAATGGCGAAGATCGGAGAAAACGCCATTTTTATTATCACAGCCACAATCTTTTAATGGATAACTTGCACGCTGCACTTTTAAATGTAAAATTCAAATATTTTCCGACATGGCTTAAACGGCGCAAGGAAATCGCTAAAAAATATCAACAAGGATTGGCTAATATTCCGCAAATCAAACTCCCTCATTTTGACGATAATCGTTTTTCCGACATTTATACCAATTATGTAATTCGAGCCGAACGCCGCGATGAACTTAAAAAATATTTAGAAAAACAAAGCATTGAAACGCTTATTTCTTGGCCCTCGCCAACTTATAAAGAACCTGTATTTGCTAGTTCTAAATTTAATCAAGAATTCGGAATGCCTAAATTAGTATCAACCAAAGGTATTGCCGTAGAACTTCCGGAAACGAAAAAAATCTGCCATGAAGTTATCTCTTTGCCAATGTATCCTGAGTTAACCAATACTCAAATAGATTGGGTGGTTGAAAATATTAAAAAATTTTATCAGAAATAATAAAACAATTTAAAATGGTTCTAGAAAAACTTAAACAAAAAATTTTTGCGCGTACAACAGCCAAAAGAACGTTTTTCTTTTTGCTTGGCGATGTTGCTTTTATAATACTAGCCTGTTGGCTAAGTTTTTTACTGCGTTTTGACGGCAAGATTCCGGTTCAATATATTCCAATGATAAAAGGATTTATTGAACTGACTATTCCGTTAATTATTTTCTTTTTTTGGCTGGAAAAACTTTATGCCATTAGTTGGTCTTTTGTTAGTATTTCAGAACTTTTTAAACTTGGACGAGCCGTAATAATCAGCTTCCTTTTAATTGGAACAACTATTTATATTTTAAAAATTTTTCCTCTTTTTGAAGGATTCCCCCGTTCTATTATTTTTATTACCGCCTTTTTAACATTTTTCTTAACCGGCGGATTACGTTTTTCTAAGAGAATTTATCTTCAAGAATTTCAACGCAGCGCTCCGCGTCTCAGGCCTGTTTTAATTGTTGGATCCGATGACGCTGCTGAACAATTAGTGCGACATATTATTACCTCCAAAGACAGCCCTTATGCTATTGTCGGCTTAATTGATGATAATCTTATGAAGCAAGGAGTGTTGATTCATGGGAAAAAAGTTTTAGGCAAAAGAATTGATATTCCGAAAATCGTTAAAAAACACGAAATTAAAGAATTAATTATTGCTTCGCCATCAGCTCCGCAAGAAATTATCAGAGAAACCGTAAAATTAGCCCGCGAAGCCGGTATTCAAAAAATTAAAATTTTACCCGGTACAAGAGAAATTTTAGCTGAAAAAGTAAGCTTAAATCAGTTGCGCGATGTCTCAATTGAAGATTTACTGGGCAGAGAAGCGATTAAAATTGACACCCAAGCTATTCAAAATTTTATTAGTGGAAAAACAATATTGGTTACCGGCGCTGCCGGTTCTATCGGCTCGCATCTTTGTCAAGAAATTTTAAAATTTAATCCTGCCCGCCTTATCGCCTTTGATCAAAATGAAACCGGACTTTTTCATCTTGGAAGAAACCTTAATAAAGAATTTCCGAATATTGCAAAAAGTTTTGAAATTGGCGATATTTGCGATGAAAAAAAAATAAATTGGCTATTTGAAACAGAAAAACCAAATGTTATTTTTCACGCTGCGGCTTATAAACATGTACCGGTAATGGAATCACATCCATTAGAAGCTATTAAAAATAACGTTTTTGGCACGTTAACATTGGCTCAAGCAGCGACAAAACATGGAGTAGATAAATTTGTTCTCATTTCTACCGATAAAGCTGTTAATCCTACCTCTGTTATGGGCGCAACTAAACAAGTCGGAGAAATGATTTGTCTTTGGTTAAATAAAAAAAATCTGACTAAATTCTGCGCTGTTCGCTTTGGTAATGTTCTGGATAGTCAAGGCAATGTGGTTGGAATTTTTGAAGAACAAATTAAAAAAGGCGGTCCAGTTGAAGTCACACATCCGGAGATGAAAAGATATTTTATGGTCACTTCCGAGGCTTGTTTATTGGTAATGCAAGCCGGCGCGCTGGGTCAAGGTGGTGAAGTTTTTGTCTTAGACATGGGTCAACCGATTAAAATAGTGGATCTGGCAAAAGAAATGATCCGTTTAGCAGGTTATGAATCTGATGTTGATATTCCTATTGTTTTTACTCAAATGCGTCCGGGTGAAAAATTATTTGAAGAAATTTTAACAAATTCCGAAATACCGACCAAACATGAAAAAATATTCATGGCCAAACTTTCTAATTTTGATGAACAAAAAATAATCCGGGGATTAGAAAAATTTAAACAAGCCCTTGATAAAATGGATAAAAATAGTATAATTAAAATATTAAAAGAAATTATTCCGACGTATAAATAACAAAAATTAAAAATATGGAAAATCAAGAAAAAAATTACAATAATGAAGAAAAAATTGATTTAAGAGATTATATTAATGTTGTCCTAAAAAGAAAATGGGCAATTATTACTATTTTCCTCGTTATAGCCATTGTTTCGGTAATAATCAACCTGCGGCTCCCCCAAACTTTTGAGGCGGTGACCTTGGTTAAATTGGGACAGATAAAAAATCAAGATGCATTGGTTAATTTAGAAAATGTAGCTGATATTAAAGATATTTTTTCTCGCAAAACTATTTTAGAAACAATTGCCACAAAATTAAATTTTCCATCTACGATTTCGCAAGCAAAAGTGGCTAAAATGTTTTCCATAGAACAGGGAGACGGATCATCTTTTTTAAAAATAAAAGGATTTGGACAAACACCGCAAAAAGCGGCGGAGGTGTCCAATCTAATCGCGGAATTATTGATTCAACGACATCAAAACTTATTTTTAGAAGCCGAAAAAACTTTTAATCTGGAAATAAAAACTATTGCCGCTAATCAAGAAAAAATTAAAAAAGATATTGAACAAACAAAAACAGAAATAATCCGCCTTAATAATGATGTAAAATTTTATACCAAAGAAATCAGCGAGCGAGCCGAAGCGCAATCTGAGGGTCAAGGCCGAATAACTGAGGCCTATATTCAACTTTTAGCAAATACTAAAAACCAAAAAGATCAAAAAGAACAGCAAATTTCTGATCTTGAACAGCAATTAATCAGTCTTAATCAAAATCTTCAACAAAAAGAATACGAAAAAACTTATCAAGTAAAGTCAACAACCATTGAAGTGCCTGCCACCCCGCCCGATATAAGAATCGCACCCAAAAGAACGCAAAACGTGGCGATTGCCGGAATTCTTGGATTATTTATTAGCCTTCTCTGGGCATTTGGCGCTGAATATTTCAGTAAAAGCAAACAAGCATAAATAAAAAATAGACAAAATAAATAAAAATATCCGGTTAATCCCGGATATTTTTATTTATTTAACTTATTTCTTGGTAAGCTTATTTGCTTACTTCTTTTCTTTAGCCGCCTGAATAATATTCTTTTTCAGCTCTTGAGCGATTTTTGGATTTTCTTTCAAAAATAATTTAGGAGCTTCTTGGCCAACGCCAAGTTTGATATCGCCATAACTCAAAGTATTACCTGTCTTTTTAACCAAATTATATTTCAAACCGAGATTTATCAAATCTCCTGTTCGCGAAATTCCTTCATTGTACATAATTTCAAATTCACAGGTCGTAAACGGCGGAGCAACTTTATTTTTAACTATTTTAACCCTGACCTTATTTCCTATCACATCTTCGCCTCTTTTAAGTTGGGCTAAACGACGCAATTCAATTCGCACTGAAGAATAAAATTTAAGAGCCATTCCACCGGTAGTGGTTTCCGGATTGCCGAAAAATACGCCAATTTTCATTCTGATTTGATTGATAAAAATAACGCAAGTGTGAGTTTTACTGACAATGGCTGTCAATTTTCTTAAAGCCTGACTCATTAACCGCGCTTGCAAGCCCATTTGCGAATCGCCCATTTCCCCCTCAATCTCCTTTTGCGGCGTCAGAGCAGCCACAGAATCAATCACAATCACATCTACGCCATTAGAGCGAACTAAGGTCTCAACAATCTCTAAGGCCTGTTCTCCGGTGTCTGGTTGAGAAATTAAAAGATCATCAATTTTAACTCCTATTTTTTTGGCATATTCCGGGTCTAAAGCGTGCTCAGCATCAACATAAGCGGCAACTCCGCCCATTTTTTGAGCTTCAGCCACCACATAAAGTGCTAGAGTGCTTTTACCTGACATTTCCGGACCAAAAATTTCAATTATTCTTCCTTTTGGCACTCCGCCCGCGCCCAAAGCCAAGTCCAAAGATAAACATCCGGTAGGAATAACTTCTACGTCCATTTTTCTGGCCTCACCCAATTTCATAATTGATCCTTCGCCGAATCTGGATTGTATTTGTTCAATCGCCGATTGAGCGGCTTTTTGACGATCAGTTGTTTTGTCTTCTTTTTTTTCTTCTTCTTTTTTAACCATATATTATTTTAAATTATTAATTTTATTTTTTAAGTTCTTTTTTTGCTAATTCAATGTCTGACTCAACCATTATTTTCACCAATTCTTTAAATTTAATTTTGGGCTGCCAATTTAAAACTTTTTTTGCTTTGGCAATATTGCCGCACAAAATATCAACTTCAGCCGGACGCAAATATTTTTTATCTTGCTTAACATATTTTTTCCAATCTAACCCCGCGGATTTGAATGCTGCTTCAATAAATTCCTTAACCGAATGTGTCTCGCCTGTCGCGATCACAAAATCATCCGCTTTTTTCTGTTGCAGCATTAAATACATCGCTTTGACATATTCCGGCGCATAACCCCAATCGCGTTGAGCATCCAAATTTCCCATTATTAAATCTTTTTGCAATCCCAATTTGATTCTGGCCACGGCCTTAGTTATTTTCCGCGTAACAAAATTATCTCCCCTGCGCTCAGATTCATGATTGAATAAAATGCCATTGCAAGCAAAAATACCATAACTTTCGCGATAATTTTTTGTTATCCAATAACCGTAAAGTTTCGCCACGCCGTAAGGGCTGCGCGGATGAAATTCGGTTTTTTCGCTTTGAGGAAATTCTTTAATTTTACCGAATATTTCGCTTGAACTGGCTTGATAAAATTTAATTTTTTTATCTATTTTTCTGATAGCTTCCAAAATTCTTAAAACTCCGACCGCTGTTACGTCGGCTGTATAAGCCGGCATGTCAAAACTGATTCTAACATCGCTTTGAGCGGCCAAATTATAAATTTCAGTCGGTCTGATATCTTGAATTAAATGAAAAAGACGGCTGGCATCAGATAAATCACCCCAATGAAGAAAAATTCTTTTTTGATAAATAGGATTATCCAATAAATATTGAATTCTTTCCAAATTGGAATTACTGCTTCGACGAACCAATCCATGCACTTCATATCCTTTGTCTAAAAGCAATTCCGCCAAATAAGAGCCGTCTTGGCCCGTTATACCGGTAATAAAAGCTATTTTTTTATTTTTCATATATTTTATTCTACAATAATTTGGCGCTTAATGATTCGTTCTCTTGAATATTTCTTTTTGGCCGAAATTTCAATATTATTTATGCCTCTCTCAAGTTCCAATTTCACCTTAAAATAATTATCTGTCATATCTTCAATCTTTTGCTTGTTAATAAATACATCCACTCCTTCGCCCACCTTCCCTTCAATCACCAAGGCAGTTTCTTGAGTAACCAAATTTGTTCTGGGCGAAAAAAGCTGAATCTCCGGCGGAAACATTAATTTTTTTATACCGAAAAAAAGATAAAGAAGAACTCCCAACGAAACCAAACCTATAAAAAAATATCTTGAATTGAAAATATCAAAAAATTTTTCTTTGCCGAATTCAACCAAGGGCAACTTTCTGACTCTCTTGTTTTTTGTTTCTTTTATAGCCGAATAAGAATATTCTTTTTTCCACAAATTAACAACTTCCTCCGGATTAAATCTCAATAATTCGGCATATTGCAATAAAAATCCTCTGGTGTAAGTCGGACTGGGCAATTTATAAAATTCGTCTTCTTCTATGCATTGTAAATATTTAGCCGGCACGCCTATTTTTTTTTCAACATCTTCCAAGCTCCAACTTTCTGATATTCTTTTATCGCGCAAAATGGTGCCCAAACTTTCAAATTTAATGGATTGAGTTCTAAAAGCCATAAAAAAAATATCTAATTTCTAATTGACCTAATTTCTAATCAATGTCTAATAACCAAATCATTTATTGTTTATTGAATGAACAATGGCATTAAAAATCAAATTTAATTCTTTTGCTTCTTGCCATAAAATTCTTGCCTCTTCCTTTAGTTCGGGCGCAGCAATAACTATTATTCTCAACCAATGTTTGGTTTCTCTTGATTCTTTTTTGCAAATTCCAATTTTGTGTTTAAAATCCTTTTTAGATTCAGCATTATCAGCTTCACAATAATTTGCTCCTACGCTAGTTCCTGCTCTAACTAATTGCGGTATTAAAGGTTTATTAACCGCATTTTCTGGAATTTTCTTAGCAAACTTAATGATTTCTTCGCCAAATTTTGCTGTTCTTTCTTCTAAATCGTATTTGTTTTTAGCCATTTGAACATTAGTTATTGGGATTTGATTAGAAATTAGAAATTAGTCATTAGGCATTTTCTTGTAAACATCTCTCGGCTTGGCTCCTTCACCGGGTCCGATTGTTTCTTCTTCTTCCAATAAATCCAATAATCTCGCCGCTCTGGCATAACCGATTCTCAATCTTCTTTGTAAAAGCGAAGCAGAGGCCTTGCCGGCTTGAATAACCACTTCTCTGGCGTCTGACAGCATTTCATCTTCCACTAAATCGCTTAAATTATTTCCCGATTCGTTTTGCGGAGGCGCAACAATTTCATCTTGATATTCCGGTTTGGCGACATTTCTTAAATATTCAACAATTCTTTTGATTTCTTCATCTGAGACATAAGCACCTTGCAATCTTTTTGGTTTGGATAATTCCGATGAAATAAACAACATGTCGCCGCGGCCCAATAATTTTTCCGCGCCTGAGAAATCCAAAATTGTTCTTGAATCAGTCATTGAGGCCACTGAGAAAGCTATTCTGGAAGTAATATTGGCCTTGATCAAACCGGTGATAATATCCACTGACGGACGCTGGGTGGCCATTATTAAGTGAATTCCGGTCGCCCTGGCCATCTGAGACAGCCTGATAATGCAAGCTTCGACTTCCTGTGGCGAAGTGATCATTAAATCAGCCAATTCGTCAATCACCACCACGATAAACGGCATTTTTGTTTTGGCATCTTTATTGTAAGCAAAGATATCTCTTTTTTGAGCCTGACTCATCACTTCAAAACGTCGCTCCATTTCTTTGATTGACCATTTTAAAGCGTTAATGGTTTTATTAACATCGGTGATAACCGGCGTCAACAAATGAGGCAAGTCATTATATAAAGTAAGTTCCACTCTTTTTGGATCAATGAAAATAAATTTCAAATCTTCGGGAGTATTTTGATAAATCAAATTTACGATAACCGAATTAAGCATTACGGTTTTTCCGCTTCCGGTTGAACCGGCCACCAACAAGTGCGGCATTTTTCCCAAGTCTCCAAACCATATATCGCCCGCCACATCTTTGCCTATGGCTAACGATAAATTCGTTTTATTTTTTCTAAACTCAGCGCTCTCAAAAACTTCTCTTAATCTGACAACTGCTTTTTGCTTGTTCGGTATTTCAATTCCAACCAAAGATTGACCCGGAATCGGCGCTTCAATTCTAATCGGATGAGCGGCTAGGGCCAAAGCCAAATCATTCTGCAAGCCCGTAATTTGCGAAATTTTTACGCCATCAGCCGGTTTTAAAGTATATTGAGTGACCGTCGGACCGGTTTTCACTTCTCCCATTTCCACCGGAATGCCAAAACTTTCCAAAGTTTTTTGAATAATCAATTTATTATTTTTTATATCCCCTGAATTGGGTTTCTCAGAACTGGAATCCAATAAATCCAAAGGCAGTTCAATCTTGGGACGAATTTTTGTTGAACCAAAACCGGCAATTCCTTTGGACAATTTTAAATTGTCTTCAGTTTTTTCTAAAATTTTATTTTTTTCATTATCAGGTTTTAAAACCAATTTATCTTTTTTGGCCAGAATCGCCTTCAAACTTTGAAAACCCGCCTGAGCAAGATTTTCTTTCTTTTTTTCCGCTTCCGCTTCCAATTCTTCTTTTGATAATTTTTTCTTTAAATTTGAAAAAGCGATAATTCCGCCAATTGCGAAAGCGCAGACGAAAATCACCCAGCTCGCCCAAATTCCAAATGTGTTAACAATCACATAACCTATTCCATAACCGATATATCCGCCTCCTTTGTAGGCCGCAAGGGCTAATTTATTATCCACAAAATGAATATGAAAAATGGCCGCCAACATAATAACTGAGAAAAATAATCCGGCCAATCTTATCCCAAAAGGTCTTTTAGGATAAATCTCCTGAATTTTTTCATGATTAAGGCACATTATTCCGACAATCGCCAAAGCAATTGGAATTGTCCAACTCGCCCAGCCCAAGATAATTTTAAGGCCGACAGACAAGAGTTCGCCCGCCACTCCGGCTAAACCGCATAATCCCAATAATAAAATAATGGCCAAAGTAAACAAAACTATGGCCAAAACCAGCCGACGCGTCGGCGATAAAGATGAAAAATTAAGTTTTTCTTTTGATTTCTTCAGTTCTTTTTTCTTCATATTACTCATTATTATACCACAAAAGCTATTAAATTGCCAGTTGTTTATCCTACACTTTCAAAAACCATAAATTATTTTTCAATCAATGAAACAAAGTGTGTAGTGACTAATATTATTCGGTTGGTAAAATTTTTTTTGATTTTGACAGATATCGCTTTTTTCAAATTCTCTATCTTCTGGCCGCCGATCAGGATTTAATAAAATAAAAATCGGTTTAACAGATTCTGTTTTTCGGGCAATTTCTACATATTCGGCCAAATTAAAATTTATTTGAGCCAACTTTAAATGGGGCAATTTTTCTTCGTATAAATATAAATAAGCAAATGGATAACCCAAAGATGTGTCCAAAAAAATAAGTTGATCGTTTGTACTATTTTTGACCAAATAATCGCCCACATTGGTTATGGCATAGCCCGAGCTCCACTGATTAACAAAGTCATCATCAATTTTAGCCCAATTAAATTTTAACGGATTTTTTAAAAGTTGATAATCTTGATAAAAAGACGGCAAAAGAATTAATAGAAAAAGCAATAAACAAACAGTTGTCTTGAAATATCTAAATCTTGCCAAATCTTGTCCGAGGTTGGCGATGAAAAAAGCGATTAAAATAATTAAAAATGGCGCAATAAAAAGAAAATAACGCGGATAAAAAATATTGGATATTAAAATAAAAATTATCAAAGGCAAAAAAATTAAAAATATCAGCCATTGAATTTTCAATTCTCGCCAAAATTTATTTCTAAAACAGCCGATTATAAAAACTGCTAAAATCGGCCATGTAAAATATTTGATAAAAACTTCTCCTATTATTCTCAAGTTTTTAAACCAACCGTCTAAAAATGATCCTGAGAATTCTTTAAAATTAAAAATAAAAAAACTGGTAAGAAAATTACTTCCGGCTAAAAGTTTAGTCGGAATAATTAAACGGCAAATCAGTTCACTTAACGCATAAGCCAAAATAAATTCTAAAGCAAGAAAAAAAGTTTTTTTAAATTGAAATTTATTTTTTAAAATACTCCAAAGCAAGATTAATCCCATGACTAAAATAAAAATAAAAATCGTTTGTTTAAACAAACGGCCTAGAGTAAAAAGAAGCCCCAAAATTATTACCAGCCAAATCCATTGCAAATTTTGGGGTCTTTTATTTTTTTCTATTTCTAAAAGAATCAGCCAACTGAAATAAAAAATATAAATCACAATCATGGAAATAAAAACATCCGCCAGAGCCATCCTTTCATAAAGCAAAACAAACGGACAAAAAGTGTAAAGACTGAGAGCGATTAGGGTGGTTAATTTTGAATGAAAAATCTTCTGTGTCAGCAAAAATACGCCCCAAAAACTCAAAATAGCCGCAAGAATGGAGATAAATCGACCGGAATAAAGCGGATCCCTAAACCAATGATAACCCATGGCTAAAATCCAATAGTGCAGTGGTGGCTTTCCGCCAATACTCACAAGAGAAGTAAATTTATTTTCCGACCAATTAGAATGAATGTCTTTGGCCCAATTTAAATAAATCGCCTCGTCATTAAAAATGGGCAGAGCCAATAAATTATAAAATCTTAAAAACAGAAAAATGGCAAAAATCAAAATAATGCCGGCTAAAAATATTTTTTTATAATCGAAGCGAGTAAGGAAATCAAAAATGAAATTTTTGAATTTCCGAGCGAGTAAGATTATATAGTGGGAGAGACCTAACTCTCTCCCCGCTCTATTCCTTAACATGTTTTCATTTAATAATAAACAGAGAATAATCTAAAATAATCACTAATTCATTCTAGACAGCCGTCTAGAATGAATGATATTTACTCTATCTCAATTTTACAGCATTCCGCCTTTTTGAACAAGATGTGGTAAAATTTATTCTTCAAAACTTACTGTTGGCATTACTGACGCATTTTGGCGGATATAAAAATAATCCGCATAAGCATCCGGGCATCCTCCTGGAATTAATTTTCCAAACCAAATCATTACCCTGCCCGCCACATTCTGATAAGTATCAATATCTGACCAATTTTCATTTATAGTTTCCCCTAACCATTCTATGTGATGATTAATATCTAAAAGAGTTATTTTTAAATTATGCCATTGTGATTGTGAGAACCACTGACTAATATCTGAATTTTTTATAGTATAGCTCCCACTTATTACCCTTTTCCAATATATTCCTTTTTCTGGTGGATTATAATTTCTCGGACCTTCACCATAAATTCTCCAAAAATTATTATCATCTGTATAACGATATTGAAGCCCTATTTGTCTATCTTCAAATTGACCCCCGCCACCTAATTGATAATACGTTTTAATAATTGCGTCTTTAATGTTTAAATTTTTAGGATATATTGAATTAGCCCAACCATAATGAGAAACAATTTGTGAATTAGAAGTATTCCAAAGCATATTAAAAACCTCATATTCACTACTTCTATCAGTCTTAAAATGATCAAACCAAGTAAGAGTGGTTTCTAAATTGGCGACAGTCGACGCAGATTTATTTCCATAATACATATAAATTTTTGTTTCAGAAGAAGCAGGTATTAAAGGAATTTTAACTACTGCCGTAGCGGAATATTCATTTTGTTTTTGGTCAGTGCCGTCGTCATTAATATCCCAACCGTAATTCAAAAGAGTTGTCTTATCAGAATCGGTAAAACGGATGTCAGAAAAATCAGGATTCATTACAGAATCATGAGAAATATTTACGTTGACTTCAAAATTAACTAAATCTTTAGTATTATTATTAGTAATAATTATTTCTTTTCTTTTTTCCCAACCCGGAATTTCTAAATATGGAGTATTCCCTAAAATAATCGGCTGATAATTTTCTGCGACCTCAAAAACAGTTGGCCAAGATTTTGTATTTTGGCGAATATAAAAATAATCGGCTTTTGGAGTTGGACAACCACCAGGATTATATTTCCAAAACCAAATACCAATATTACCGGCTACATTTTGTTGATTTTCAATATCAGACCAACTTAAATCCCAATTAGCACTTTTCCATTGAATATTATGTTCACCTTCATAAGAAGATATTGTAATGTTTTGCCATTCTTTCCTAATAACGTCGGCGTTGTCATCTAATTTTTTTAAAGTTTTAGTTCCATTTATTATTTTCTCCCACCTAATTCCCTTGCTCAGCGGATCATCATAATTAATTTCTGACCTACCACTTATCCTAAATAAATTATTATCATCTATATATCTATATTCAAGCCCCATATATCTATCCTCAAAATAACCACCGTCATTTTGATAAAATTTTGTTTTAATTAAAGCATTTTTGATATTTAAATCTTTCGGATATATTTTTGCCGCCCAGCCATAATGAGCATAAATTGCTGAATCGGTTGTATCCCATTCAATATTAAAATTTTCATATTCACTGCTTCTATCGGTTGTAAAATGATCAAACCAAGTAAGAGTCGTTTCTAAATTGGCGACTGGTAAGGCTGAAGGATTATCATAATAAAGATAAATAATTTTTTGAGCGCGTTTTGGGATAAAAGGAATTTTAACTACTGCCGTAGCGGAATATTCATTTTGTTTTTGGTCAGTGCCGTCGTCATTAATATCCCAACCGTAATTCAAAAGAGTTGTCTTATCAGAATCGGTAAAACGGATATCAGAAAAGTCATGATTCATTTCGGACTCATAGTCAATCCCTATATTAATCTCGAAATCAATTAAATCATTATTATTTTGAGTATTGTCAATCACTAATAATTTTCTTTTTTGCCAACCGTTTAACCATAGTCCTTTTGAGCTTATTGGACTTGGAATCGCCTGAACAATAAAATCATTAAAATTATTATCTGTATCTTGAAAATTATTTCTTTCAATTGATTGACTAGCTACTATTGGCTCTGACGCTGCAACGGTTTCAAAATCTATTGCTTGCCCCCAACCAACCTTATCAATAATTTTTTCTTCTGGATTATAAAGAATTAAAGTATTAGCTGGGGCTAAAGAATAACTTTTAGGCCAACGAATATCTGGTGTTACTGATCCTAAATAATTTTCTTCTGGCACCAACAATAGGAAACCTTTAGGCTGAATAATTTTATCTACGAATCGACTATTAACTATCAAGTTACTTTCGCTACCACCACTAGTTTTCTTTTTTAAAATATAACCAGTTAAATCAATTGGGGCTTCTGTTGGATTATAAAGTTCAATAAATTCATCGTTAACTGTCTGACCGGTAATTTGAACTTCACTAATTACCACTGAAGGCAATTTAATAAAATATGAAATCGGTTCTGACCAATCTCCTGAATTACCTGCTCTATCTATTACTCTAACTTGGAAATTACATTCTTCCCCGTCCTCAACATTTAATTCAAGATGATTAGCAATCGTAGATATAATATTGTGCCCCCAATTGACTTCATAATGATCTATTCCCGATAAATTATCAATAGCCTTATCCCAAGAAAGTTTTAAATTTAGTCCGCCTAAATTCTCTGTTTTTAAATTATTAATTTTTTCCGGTGAAATAGAATCAAAAATAAATTCAGTCGTGGAAGTTGTATTTTGAATATTACCAACCAAATCAGTAGCTTGAGAAGAAATAGAATATAAACCATCTGGTAATTCGGTCAATAAAGAAACCGGCAAATCAAAATGCCAGTTATTTTCATTTAAAACTGTTTCCAGCCAGGTCGGTTCATCAATCCAACCTATAGTAGAAGTAGTATAACCTAAATATTTATTTTCTGATTTATTTTGAATTTTAACTTCTACCAACAACAAATCAGTAGAGCTGACATTTGACGAGGCGATTCCATTGATTTGATTAGGCCAAGTTGAAAAATTAAAAATACCAGAAGTAGTTGGAGAAGAAATTAATCCGGTTAAATCAATAGTCCAAGAATAAGTTATTTCTGAAAAATTATCTGCCTGATCAACCGCTTTAATATAAAAAATGTGATTTCCTTCGGCGAGATTTGAATAAATTTTCGGTGACGAACAAGATTCTAAATTTTGATCGTCAATTTTACAAAGAAAATTTCCCTCTTCGTTAATAGAAAACTCAAAATTAGCTATAGTCAAATTAGTTGATGTTGCCGGTTTTTGAGTTAACTTAATTTCCGGCGGAATTGTATCTTTAGTATTCCCTTCTGGCTTTCCCGTGTTTTTATTTTTAGGACTGCCAAAAATTAAATTATTTTTTGTATCTTGAGCGGTTTGATCCTGAAAATAAGCGGTTTGCCAATTATCTTTTAAGCTACCAGAAACTAAAGAATCTATCCTTTCCATTGTCGCTTTAGTGGTATTATCGCCAAAAAACCAACCATCAGTACAATCAACTTCGTCAATTAAATTATTATTTTTATCTCTCAATTCCAAATCTTCCCCTGAATTTCCCAGAACTCCGCTGTAAATTTGATCAGCAGTGACATTTTTAATTGCTTCATCATCTGTTCTTTCTAAAATAAAAAAATCCCTCCCCGCTATTTTACCCGAGAGAACAATATCAGGCGAACCATCTTCGGCTTTTAATGTCCAACCGGATAAATCAATTTCTTGATCCAAATTATTATAAAGTTCGATCCATTCGTCATTGGTGTCCGCCTTGGTTCCCGTCCAATCAATCTCATTAATCACCACGTCTAGCGCCTTATATGATAAATAAGATTTGTCATGTTGGTCTTGTGCTTTAACAACTTGTTGGCTATTTTTATATTTAGGCGTACCTAAAATTTGATTATATTTGGCGTCAAACCATAAAAAATTTTGTCCATTATTGGTTTGCCAATTATTAGTATCAACACCTGTTAGGGTAGAATTAATTCTTTCCATTGAAGCTTTTGTCTCGTTGCCGCCGCCCAACCAACCATTTTCTTGATTGATAAAATCAATACGATTACCATTTCCATCAATTAATTCCAAGGTTTCACCGGAATCTTCTAATACTCCGCTGTAAATTTGATCGGCGGAAATATTTTTAATTACCTCATCATCTGTTCTCTCCAACAACCAATAACCGTGAGCCGAAATTTCACCTGTTAATAATATATTCGGAGAGCCATCAGCCGCTTTTAATCGCCAACCGGCCAAACTAATCGGTTTGTCCAAATTATTATAAAATTCGATCCATTCATCAGTGGAGTCGGCTTTAGTGCCCGCCCAAGCAATTTCATTAATTACCACGTCTTGAGATTGGAAAGACTGATAAGAAATATTATTAATCGTCTTATCAGGGTTTAGTGTTTTAGAAATTAGAACCACCTGTTCAGTAAAAAGATTAGCCAAACCGGGAGTTGGAGTCGCGGTGATTAAAAAATCCTGATCGTCTTGATTTTTATCTTGACCGTCAGGATAACGAATTAAAGATTCTCCTTTTGAGGGTGTATCAGGGTTATCATGGATATTGCCATCATTAAAATCACCATAACCAATCTGATCAATTAAATTTCCGTTATATTTTAAAATAGTTGTATCCCCTGAATTATTTAATTGAAAAGAAAAATCATTGCCTCCATTAAGCGCCAACCAACTATGGCTGGAAATAATTTTTCCTTTTAAATTTTTAGGATGAGCAGTATTATCTTCAATTGTCCAGTTAGTTAAATCTATGGATTTATCAGTACGATTATATAATTCAATTAATTCGTTCTGATCATCTGCTGGATTAGGTATTAATTCATTAATCACCACGTCGCTGGCAAAGTATTGTGACTCGGGTATTTTTTCTTCTTCCAGTTCTTTATCTTTTTCTATTTCTTCTTGAGGTTTTTCCAATTCTTGATTTTGTTCAATATCTTCTTGGTTTAATGATTCTGATTGTTCTTCTGAATTAATCGGTTCAGTAATTAAATTTTTTGAATTTTGCAATTCATTTAAAGCATCTTCGAGCTGTTGAGATTGTTGTTCTGATAATTCTTGAAGCGATGATGGAGAATCTCCATCTTGTCTATTAAATAATTGGCCAATTCCGCCAATCAACGCTTGAAAATTATGAATATTGGCGACGGTTTTTTTCTGAAAAAGATTAAAAATCGGATCTAAAACAACCGCCACGCCGGTAGATAAAACATTGCCGGCAAAAGCAACACCATTGTATGTAACAACACCTGCTTTTACAATGCCATTGCTTACAGGATCGGCAACTAAATAAATTAATTTCTGTGTTTTATAAGAAAAATTTTGATCCGGTAAATTAAAACAACCGGAGTCAGAAGTGTTGGTTACTTGTTGTGTATTATCCAAATTTTTTAGAACATTATTGATTTCTGATATTATTCTTTTAGGAGCACTGTTAAGATAAACACTGCTAAATGAATGACCCTTGGGATCATTTTGTTCGTTTAAAGGAATGTTAATGTTTTGGGGAAGTGGTTGTTTTGCCTTAACGTTTTTGGCGACATTACGAACATTATTAACAACCTTATCGTTTTGAGAGGTAAGATACAGACCATTACCCGCAACGAAATCAGCCGGTGTGGCTACATTGTACACGGCGATTGATTCTTTAGGAATGCCATTGTTTATCAGATAATTATATAACTCATTGGTGTAAAATGTGCCCTGTGAATGACCAACTAATAATATTTTTTTAGTATTGATTTGGGGATGAATTCGTTGGAGAATTGTTTTGAGATCAAAATCGCTAATTGGATTTTCTAATATTTGCGAAGCTGCTTGAACCAAATCCCCTAAACCGGCTAAATGAGATGGGTTATAACCAGTGATAAAATTTATGTTTGAGATGTCAAAATATTCTTTATATTTATCGCTTAATTTATTCCTGTCTGCGTCTGCTAATTTTTCAGTTGGTGTAAATATTCCATTAACATAAACAATAGTATAACCCTTGCCATTGCACTGCGCCTGAACATTTAATGGAAATAAAAAACAAAAAAATAAAAATATACCAATTAAATATTTTTGATAAATTTTATTAAAATTAATTTTCATAAATCCTAAATCTTAAATTTGTGGTGGGCTTGTCGAATCCATCTTTAATTTGGTAGTGTTGATGGATCAATATCACATTCTGAACCATCTAAGTCGAGATAAGTGATAGAATATTTTGTATAATTTTCATCTTCTTTTTGTTTTCGTCGGTCAGTATTAAAAACTAAATTCTGTATTTCTTTATTACGAGCATCAAAAAAATCATCTTCTTCTGAACTTATTTTTTGAATTGCTACCACTTCAGGATCTCCCCAAACTTCATTGCTATATTCCAATGAATTTTTATCAAACTTACTGGCTTTTTTTCTCATTTCTATAATTTCATCAACTCTTTTATTCATTTCTTTAGTAATTTTAGAAGGAAATGCCTGAGAAAAACAATAATAACCCCTGCTTTTTTCTTGTAAAATTGCAATAAAGATATCATCATTGGTGATATCTTTTCTTAAATGCATTTGTAGGCCTTTTGCATATTGCAAAGCGCCTGAACGAATTTTGGCTGAATCGGGATAGAGTTTAAAAATGGCCAATTCCGCGTCATCGCGAATGCCATTGCGATTAGCATCAATACCTTCTAATGTTGAGTTGTTTAATTTTGAATCTGGTTCAGAAGGCAAATGTGCCCCCATCACATCATCCATTGTCAGTTTTTGGCTATGAATCTGAGGCACGATTTTCTCCGCTCTTTGACGCTCAATAGCCGCCGGAATTCTATAAATCACCACGCCTATATAAAGAATAAGGATAATTAAAAAAAATATCGTAATCGTTTTTACAATATTTTTTAACCACTTATTTTTTATTTTATTTATGTTATTTAGCATATTATATTTAGTTAATTTATTAGATATACCCCATTTTATGAAAAATTTTCTAGCCTTTAATAATATTAAATTATTTTTAAAGGATTTAATATTAATATAATATCAAATTCTTTAAAAGCGGTCAATTTATTTTATTTACCAAGGGTGTGGATAACAGCAGCAACAACTAAAAACAATCCAAAATATTTACTAAACGTTTTTTAGCGGCCGCTAAAAAACGTTTAGTAAATAAAAAATACTTTTAATAACCATATATATCCATTAGATGAATCAATTTAAAAAACAGACCTAAAATTCCCCAAGTTCTTTAACTTTTAAAATTTTAATATATTTGCGAATTTTTAAATTATTTACCACCGCCCTTAGTTCATCATAAACGTCATAGGGTGAGGCCCAGACGCTTTGCTGAATTTTTTTAAATTCTAAAGTATATAAAAATCCTCTTAACATATTTCTACTCCTTTTCATTGTTTCGGGAATGTCAAAAATAACCATTAGCCATTCATCTCTGGGATTCTTCTTTTTTTTCATATCGCGAATTTTAATTGTTAAAATTTTCTTCTCACCTTTTGGGGTTAAAAAATACCCATCTCCAGACTGTCCATTTTTTATCTTTAAATAACCTTCTTTTCTTAATCGATAAATCGTTGAATAAAAATTTTGCTTTTTCTTTTCTTTAAAATATTTTTCTAACCAAACCCGTGTTGACTGGGCGCGCGGGTCACCGTCCAATAAAGCCTGAATATGCCTGATTGTTACAGGTTGGCGACTGATATCTATAAAATCAGCAAATAATAAAAGTAATTTTTCAGTAATAGATTGTTTTTGTTTCATATAAATAAATATAACAAATTTTAAAAAAATAACGACAATATTTACTAAACGTTTTTCAGCGGCCGCTGAAAAACGTTTAGTAAAATCAATATTAAATTGATTTTGATATTAATGTCTATATCAACATCAAAATTAATTTTTTGTGAATAAAGTAAAAATTTTATACAGCCAACGGATGAGACGCATTAGGGTTGACCCTAAAAATCCGTAATGTTTTTACCAAAAATAAAGGGATTATTTAATATCTTGAAGTGCTTTCAAAACTTCTTGAGCAGTTTTTTGCCAAGAAAATTTTTGAGCTTGTTTAAGGCCTTTTTCTCGTAAATCTTGACGCAAATTTTCATCAGTCAAAATTTTACTCAAATCCCTTGTTATATCGTCTATATTGCAAGGATCAACCAAAATTGCCGCTTCACCGGCTGCTTCAGGCAAGGATGATATATTCGAGGTGACAGTGGGTGTTCCGCAAGCCATTGCTTCTAAAATCGGCAGCCCAAAACCCTCATAAAGCGAGGGATAGACGAAGCAAACGGCGCCATTATATAGATATGGCAAATCTTCATTGGAAACATAATTTAAGAAAATAACCTTCTCCCCCAAATTCAGCTCTTTGATTTTGTCAAATATCTCTTGATAATCCCATCCCTTTTTGCCGACAATCACCAACGGGCAACCATCTGTCAATTTATGATAAGCTGAAATTAATCTTACTAAATTTTTTCTCGGCTCCAATGTTCCGACAAAAAGGATAAATTTTTCCGGCAAACTGAATTTATCCAAGACAGATTTACGTTTTTGACGGTCATCGATAAACCTGAAACTATCGGCAACGGCCGGATAAATCACCGATATATTTTCCGGCGCAATCGGAAAATATTTTATAATATCTTTTTTTGTGCTCTCTGAAATAGTTATAATTTTTTTTGCATTTCGCATAGCAAACCGCAAAAACATTTTTTCAATAAACTTAGTTTTAAAACTCGAACCGGTCTGAAACGGCAAAAAAACGCACAAATCATAAATAACGATAATATTTTTGCCGAAGAAATTCAGAGCGGGAATAATATAGCTTATTGGCGCGAAAAATAAATTCGGCTTTTTAAAAATTAAATCAATTAACACAAAAAAGTGCCAAAAAATATCCGGCACTTTAATTATTCGCGGAGAAAAATTAGTCGGCAAGGGCTTCTTATATTCTTGATTTAAATAAAGAATATATTGGTTAGATTTATCCAATCTAAATAACTCCTCCAAAACATTAATAGTAAATTTTTCTTTGCCGACCGGTTCCCCTGCCGTTAACGGTCGGGCATCAATGGCAATTTTCATAATCAATAAATAATTAAAATTTGTGAGCAATTTACGGCATTATCGGAGTCATAACATGCTAAAAATGAATTTTAAATTTACGCCTTAATTTGTTGATTATATTTTTAAATAAAAAATATTGATCTCTTAAATTCAATCTGTTGTATTTCCAAGTCAATAAACAGGCTTGTTTTAAATATTGCAGAAAAGGCGTGTTTTTGGGAATCAACACGCCAAAGCGTCCGAATTTGGTATTTACCATTTCATAAACCAATGCTTTGTCTTCTTTGGAAAAATCTTTTGTTTCAAAAATAATATTGACTTTATCTTTACTGTCGGCAAAATGAAGCGCGTCTTGCGGATTGCCGATAAAAAAATTATTTCTATGCGCCCAATTCCAAACTTCTGTTTTGGGATAAGGAACCAACATGCTGAAAAAAGCATCTATGCCGAGTTGGTGGGCAAAATCTATGGATTTTTTCTGAGACTCGATTGAATCGTCAGGTAAGCCGATTATAAAAAATCCCGTAACAAGTAAACCGGCTTGTTTGAAAATTTCAATTCCCTTTTTAATCTGATCTAAAGTTTCTCCTTTTTTAATATTAGTAAAAACCTTTGGGTCGCCGCTCTCTATGCCGACATTAACGCTGTAACAACCTGATTTAAACATCAGATCGGCCAATTCTTTATCAACGCGATCCGCTCTCACGCCATTTGGGCAAGACCATTTAAATTTAAAATCGTTTTGAATCAATAACCGGCAAATTTCTTTAGTTCGGTCAACGTCAAAATTAAAATTATCATCAATAATCTCAAATCCTTTAATATTATATTTATCAATCGCCCATTTTAACTCTTCAATAACGTTTTGGGGCGATCTTTTCCTGAAAATTCTTCCGCTGATTAAGGGGACACTGCAATAGATACAATTGTAGACACATCCCCGACTGGTTAATAACGGATAAGCAGAACGAATAAATTCTTGGATATTTTTTGGAAAAAAATCGTAGTCCGGAAAAGCAAGTTCATCTAAATTTTCAATCAGAGGCGGAACTGAATTTAATTTATTTTGAAAATTTTTTTTCGTAATCACTCCTGGCAAATCTTCAATTGGTTTTTGTTCGTCCAAATATTGACAGACAACCGGAATTACTTGTTCTCCTTCGCCGACAAAAACTATATCAAAAATATCTTTTTGTATTAATTCTTGCCAACACAAGGTTGCGTGAGAACCGCCGACCATTAAAGGCAATTTCGGCCATTTCTTTTTTATTTCTTTGGCCAATAATTCTGCGTTTTTCATGGTGGCTGTTTTTACCGAGAATCCGACAAGATCAGCCGCTCCGTCTTCTATAATCTTAAATACCTGTTGATAATCAAGATCTTTATTATTTAAATCAATAATTGACGGATTATGACCGTTTTTTTGCAACGCCGAAGCAAGATAAGCAATTCCTATATTAGGATATGCTATTTGTTTATTGACCGCTCCCTGCCAACCTTGGGGATCAATAAGTATTATTTTAGCCATTGTTTTTTCGAAAAAATAAAAATTAACTAATTCAAACGGCGAACAAAAGCAGATTCTATGTCGCAGGCTTCATTGCAAGGCAAAGAGCAAATGACGGGTTTGTTCCAAAATTTGAATGTACCCGAAAAAAGATTGCCTAAACAAAAATCCTTGCTGACGTCAAAATGTTTATATAATTTTGACGTATTGTAATAAAATCCGGATTGACAAGCGTAACAATCACCGTTGGGCAAAATTATAAAATGCATTGAACCGGCATAACATTTTTGAGGACCCGTATTATCTTTAAAACCCATTTTGCGAAATTTTTTAGCATATTTCTTTATTAATTCAATTTCTTGAGATGAATATTTATAAGCGGGGTCAATATACGGATCAACATTAAAATGGACTCCGTGTTTTTCAAAAAATAATTTTAATTCCGGTATGAGAGAAATCTTTTGAGGATAACCGACAAAATTAATGAATACGCTAAAATTCGCTTTTTTTAATTTCAATACCCTCTCTTTAAAAATTTCCACGTCTGCTTCATAAAGATGAAGACTTGCCGTTATCTGTATTTTTCTAGAAACCCTATTAATAAATTCATCAACCGGCAGAGATAAATTGGTGGTAATATTGACAATATGTTTGGAGGGTAAATTATTGATCAAATCAATGATGCCCAGATTAAGAAATGGCTCTCCGCCGCTCAAACTAATAATCAATGGCGGCAATTTTTTAAAAATATCCACCCACTCGCTCCAAGAATGTTCACATTTCTTCGGATATATATCCGAATAGCCGGCGCGACTGATAATACAGTAAGGACATTTGTAATTACATTGATAAGAAAGATAAAAAACCGCGCTTTTCCGCCGAACAACATATCTGCGATAGAAATATTTAAATTGACGAAAACAATTTTCCGGGAGTATATTTTTAATCTTTTTTTTAATTCCAAATAAATTCATAAACATTATTTAATAATTTATACTTATTTTAATTTTTCTAAAAATTCTTTAATTTGAGGATCTTCCGGCACTAATTTCAAAGCTTCTTGTCCATATTTGCGAGCCATTTCTAAATTACCTTTTTCTTTATAAAGCACACCGATCGCCAATGGCCATGTCGGATCTTCAAGATTTAAATCATAACCGTGCATATTTTTTTGAATAGCCGTATCCAAATCGCCTCGAATATAATAAATGTCGGCGATCTTTTTCCAAACATCAATCCGACCCAAAGGCATAAGTTCTAGAACCTGACTATACGCTTCTTCTGATTTTTTATAATCTTTTAAATTAAAATAAATTTGGCCGAATTTATCATAGAGAGTGGATAATTCAGACTTCACCATCTCGCGATGAAGATCATTCATTTGAGGATTATTCAAATCAGGATATAAAGAAAGTGATTTTTCGCACATTTTCAAAGCTTGAGACCAATTTTCCTGATAAATTTTTACCTGGCACCAATCATTGTAAATTGCCGCCATTTTGGGCGACATTTCCGCCGCTTGTTCAAGGGTATTTTCGGCCAATAAAAAATCATTTTGATTCTTAGTTAATTTCGCTTTTTGACCATATATTCTGGCCAAATACGTTTTAACCTCAAAAACCTGGTCTCTCTCAGGAATTTTTTTCATCTGGTCAATGGCCAAGTCGAGAATTTTAATTTTTGAATCAGTGCTTTTATAAAAATCCAACCCGCTTAATAAATTCATTGCCCAAAATTGCTGATAATACGGTTCTTTGGGTTGATATAATAAAACTTTCTCATAATTTAATAAAGAAACCGGCCAGCTGTTCCCCTTACGATAAGCAATTGCTTCTTTTAAATAATGATCAGCCAGTAAAATTTTAACATTAAAAAACCACAGGCTTGAGCCGAATAAAATAATTATTACTGCTATTAAAATAATTTTATTAATTCTCATAGTTATTCATCTTTTTCTTCCGTTAATAAATACGATTTCAATACAATCGCCAGGTAACCCCAAAAATAAACAGCCGTTGGAATGACATGGAAAGAAAACTGCAAAGAAACAAAATAACCGATTAGGCCCGTAAGCAGAACTAATATGGCGGCCCGGTTAACCGGTTGTTTGATTAATTGATTTATTTTTCTTAACCCAAAATAAAAAGCGCTGCCAATCAAGAACAAATAACTGATTAAGCCCAAAAAACCTGAGATTAAAAGCGTGTCCAAAATGTCATTATGCGCCCGATCCGGATAACTGTTAATCGCTTCCAAAACCGCAAAATCAGGCTGATAATAAGGAATAAAAAGAAATCTTTGAATTTCCGGTCCATATCCTAAAATCGGCGCTTTCTCGATCAGACCCAAACTTATTTTCCACCAAATTAACCTAAGCTGGCCGGTCTCGGAAAAATTAGTCAGAGTTTTCAAACGAGAGATTAAAAAAGAATCGCTCTCTCGCGGAGTGACGGGATTAAAATTCAAATAAATAACAAATAAAATAATTACTGCCAATAAAATCAATAAAATCAATGATAAACGTTTTTGTTTTTGAAAATAAGCCCAAATAATACTGAAAAAGAAAAAAGCAATAAAAAAACCAATCCATCCTCCGCGACTTTGAGTTAAAACTAAAATAATAACAGATCCGAATAGCAAACAAGCAATCAGGGGTCTTTTAAAAATTCTATCAAAAAGATTATTGTTTGATAAATGTTCTTTGGCTTTCAATAATGCCCAAAAAATTATCGGCATCACCAATAAAAGCCAAGAAGCTAAAAAATTGGGTTGTCCTAATGTGGAAAAAATTCTGTAACTGAAAAATGGCGACTCACTCCAATAAAACGGATCAAATCCCAAAATTTGCAAAAAACCGTAAATAACCACGGCGGTTAGAGCGCCAATAATGACATAAAAAATTCTGTCGATCTGTTTTTTATTTTTAAGATTAAAAAATAAAATCGAAAAAAAAGCAAAAAAATGAAGCCAGCTGATATACCCCATTTTACGTTGATAATAACCCCAAAAACTATGGTAAGGAGATCTGGAAAAAATTGTCGCCAGACCGAGAATAATGATAAAAATAATCGCCGGCAAAATAAATTTAATTTTTTGCCAGTATTTCTTATATATTTCCATCCAAGGCAAATCAGACTTGGGCTGAATAATGATTCTTATCAGCCAGACAAATAAAATAATTTCCGTTAAAACTTGAAATAAAAAATATTCTCCGACTTGCCAAGTGCCGTAAACCCAAGGACAAAAAAATATCGGGCTTAAACCAAAAATTAGAAGCCAGCCGGCTTCTATAATTTTATCTAACGTCTTTGATAAATTCTTGAAATTAATAACCATATTCGCGCAAATTAACGGACAATTACGGATCAGCGATATTTTTGGAAGTTGCCCAGTGCAAACCGGCTTTCATATTAGCCACTTTCTTTGCCAAACAATATCTGATTGCGTAACTTGAGCCATCGAATTTGGCAAAATAAGTATAGTCTTGATCGTAAGAATTATTTTCTTGGCCGCATACTCCCTCTGTTCTTGGAAATGGAGCAGTTGGAACTATTTCCATATAAACAACTTGTCCGCAAGATTCATTAAAACCTTGCGGACTATTGTCTAAACATTTTCCACCTAAACCTTGCGGAATATTATTAATTGGATATATTCCTTGATCTAAATAATAAAGTTGTAAAGCATTTCTGAGTCGTCTAATATCGGAAAGGCGTTCCGCATCTCTAAGCCCCATTTCTCCGCCAATAATCGCTTTAACAATAACAACAGTTAAACCGATTATAATAATAATAACAATGAATACTTTCAAAAAACCAAATCCGCTTTTTTTCATGAGAGAAATTTAAATCTGTTCTAGATTATAAACCATCGACTAAACCGGCCGGAGTAGCATGATGAATTCCAGCGCCTAATTCGCCAGTTTTGGCACCAAGACACCATCGGATATGATAACTTGTGTTAGTAGCGCCACCATCAATCGCGTAAGTATAACTTGAGTTAGGAGTAGAGCAAGAGCCATCATTCATCGGAGCAGGATTTGTCGGGATTAAACCCATATAAATAGGAGCGGTGCAAGAACCTTGTGCGGCAAAACCACCGTTACCTAAACATTTACTTCCATCCAAAACAGTAGGAGCAGGAGCATCTGGATATTTATCTTTATCCATATAATACAATTCTAACGCGGTCTGGATTTGTTTAACATCCGCGACGCGACGAGCATCTCGAGCTTTGGCTCTGGCTTGATTTAAAGAAATAATAGCTAAGGCAGCCATTAAACCCATAATCGCCACGACAACTAACAACTCAATTAAGGTAAAACCTTTTTTATTCTTCTTTTCCATAAATAATTTAAAATTAAAAAACCTTTACTAAAATAGGACTCTTTAAATCTTATTATAAACTTATCCACGATTAAAACAACCAGGTTATCCACAGTCCTTTGTTTTCTTGCTACGAATTACAAATTTAATATTCCTTGCTCAATTTTGATTTTTTGCTATAATATTACTACTGTTATTATGTTTAAAAATGACTCTCGATGACAAGCCATAAAATTGATTTAATTAAAAATCTTGAGGATAACCAAGATATTCCTCAAGCTAAAATTCAACCAAAAAAAATCAGACTGTCTCGTCCGATTTTTAGAATACTGGTAGTGTTGGCAGTAATTATTGCTTTATTCTCAACCAATACCATTATTTCGCAAAGCAGTTTAATAAACGATATGGGACGAATTTCTTTTTGGAAAAACGCGGTCAATCTGATTATCAGCAGAGATCAAATACTTCAAGGAGAACTTTCAAACCGAGTTAACATTTTAATTCTTGGCATTGGCGGAGAGAATCATGACGGACCTTATTTGACCGATACCATGATTTTAGCCAGCTATAAACCATCAACAAAACAACTGTCTCTTTTGTCCATCCCCCGCGATTTATATGTGCCGATTCCCGGTTATGATTGGCAAAAAATAAATGCTGCCAATTCATTGGGGATGAAAAATGGCAATGGAGGCAAATTGGCTTCGCAAGTCGTGAGTAATATCTTCAATATTCCCATTCATTATTGGGTAAGAGTTGATTTCAATATTTTTAAAAAAATCGTTGACGAATTGGGAGGAGTTGAAGTGAACGTTGATAAAACTTTTGTTGATTATCAATTTCCCGGCGCGGGATACAACTATCGGGTGATAAAATTTGAAAAAGGCTTGCAAACAATGGATGGCGACAGAGCCCTGGTATTCGCCCGTTCAAGACACGGATCAAATAATGAAGGTTCTGATTTCGCCCGCTCCAAGCGGCAGCAAAAAATAATTTCCGCCATTAAACAAAAAGTGGAAAAATTGAATTTACTGTCCCAGCCGGCGAAAATTTTAAGATTTTATAATCTTTTCAAAGATAACGTCAGTTCAAATCTAAGTTTTAATGAAACCGTCAAATTGGCCAAATTGCTTTTAGCCGTGGAACAAGGAAATATCAGCAGTCAAATAATCGAAATTGACCCAAAGGGACCGCTGAAAAATGAAATTGCTTCAAATGGCGCTTATATTTTAAAAACAAGAACCGGAGATTTCAAAGAATTGGCCGCGATGGCTAAAAATATTTTCAATCCGGAAACATTTGTTTCCAACACCACCCCTGAAACACCGGAAATTATTGCCATTCCAAAGATTATTGTTTTAAACGGCACTACGATCAATAATTTGGCTAAAGAAATCGGAGATACGCTTTTGTCCGACAGTTATGAAGTTGTCTTTACCGGCAATACTCCGACCCAAGATTGGACAAAAACCGTTATTTTCCCGAAAAAATCCAATCAACCGGGAGCGCTCAGCCAGCTTCAAGAAAATTTAAATGCCGAAATTATTCAAGAAATGCCGGCTAATTTAAAAACTCTTACCAGTAGTTATGATTATGACTTTTTAATTGTTCTGGGGGAAAAATAAAAAAAATATTATGTATAAAGTTGCTTTAGTGGGTCAAGTCAATGTCGGAAAATCGAGTTTATTTAATCGCCTGATTTCAAAATCAAAGGCGCTTGTTTCGTCAATGCCCGGAACAACCAGGGACAGAAATTATGATATCTGTTCTTGGCAAACCAAAAAATTCATTTTGATTGACACCGGCGGATTGATTAATGAAAAATCAGAACCGTCGAGTCTGGAAAGAGAAGTTGAAAAACAAGTTTCCGTAGCGATTAAAGAAGCGGATCTTCTTCTTTTTGTTTTGGATGTTAATGAAAAAATTTCTCACTTTGAATTAAAATTAAGCCAGATAATAAAAAAATCCAAAAAACCGTTTTTTGTAATTTTCAATAAAGCGGATTCTTTGAAAAAAAGAAATTTTCTTGACGAACTCAAATGGCAAAGATTAGGAACCAATCAAGCTTACCCTGTTTCGGCCGTTACCGGCATCGGGACCGGAGATTTATTGGATGAAATCATAAAAACGCTTGAATCTTTCGGCGATCAACCGGAAAAATTTGAAACATCCGCGCCGTCCAGCACGAAAGTTGCGATTTTCGGCAAACCGAATGTCGGCAAATCAACTTTGATAAATAAATTAATCGGAGAAGAACGGGTAATCGTTTCCAATATCCCCCACACCACCCGCGAGCCGCAAGATATTTTAATTTGCCATAATGAAAAATTCATCACTTTGGTTGACACGGCCGGTGTTCGCAGAAAAAGAAAAATTCAATCAGAGATTGAACAAACCGGAGTTAAAAAATCAATTTTTGCCGCTCAAAAAGCCGATATTATTATTGATGTTTTTGATGTTAAAGAAATTATCAGCCACCAAGACAAATCATTGTTAAACTTGGCCACGGAAACGGGCAAGGGATTGATTTTGGTCATTAACAAATGCGATGAAATTTCCAATTTTGAAGCTAAATTTGACAAGTTTATCAGATATTACCAGCAAGTTTTCGCTCAAGCCAGCTTTGCGCCGATCGTCTTTATCTCGGCCAAAACGGGAAAAAATGTAAACATAATTTTCAATCTTATTGAGCAAGTGGAAAAAAATTCCAACCGCTTGATTGAGAAAGAAGAACTTACTGAATTTTTCAAAAAAGTTATCAGCGATAAAAAATTCGAGCAAAAAATTTGGAAAAAAATCAAAATCAGTCAAAACTCGGCAAAGCCTCCGACATTCAATCTAAAAGCTTCGCGCAATACATTAAAAAGAAAATTAATCAATCCGGCTCAAATAAATATTTTGGAAAAAGAAATAAGAAAGCACTGGCAATTTGAAGGAACTCCCATTAGAATGAATTTAATAGGTTAATAATAAATATTATGATTTTTATTATCGGTCTGGGAAATCCGGGCGAACAATATAAAAATACCCGCCATAATATCGGGCAAAAAATAGTAATGGATTTTGCCAAAACTTTTGATTTTCCAACTTTCAAATTGAACAAAAATTTTAAAGCTGAAATCTCAAAAAAAGGCGAAGTTTGTTTGGTTATTCCAACCACATTTATGAACGAATCCGGACTGGCGGTTAAAATTCTAAATTCTAAATTCCAAATTCCAAATTCCAATCTGTGGGTTATTCATGATGATATGGATTTGCCATTGGGAAAAATTCGGATTTCCATAAATCGCTCGTCTGCCGGTCATAATGGCGTTCAGTCAATTATTGATAATTTAAAAACGAAAAATTTCGTCAGATTCAGAATCGGCATTAATCACTCCGCTCAAAATCAATCCCGACGCCAAGGGGTCGGGACTCCGACCAAAGCGTCGGAGAAAGCTATGGATTTAGTTTTAAAAAATTTCTCTGTCGGCGAAAAAAAACTTCTCAAACAAACAGAAGAATCAACTGTTGAAGCAATCTCTGCGGCTCTGGAACAAGGAATAGAAAAAACCATGAGTTTATACAATTAGTTTTTGTAAGAAAAAAGAGCTCTCAATTTTAATCTTACTTGATTAAAATCTCGAGCTCTTTATTATTACGGAGTTACATATCCTGTTCGAGTAACTTCTTCGCATTTAATGGTTATTTTGTGTTTTTTCCCTGGTATGAATTCTTTGTTTTTAATAACCGAGGAATTTCCTCCTATGTTTTCATGAAAGACATTTAGCCACTCCTCATATTCATTTGTCTCCTTCTCAATCAGGACATCTGCGCCATTTTCATTATGATTATCTATTTTAATCTTTGGCAATTCTCCTGGTTTGGCATAATAAAAAGTAACGGTTATGTCAAGATCGGGAAATTCCACTATTTTTGACTCTGGCGTGGTTGTCACCTGTGTTGGAGTTTGTGTACACCCTGCAAAAAGACATATCACTAATATACCCATTACTATCAAAAGTTTTTTCATTTTATCCTCCTTTTTCTCCTATTTTTTCTATTCTCTAATGTAAAATGAATTACTAATATAAAAATTATTAAAATTACTATCAGATAATTCATTCCTGGCATCTTTGTCCTCCTCCTTCTTCTTCGAAACTACTTTTTTAGTTTTTAATTTTAAATGAACTTTGTACAAATACCCGCCATTGGATTTGAACCCCAGTAGTAGAACTTCGACAAGCTCAGTTCACTACGGGGCAAGGCCAATGACCTCTTCCCTTAAATCCTCCACTTTTATGTCTATCAGCCCAAGGCCTACGCTTGACAAACAAGATCAACCTTGAATTGCGACTACTTCCCAGTTAGGAGGGATGACTGGTTTTGTCGCTGATAGACAGAAAAGTGAAGAATTTATTTTATTTTCTATATAAATATTAGCATATTTTTTGATTTTTGTCAAGCCCCTCACCTAGAATACTGATGAATACTACGTTTTATTATTTACTAATTTCTACATAAAATATTTACATTTTTATATGAATAAAAAAACGGGCAGGTTTTCATCCTGCCCGCAACATAATAAGTAATCATCATATCAAAACTAATTTCTTCACCATAGTTTTATCGCCAATTTTAAAACTTGCAAAATACATTCCTCTTGGCAATTTTTTGCCATTTTCATCCCGGCCGTTCCAAGAAAAATTCTTAATCATCTTAACTTTTTGACCGCTGAGGTTGTAAATCTCAATCAAAGAATTTGCCGGCGCATTGAATTTGCAAAAATCGTAGAACGGATTTGGGAAAGCAGAAACTAAATCCTTTATTTTCCCCGGTTCTTCCGCGGCAATATCTTCTCCACAAGAATCAATTATAACCTGTTCCCCATTAGAGTCCAGATACCAAATATTATCCATGTAAATACCATAAGGATTAGAAACATCATTTACCAATATGTTAATAGTAAAAAATAGAGTATCTATCGTTCTAGGAAAAAGACCATAATTGTATTCTTTCCTGAATGGCCCGCATTCCTCTTGTGTCCAAGACGTATCTGTCCACATGGAATTGTCGGCCTCAAAAATACTATCATTATTTAACATGAAGGGATGTACCCTGATTTGATAAACTGAATCGTCATTTTGGAAACCTTTAATCTCGGCATTCAAAAAAAGAGTATCACTTTGAATCTGAATTGGCGGGTTAAACACTTTCATAAACATACAGTCCCCGCATTGCATATTCCCTGATATATAGGTGATTTTTAGGCTTTGCCGGCTGTTAAAAAGATTCCCGTGTTCTTGAGAAATCTCTACAGTATTTGTGTTGCGAAACCAATCCTTTGAATAACGCGCTTTAATAGCTGATGGCGCATTATTTGAATCTACTCCTACCCAATCAGATTGTGAAAAAACAGATCCTGATAATAAAACCGATAAAACTACAATTAGTAAAATTTTAAAGAACATTTTTCCTCCTTCTTGCCACGCCGTAACTTTCTAAGCGTAGGCGAGTTTTATTTAGCTAAACATTATTGTTCAAGCTATTTATTATATCATTTAAGCATATTTTAGACGTTTTGTCAAGCCCGTTATTATCTTTTTAGGCTTTAGGAATTAATTTGCAGCTTTACAAAAAGAAAAGGGCAAGCCCATTACCGACCCACCCTTTTAAAATATCTTAAATTTAAATATTTGACAATCTTATCCAATTCGTTCCATCTGAAACCATTGTTCTTGTCTGCCATTGAGTGCCTAATTGATAAGTCAGCGCAACTCCATCTATTGTCTGACCTGATGTCGTGGTATAACCGCACTGATTTGCTGAACTGTCTATTTTTTTTATCGTATATTCTCTTCCGGCAATACCCACTGCGGTGGGAAGAGTAATTACAAAACCTCCTCCGGATGCATCACATAATATAATATCGTCCGAAGCGGTTGCCGTATAAGTTGAAGTTTTGGTTACTATTGCTCTCGTGAAAGAACCATTAACATGAAGAGTGGAATTCGGCGCGGTTGTTCCGATACCGACTTTGCCGGTAGCATTTATCGTCACGTTCGGGCCGCTGCCATTATTGTAAAAATTTATAGAATTATCCGCCGGCTTAAGATAAATTAATTCTTTGTAAGTATCCGCATCAGTTATGCCGGAGCCGCCACTATCCGCATACATATACAAACTTTTATCTCCGCTGGTGCCTCCCGTAAATCTTGCGACTTTTGCTCCATGACCGCCCGTAACATCAAGTATGTACGAAGGCGCCATTCCAATACCGACATTACCCGCGCTGTCTATAACCATTCTTTCAGACAAGACCGTTCCGGCAGTAGAACCCGCATTGGTAAAAAAATGAATTTGTCCTTGCCCGGGATCGGGAGCAAATCCGATCGCTCCTCCTCGATAACCATTTACACTGGTTTTGGGTTTTCCAGTAGTCGTATCTAAATCAATATTTGAACCAATAAAATTTTCACGCCAATAGGCTCCCACATTTGTACCGCCAACTATATTTACCGGAACATAAGATCCGCCAAATTTAAAACTCGCCCCAATATAACTGCCAGTGTCAGCCATACTTAATTTATATCCGGGATTCGTCACGCCAATACCAATATTACCGGCAACAGTCAAAGAACTGGTAAATGTATTTGCGCCAAGATCAAGATGATAATTTGAATTAACGCGATCATAAAGAATATTCAATTGAGCATTACCGTTAATATCCAAATCAGCGGCCGGTGTTGTCGATCCAAGACCGACATTGCCTTCAAAATAATTTTTACTTAAATTTCCTTGAGAATAAATGCCATACCCTTCAACACCGGTTAATACAGTTGCCCTTATTGCTACCCCAGAATTACCTGATGAACAATTAGTCACACCAACAATAGCGCCACCCGTTGCATCATCAAGAGGCCAAGAGCATTCTCCGCTTCCCATTTCTCCCAAAATACCATAGCCACTTCCTCCATTGGCTCGCGCCACTCCCCAAACACCTCGAGTATAACCTTCGCCATAAAGACCGGCTGAATTAACATTGCTGGCTTGAATAAAAACACCCGCCGGTTGAAAAGGCAAAACACCATGACTCCAATCTCCATATCCATCATTTCTCTCAATAACTTCCAAATGATGCGTTGGTCCGGTTGTTCCGATACCGACATTATAGTTAAAATAACCTATTCCCGCTACTTCCAATTTACCAACAATTGCCAAATCATCTGCGCCGCTTGCAAGACTTGGAGAAAAACCGGTCGGACCGATTCGGGTATATGTATTGGCAGTTTCGGGATATAAAATTGCAATACCCTCATTCTGAGTATTTATGAGAAAACTTGAAATTCCTTTTGAACGAATATCTCCCGCAACATCCAGTTTGGCAGAAGGTATTGTTGATCCGATACCGACGTTGCCGGAATTATTATTATAAATATCAACACCATTGGACATCCAAAGACCAATCGCGCCCGTGCCCGTGGCAATTGAATCAACATATTGTTTTGTCGTGGCATCCGTGGATTCTTCCGGAGTGCCTAAATTAAAAATTTTCAAGGGCGTGGTATTTCCCATTTTTATCGCTTTGTCGGAAATAATATATTGACTCGGCACGGTTGCTCCCGCTCTTTCTATTCCCAAACAAATAACAAATAAAAAAACCAGAAAATAAATAAGTTTTGAAGATAAAATTAATTTTTTTCCACTTTTGCCAAGGGCTTTGGCGGACTTCATTTTATTGCGCATAATATTTTTATAAATAATAAATCTTATTAGTTCAACTATTATCATTTAAGCATATTTTAATGGTTTTGTCAGCCCCCTTTTTCTTTTTAACCCTGAAAAGGCTTTATTGTCGATCTTTTAAGGGATTGACAAAATCAAAATTTTATGCTAAGATTAATTTATAAAGGGTACTAGACCCTGTGTTGCCAGCGCTCGCTCGGAAAAGAAAATAAATTTTCTTTTCCCTCGCTCGCTTGGCAATAAATGACTCGAAAAAGGGTCATTTTCAAACAAAGGGGGATAAAATGTTTAACCTGTTCTTTACAATTTTATTACAAGTTTCTAACTTTACACCAAAAGCAACAGCAGATTGGACAATGCTTTTCTATATCTGTGGGGATGGTAATTTACAAGAAATTACTGAAAAATATTGTAAATCCATAATTAGTAATATGGATTTCGTGGGTAAATCTTATCCAGTAAATGTCGCCATAGAAATAGATGCTTTTGACGACAGCATACCAACTCGAAGATATTATTTATTTGGGGATTCATCAGTAGAAGAAATTATTGATTCTGAAATTAATATGGCTGATGAAAACGAACTGATAAAATTTTCGCAAGCGGCGATTCAAAAAATGGGTACCACATCTAAATATGCCCTAATACTCTACGGCCATGGCTGTAATTGGCATGGTATCATTCAGGATAAAAATCCTTTTGATTGGATGAGTATTCCCAATAAAAGATTTAAAACAGCGATTACGGGAGTAAAACAAGCAATCGGTCAAAACATCAATATTCTCGGATTAATGGCCTGTCAGATGCAGCAGTGGGAAGTTCAACAAGAATTATTAAGTCTCGTAGATTTGACAGTAGGTTGCTGGACAACTGCTAATGCCCCCCAGAGATTGACTTATTTCATTAGACTGCTTGAAAATCCATCTTGGTGTCAAGAAAGTTTGGCCGTAGCGCTTGCTAAGACAGATGGATTCTCGGCAATCAAAACTTCGGGAATAGATCAATTAACTCAGGATATTAACAGTTTAGCATTGATTCTAAAAACAGAATCAGATAGTGTTAAACAACAAATTATCGATGATGAAATTCTAATTAACGACGTAGGATATATTAACGAAAGAACAAGATTGGGAAGTTTTGCTATAAAACTTCGCGATGATCCATTACTTTCTGTTTCAATCAGAGCAATAGCTAATAACATCGTCAAAGATATTGATGAGATGATTGTTTATGATCCAGCCTCACAAAAACTTCAAGAAGTAATTGGTATTTATTTCCCGCAGACAGCTAGAAATTACGATACGACTTATAATGGGCTTTCATCCAGTGTAAATACCAATTGGGACGAGTATCTGAAAACTAATAATTTCCCATATTATTGGTACTTTGGTCGGTCGGATGATTATTATCATCCATATTGGAATCCTACTATCAATGACACGATTAAAGAAAAACATTATTGTTTCTCAAATGGCGGAATCAAGGGCACAAGATTTCATTTCAATTATCTTGATTTGGCAGATGGAGATACGATTGTAATTTCTGATAACAAAGGAAAAACTTTCCGATATACGGGCAAAAAAGGAGAATTTTTTACTCCAAGAATGGATACTATCGTCACAGTTGAATTCAGGGGACAATTTCCCATACCGCAAAATTGTTTTTGTTTAGACAATTTTAGCTGGACATCGGATGAAGAAATTATCGGCATCGCAGAAACGGAAGAAAAAATTCAGATAACCACAGATTTCTCCGTTTGGCCAAACCCATTCCAAAAAGAACTGCATATTGTAAATATGGGTTCAGAATCGGAAGCGACTATCTATGACATATCCGGAAGGGTTGTCAAAAAATTATCGCCGAAAGAATCAGTTTGGGATGGCGAAGATGAGTTAGGGAAAACGATTAATTCAGGAATTTATTTCCTGAAAATCGGAAAGAAAAGTTTGAAATTTGTAAAACTTGTAAATTAAAACAATCCCTCCGCTTCAAAATATCAAGTGGAGGGATTTTAAATTAATTCAAATTAAATAGAGGATGTGGCTTAAAAAAGCTCATCCTCTATTTTAATTAAATTGTTAATTATGAATTAACGTATTAACGAGTTATAAATTCTTTAATTCATTAATCCGTTAACTCGTTAATCTATTTAACATGCATCACGCCTTTCTCGCCTCTCTGGGAATGACCCGGAACATCACAAAAGAAAGAATAATCTCCCTTGGCTGGTGCTTTAAAAGTAATCGCCCGAGTTTCGTGTCCGGCAATACCGATTGCCACGGCGGATAAACTGGCGTCATCAAATTTAAAAACGTGAGTTTTCTCATCACCGGCAGTAACGGTTAAAGTGACAACTTGACCGGCTTTGACGGAAAATTCATTCGGAGTAAAACCGCTGGCAGTTACGTTTAATTGAACTGAACCGGCGGGAATTTCTGTTTCAGTTAAAGATTTTGATTGTTTCGGCGCTTCAGGCGCACCAGGCAAAGCATCTTGCTTAACCGGCGTTCCTTCCGGAGTAACAACTTCGCCTTCCTTGGTGACAAAACTTGTCCCAGGCGCGGCTTGTTTGGCTCCTTCAACCGGAGCGATCGGGGTTTCAACATTTGGAGTTGTCCCTGGCGTAACCGTTTCTTTTGGCACGGTTGTTTTAATGGTTTTTTGCGCAGGCATATTCTTCACGAGAATAATACCAACCACCACGAGTATCACGATAATGACGATTGTCAAAATTGTTTTTTTGTTCATAACTTTAATTAGATTATTAATTTATAAATTAACGGATTATAAATACTTAATTAATTTTCAATTTCTAATTTTTAATTTTTATTAAATTTTCAATTCTTTAATTTTTAAACTTTTTTATCCAGGGTGTTGGTAATTTTCTGAAAAATCAGATGAAATTCATGGGCTTCTTGCCAAAAAATTCTTATTTTTTCTTTCAATTCAGGATGATATTTAGCCAATATCCTTAACCAATATTTTGCTTCATTGGCCTCTTTTTTTGCAAATATATATTTTATTGCGAAAATCCTTTTTTGAGCTGGAAGCATTAGCTTCGCAATAATTAGCGCCGATTGAAGTTATGGCACGCGCTAATTGAGTAATAATATTACGATTAATATCGTCTCTCTTAATGCTTCTTATGAATTCTATTATGTCTTCGCTGAATTTGGCTGTTCTTTCTTCTAAATTATATTCCTTGTTTTTCGGGTTTGAAAATTGATTCATTTAAAATTCAATAGAAATTAGAAATTGAAAATTAGAAATTAGCTTATGTTCTTTATTTTCATAACTCGTTAATTCTTTAATAATCAATAGATTACTTATTGCAGACATCTGCATCGGGTTTTAATTGACAGACAACATTTTTCAAATCTTCGATTTCTTTTTGTTGTTCTTTGATGGCATTTACAGTTAATGCCGTAATTGATGTATCGTCCAAGCTCCAATAACCGCTATCCTGCAAGGCGCTGGCTTCAGGTAAAACACTTTTTACATTCTGCGCCGAGAATCCCACATGAACGAAATCTTCTCCTTTATAAGAAAATTTTATCGGATTAATTGCGGAAAGCGCGGCAAGTCCGCCTTGATAATATCCATAAATATTTTTCAATCGCTCATCAGATGTACAAATAATATCACCTGAAGTATTTGCGGAAAGAGTACCGGCTGTTTTACAAGCTGATTGGCGAATAGTTCCAGTAACATCCAATGCTTGTCCCGGATTTGTTATCCCGATACCGACTTTGCCAGCGGTTGTTACTCTTAATCTTTCTGTTGGAAGCGTTGCTCCATCTGTCGAATCTCTTGTCCCGATATAAAAATCTCCCTTTGTAGCACCGGAACCGTCTATAACTTTACTTCCGATAATAACTGGTGCTACTGTATTGGCTACTCCGAAATCAATTTCACTAATTGTATTAGTGGTTCCATCTCCTGCTCTGACATTCAATAGATGACCGGTAAATTGTGTTGTGTTATTTGTCGCCGAATAAACATTAAATTTAGAACCAAGTGATCCGTTATATCCTACTGTTACTGTATTTGCCCCACCATCAACAAAAAACATATTTGCGTTATCATTGCTTTCTACGCGAAAATCCAAGTCAGCGCTGTTGTCATTCAAGATTGTTCCTGTTCCGCCTAATAACCTCATATAAACTGTACCTGTATTTAAAAAATCGAAATAATTCACTCCGCCCGAACGCATAGGATAAATCCCGCAAGTCTCGGCCGCTGTTTCGCTGTCCTTCCATGCAATTCCACCATAGATTGATGAAGCATCATTTGTCATATTAATCTTTATCGCTGTTGCGGCATCTCCGTAGCTTCCGGCAACTTGTGTTCCTTTGATGTCTAAATATGTTGCTGGCGTAGCTGTTCCGATTCCAAGCTTACCATCACTCGTAAATGTAACTTTTTCAGATCCTGAGGTCAAAAAATGATGCCCACCCACTACGCTGTCATAATAAGTTTCCGAGCTTGCTTTGTATAATTGCCATCCATTTGTATTGGGCGATGAAAAAGTTCCAGCTCCTATTGAATAAGTATAATAATAATCGTCAACTCTCAATGGAATTACAGAAGATGATGACGAATAAATATGAAGTGGATTTACCGGCCCGGTTGTTCCAATTCCAACCTTACCATCTGAAGCGATTCTTATTCTTTCTGAATTATTAGTCATTACTTTTAAATTACCATCACTCGCCCAATCTAAACCGGTATCAGTATCGCCAATAGCTAAATCTATTCCCGGTGCTGTTGTTCCAATACCAATATTGCCACTAACTATTAAACTATTTGAAGGTGCGGCGCTAGCCCCGGCATAAGAACCAATAGCCATATTACCCGACACGTCCAGTTTGGATAACGGAGTATGATTTGCTAATCCAATTCCAACCTTACCGGAGCCAGTCATTACAATTTGTGTCTGTCCATTATCTTCACTACCATAAGTAAGCTTAAATTTTCCTTCATCAGAATAATCTATTCCCATTTTATAAAGCGCTCCCGAAGTATGAAATTGCATCATTGCATCATCGCTAGCTGAAGCGCTATATCCTTCAATTAATAGACCATCGGTTCCGTCAAAATTATAAGCACCTATTGTGCCTCCATAAACACTTAATTTATTACCCGGATTTGTCACGCCAATACCGACATTACCGCCCGCAGTTGTGGGGTTTAACACTAAGGGCACAGAATTATAAGTTTGAACTTGTCCATAAGCTCCGGATCCTTCCACTGACATTCTAATAGCCGATGTAAGCAACGGACTCCCACCAGCAGGACCCGTAGACATAATAGAACCATTAACTCTTAATTTATCTATAGAAGCAGTTGTATAACCGATACCGACATTGCCTTCAATTATTGCTCCGCCGTCGGGAGCAGCTACAGCAGCATAAGTTTCATCAGTGCCGATTGAAATTCCGCCAACACCCGCTCCGGATAAAATTGCTAATTTACTAACTGGATCCGTCACCCCGATACCGACATTGCCGGAAATAATAGCTCCCTCTGTCGGTGGGGTAATGTCCAGTCCACCTACAGTCAAACTGGGTGCATAAACATAACCTCCAAAACTAGAATGACCACCACTATCAAGTCCTAAAGTAGCACCTGAACCATTATTGGATTCTAAATACAAATCACCATAAGACGTGATACGATTAATATCACCATTGTCAGTTCTAAAAACCATTCCTTCACTGGAAGCTCCAGTCGTAGAAAGAATCAACCATTTTTGTCCACTACCGCCAGTGGATTTATTAATTTGTAAAATTGCCGTCGGATCCGTTGTCCCAATACCGACGTTGCCGGAAACAGCAGAATATTGATTATTGCCGGAAATTGTCCAGTCGCCATCGCTGATAGAAGTGGCAGGAGACCAAGTAGCTAAACCAACTGCATCCGAAATTAAAATTTTACCAGCGCCAGGTACCCCTCCTCTGATTTTTATTTGGCCATTAACATCAAGATTTGTTGATGGGATTGTTGTTCCAATGCCGACATAACCAGTAGAAAGCAAAGTTTCAGTAATAACGGCTCCTGGAGCAAGATGAAGTTTTTGAGTACCTTCTGTTCTAATAACTAAATCATTTTGACCACTGTTTGTAGCTAAATTACCAGCTGCACCCGCAATACCAATACGAGCATAAGCAGTACCTGCCGAAGTTGCGAATTTAAGTACAGGACTAATATTTGATGCTGCTCCTTGAATTTGAATACCTTGATCATTAGTACTCGTATTAACTGTTAATACCATGCCTGGAATCGTCGTCCCAATACCGACATTGCCGGTAGTTTTTTTGACTGTCAAATAATCAGCAACTCCTGTCTCTCTGATTGTAAAATCTCCCACATTCGGATATCCGCTAAATAATCCCCAGCGTACATCTCCGCTCTGACCACCTTTAATATATTGAGCTGAATAATTATTAGTGCTTACAATTTGCGATGCCACAACCCCTGAACCATAAACATCAAGATTAAAACCCGGAATTGTTGTTCCTATTCCGACATAACCGTCTGTTTTTAAATATATTCCACTAGGCATGGTATTATCCGCACCTGTGGCAGTAATTCCTATACCCTTACGAACTCCTGAACCATTTTTATTGGAAGTAAATATAAAATCATCAACAGTTTGATATAAAGAAAGATATTCATTATTTGCACCACCGTTATTAGACCATATTGTTGAATAATTGGTATCCGGTGTTACGATTGAAAGTTTTGCTCCCGGATTTGTTATTCCAATTCCGACGCTTCCGGCAAAATAATTATCATCACTTCCAGAAGCATATACAGAACCATTGGAATATAATCCCCAACCCGTACCACCTGCGGCAGGATTAAGAAAATAACCGATTGGATCACCACGAGAATAATAGGTATTCGCCGCAATATTGCCATTAACATCTAATTTTGTAGCCGGTATTGATGATCCGATTCCGACAGTACCATCCAAAATAGCCGCATAATCATTTCCATAAGCATAAATACCAATCGCTTTATTTCTATTACTGCTATAAGTGCCATAAAAATAACCGCCATAACTGTTATAAGAAGCGTCATTGGTTTTTCCTTGTCCATAGACACCAATAACATCAGCGCCGGAACCTGTATAATTACGCCCAACTATACCAATATTAGCCGAAGGTAGCGTTGCCGTGCTGCTATAATTATTGGCAACTTCCAATTTTGCGACCGGAATTGTTGTTCCAATACCGACGCTATTACCAATAGTAGTTAAATAAATATAGCTGTCAGTAGCCGTCCAACCAGTATTTGTTAAAACTACTGATTTAACATATCCTTGTGTCGCGGCGTTATCATCATCTACCGGAGTAGCTAAATTAAAAATCCCGTGCTCATTCATGTCTAAATATTTCAGCATATCAATCTGATCATTGTCCAGCGGATCAGCTGCCCTTACTTTTTCTACTCCCCAATAAGAAAAACAAATTAAAATTAAAAAAATCGAAAAATAAATAATTTTTGAAGAAAATATTTGTTTTTTCATATATTTAAACAATCAATTTTATACTTAAAAATACTAACTTTACTCTTATATTGTATCCCCTTTTTATGGGTGGGTCAATAATATAAAGTGGATAATTAAAAAATGCAAAATGTAAATATCAAAAATTAAAATTACAATTCAAAATGTCAAAATTATTTCTTACCCTTGAGAGTTAAAATGCTGGAAGCCAGAATATTGGCTATTTCTATCAGTTCTTTTAATGACCACTGCAATTCATTTTTATCTCCTTTGTCAGTATCTCTTAATAATGTCAGCCAAACCTTAGATTCATTGGCTGATTTTAAAGAATGAGTGAAAAAATTAATAAAATCTTTCTTTGAGCTGGCTGAGTTTGCCTCAATATAATTTGCCAAAATGCTTGTTCCACTTCTTAGAAGCTGTTTTCCCAAGACATTACATACGGAGTCTTTGGGAAGCTTGTCTATAAACTTGATTAATCTTAAAACCCAGTTATAAAGGCGTTTTTTGAATTCATTTTTAAAATTTACATTGTCATTTTCCATTTTGATTTTTCAATTTTAAATTATCAGAAAATTCTATTTATACCAATACCAAAGATAGATTGAGTTTAAAACCGGGACAGTATAAGAATCATTGGAATTTGGCGTTAAAATAATTTTATAGCGAAGGTCATTGCCAACTGTCTTAAAAATAACCGGCTTGCCTATTTCCGCTTTTTCCCAATTTTTTCCGCCATCATTTGAAAGCCAATATTCTGTTTGAGCGCTGTCTATTTTGCCTTGTAAATTGGTGATTTGAGCCGCTTTAATTTCAGTTACGGAAAAATTAATTTTAGCGGAAACGATTTGGCGAGGTTTGGATAAATCAAAACCCAAATCGTTAAATTGATAAATTTTTGTTCCGCCTGACGGTACCCCGGCAATAAGATAGCCTGAATCTTGATTTTGAGGATAAGGAATAATTTTTAAAAAATCGGGATTAAAAGTAAACCAAAATTTCGGATCAATTCTGACATTGGTTCCGCCTCCCCAGCGAATAATGGAACGGTCTTCATTTTTTATGTAAATTGAATGAGAAAGTTGATAAAGATGAAACGGCTTATTGGCTGAAATTCGCCAACCAAAATCGCCGGATAAATCAATCAGTTTATTTTGAGGAGTAATTTCATAGGCCTGAGTAAAATAACTTCCCCAAAAAAGAAAAATGTTTTTATTTTTTAAAATTAAAAGTGACGGCCGGCCCGGATATTCGGCCGTAAAAGTGATACCTTTGTTATTTAGAGTTTCATTTTTAATTTCATTAATCTCATATTGATACAAAGGCGCGGACTCAGACGGACTTGACGCGGACTGACGCGGAATTTTCTTAGATAGAACCACCAGCCAATTTTCCGCTGATAATCCCTTAGAAATAACCACTTGATCAGGATTATTTTCTTTTAAAGATTTTGTCAAATTTTCTAAAGTCGTTAAACTGCCATTAGTGTCAACTTTAAAAATAGTTAACGGCTCGCTGATGGCAATTAAACAATTTTTTTCGCCGCATTCTATTTGAATATCTTTAAAAGATGAAATCGGCCATGATTTTTCAGCTATTAATTCAATCCGTGGATGATCTGTTTCTGAATCCGTAATTTTTAAAATATCAATTTTAAGATTGTTGGCTTGCCCTGAGCCGTTTGGCACTGAGCTCACGGCCGAAGTGTTGGTTGAAGGGTCTTGGCTGAAAAGCAGCCAATTTGAAGATGAAGTAATTTTTTCCAAACCGAGAATTGACGCGGTATCACTAAGACCTAAAGTTGAAAAGTCAACCCGTTCGGCAGACTCAGGGTTGATGTTGAGCAAAGTCGAAACATCAAATTTTGACCAGTGATTTTCTTTAATCTGCCAAATCAACAATTGTTTTTTCTGACTGATGCGGTGAGTGCCGACAAACAGAGCAAAATCACCTTCAGAACTGATTTTTTCCGGAATAAAATTAATTAAAAAATCACCGGCCGAAACTTCTTCAGTATCTAAAACCGGCGGGAAAATAAGATTTTGGCTGGTCCAATCAAAATATAAATTGGTCCGAGTTGTATCCAACCAAGCCTGGCCCGAGAATGAATCACTAAAAGTGGCCGAAGAATATTCGGAAAGAGAATTTTTCGCCCCTTCGACGGGCTCAGAGTTAGTCCCTTTGACAGGCTCAGGGTTAGATTTTGTTTCCGGCTGCGGTTCAGTATTATAAAAAAATCCCGGCGCTTGAGCGTTTTTGGCAAGCAAAATTATCGCAAGCAAAACTAAAATTATAAAAATAAAAAATAGTAAAAAATGTTTTATTCTAAATTTTTTACTATTTTTTTTAATCATAAGGGCAAAACCCTTTAAAGTTACTCTGTAATAAACATTTGGCCAACTTCCTTGGAATGATCCGGATTGCTGCAAGCAAATTCATAAGTTCCCGCGATCGGCGCATTAAAGGTAAGACATCTTGTTTCTGTTCCAATAATAGTAATCACCAGCCCGCTTAAACTCGGATGACGAAAATTAAGACTATGCGATTTATCATCAAGTCCCACTAAGCAAAGAGTTACTACTTGGCCGGCCTTGGCCCGAAATTGAGAAGGTTCATAACCATTTTGAGCGCTCACTTTTATCGTCAAAGCTGATTTAGGAATTTTATTTTCTTCAATCGGCGCGGATGGTTTTGGGGTTTCTTTCGCCCCCGGGGCAACGCCCTCCGGACTGGCTATTTTTCCTTCATCAGTTAAAATTTTTCCTTCTCCGGTAACCGGACTGGCACCAGGCACAATCGCTTTCGGTTCTACAATTTGCGAAAGATTTAATTCCGGGGCGGCTACAGTTCCTTCAGGAACTACCACGGGAGTTGTTTTTTCTCCCTGGCCTGTGGCAGGAATAGTTGATTTTTTGGGAAGATTTAAAATAACGATAACTGCGCCAATAATCACCACGACAATTATAATTATCCAAATAATTTTTTTGTTCATATATTTTATAATTAGATTATTAATTATTCTATTTGATAATAAATGAAGCTTTTTCATTTTGGTCTTTAGATAAGGTTGGCCAATTTTGCCAATCAAATCTTTTGCCGGTTAAACGGTAAGAAAATTCAACCATTTTGTCGCCGCGAATAATTATTTTATCGCCTTCAATCAAATAATATATATCAGCTGATTCTCCATAAGGGGTAATCAATATATCCACGTTATCGCGCGAGAAATCCACTGCATTCCTCCAAACCCATAAGTCAGAGCCAATCTCTATTTTATTAAAATCAATTATGTATTCGTATTCTGAAGTTTTTGTTTCAAAAAGTTTTGCTTTGCCGGTGTATTCTTCTTTCACTCCGCCAGCAATTGAAGCGGCATAAGTCGCATACTTTTTACCATTAATTTCATAGACCGGATCAATGGTTGCAACGGTAAGTTTATTAACATTTGTAATATTTCTATCACCATCAGGAGCATCTAGCATGTCTATTTCACCAACAGCCAATTGCCCCCAAACACTTAAAAGATTAGAAGGTACCGTTGTCCCAATACCAACATTGCCGGCAAAATAATCATAAGTTTCTCCAGTACTATAAATACCATATTTTGTATTACCTCCTGCCCCAGAAAAATTAGACAAATCAGAATAAAAACCAAAGGCATTACTGTTAGTTGGACTTCCTCGTAAAATAGAAACAACACCTGCCGCATTAGTATTCCCCTCGGTTGCAGCAGTAACATCTGACCAAGCACCTATATAACCGCCATAACCACTTTTCCAGTCAGTAAGGCCATATAAATTAACATTACCCGTAACAGGTCCGGCTATCACCCCAAATCCCAAATCTCTAGGATATTGACCAGCCGGAGCATAAAAATCATAGTTCCCCTTTGTATTAACAACGCTTGTACCAGTAGTATTATACCCATTTACTTGTAAATTATGTGTCGGGCCTGTCGTTCCAATACCGACATAGCCGGTAGAATATTTAATTGCCATGTGGTCGGTAGCGCCTGCTCGGAATCTTAAATCAGATGCGCTATCATTTGTTGTATAGGTTCTCCATAAATCAGTGCCTGCTTGAGCGTAAAGATAGCCCATGGTGGTGCTATTATCCGGTCGGTGAGTACGAATATTCCCAGAATATACTTCAAGTTTTTCTAAGGGGTTTGTTGTTCCGATGCCGACATAACCAGTACTATTAATTCGAACCTTTTCACTATTACCTCCTGTAGCAAATTTAATAATTCCCGCAGCATTATCTGCCATTAGGGTTAATCCACCAGCCCCATTAAAATATGTAAATCCACCATTTGCAGAAACGGCACCATAGGCGTCATGAGTAGAACCATATAGTCCTTGAGTGTAGGCACTACCTAAATCATTAATCATAAATACCTGCGCAGCTCCAGCAGAATTGGCATTTTCAATTTTTATATTTGTATAAGCTGCTTGGTCTTTTTTAAGATGCAATAATTCTACTGGCACTGTCGTTCCGATGCCGACATTGCCGGAAT